>MNDE01000081.1 GCA_001914785.1 Acidobacteria bacterium 13_2_20CM_57_17 | reverse complement strand
CTTGTTCTCCTCAATCACACGCTCCAAGCTGACATAGCGTCCGACTTCTAAACCGATGTGATAACTCTGCAAGACAAGTAGCAATCTTGAGATTCGACCATTTCCGTCTCTGAATGGGTGGATACATAGAAAATCCAAATTCATGCCACCTAAGAGAATCAAGGGATGGATTCGGCGCTGTTCAAGGCATTCCTTCCACAGCGAAAACAATTCATGCATCTGTGTTGCAGTTTCGCTCGCTGGAACAGTTCGGAAACGGACTCTTTGCCTTCCATCAGGCGACTTCTCAATGATATCGGAGTCTTTTTCTTTATATTGCCCCGCGTCCCCAACTCCGCCCCGAGTCAATCTGTGAAGTTCTCGAATCGTGTCCTCAGATACGGATAATTGTTTACCTTGTTCGTGAATCCGTTTGAGGGCATCTCGATAGCCGCGAATCTCCTCTTCAGCTCTGTCGCGCAGTTGCTTGTGGCCGAATACAATGGTTCCAACGCGCGCCTGATCCGCAACAACCCCCTCAATCCGGTTTGACGAAACTGCGCTTTCGATCAAAGCATGCTCCCGCAGAGCCTTGAGTGTTTGGGGAGATTGGTTTGTAAAAAGCTCTTGTTTTCCTCGCGCCTCTCCCAGGTCAGCCAAGTACCACGAAGTGTTCGCCGGAATCGCCTCGATTCCGGTCACGAATTGTCGCAGCGTCCTCACGAATTCTTCCTTTCAGCGATACCCTTGTCGAACCAGGTCCGGTCAAAGTCGTCTGTCATAGCTTGTCACAGTAACGTGTCACAGCTTGTCACAGCAACGGCCGGTAGTATTTGGTGGGGTCAGTAGGGACGCCTTCTTGTAGTTGAGGAGCTCTTGCGCATCATCTGGTCTAGCCCCTCGGACCTTTTTGCCTGCGAGAATGCGTTCCGATTGTTCAAGCGTAAGTTGAGTGCCTTCGATATGCGTCGTATAGTGCGCCTCAAGCACAAGGGCGCGCTTTTGCATACCGGCGATCCAGTCCTCGGAAAGTTTGGCCGCGTCCAGAAATCCACGCGCCCGTTCGATCCTTGTCAACTCTGCCGTGATCGAATTCGTTATCTCAAATTGAGGTGCAAAGCTCATCTTTTGGGGCACATCCGCACTCAATTGTAGTCCAGTAGTGCCCATCCGACGCCGGAGAAAGACCACAGGTACCAACAACCTGGTTAGCCTCGACTCTCGTGACGGAAAATTTTCCTTGATAGCCGCGTGGTTTACCATGTAGATTCGTGTTTGCCTAAGTTCCTGAAAGACCATTACTTACCGCACCTTAAGGGGTGTCCCAGCTATGCCGTACACTGCCGAAATCAGCCGCTCGAATCCGACCTGCTTTTTATTCCTCATTGATCAGTCGGGCTCCATGGCTGACGTGTTCCCAACGGAGGGCGCAAAGAGGAAAGCGGATGGAGTGGCGGATGCGATAAACAAGCTGCTCCAGACCCTCGTAATCCGCTGCGCCAAGGAGGAGGGCGTTAGGGACTATTTTCATGTCGGCGTAATCGGCTATGGCGCTTCTGTGGGGCCCGCCTTCGGCGGAGCATTATCGGGCAAGGAATTGGTTCCAATTAGCGAGATCGCTAATTCTCCAGTCCGCGTCGAAGAGCGTGCAAAAAAGGTGGACGACGGGGCTGGTGGGCTTGTTGATCAAAACGTGCGATTCCCGATTTGGTTTGACGCCACGACTGGCGGCGGCACGCCGATGTGTCAGGCACTCAGCCAAGGCAAGCGCATCCTCCAGCAATGGCTCGGGCAACATTCAGGCAGTTTTCCTCCGGTCGTGATTCACATCACGGACGGCGAGTCTACAGACGGCGACCCTTCTCAAGCCATGCGAGAAGTAACGTCCCTTTCGTCGAACGACGGTAACGTTTTACTCTTCAATCTGCACCTGTCAAGCAATCCGAGCGCCGTCTCCACTGCGTTTCCTGATTCTTCGTCGCAATTGCCTGATCAGTTTGCGCGCACATTGTTCGATTCCGCAAGCCTCCTCACGCCATTTATGCGCACTGTTGCTGCGGAGCACGGATTCCGACTTGGTGAGGGTGCAAAGTGTTTCGTTCTGAATGCGGAGCTTGTGCTAGTGATTCAGGCGCTCGACATCGGCACAAGACCAAGCAATTTGCGGTAAGGAAATGCGGCTTTTTGCTGAGGCCCTATCCATGCCGAAGGCAGGAAATGCTGATTCAGAGTATGAGGATGCATACTGGCCTAGGCATCCTCTTCACGGGGAGACTTGCCAACGCTTCGCCGTTGCGGATGGAGCTACAGAGACCTCATTCTCTGGCATCTGGGCGAAGCAGTTAGTGCGGGCGTACTGTTCCGGCGCGTTTGATAACCTAGCTGACCTTGAGTGGCTGTCCAAGCTTCGACGCAAATGGTGGTCCTTTGTTCGTAAGAAGCCGCTGCCTTGGTACTCGGAACAGAAACTTGAGAGTGGCACATTTGCGGCGCTGGTTGGACTGACCCTAGGTTGGAAGTCTGCCGAGAGCGAAAAAGGCGACTGGCATGCCGAAGCAATCGGGGATAGCTGTTTGTTCCAACTCCGAGGCAGCCATCTTTTAACTAAATTCCCTCTCCTGTCCTCTCAGGATTTCACAAACTCCCCGGCATTGCTTTCTTCGAAGCCAGGGAACGATTCAGGGGTAAGCGCTGTTGTCTCGGCCACGGGCGAGTGGCAAAGTGGCGATCACTTTTACCTTATGACCGACGCGGTAGCAGCCTGGTTTTTTCGCGCCCACGAACGTAACGAGGCACCCTGGGAAGTCATTCGGGACTTGGACAACGAGCGTGACCATCCAGTTGTCGCCCAATCGGGAATGAAATCGTTCCGAGAATGGGTCGATACGGCCCGCACACAAGGCCTGATGCGCAATGATGATGTGACGATCTACAGAATTGAGATCGTTTAAGCATTATGGCCTGGCCCTCGCCAAATGATTACAACGAGCACATTCAGTCCCCGCGTAATGTCTTCGAGGACGCCGTTCTGCGCTCGTGCCTTCCCGAGTGCAACCAACTTGGCCTGCCTAAGCCGCGCAGTGGAGCATTCGCTGTTGCCTACAAACTGCAATCTCCATCAGGAAATTGGGCGGTCAAATGCTTTACCCGGCAACCGCCAGATGATTCGCAAGAGAGGTACGCCGCAATAGGAGCCTACCTGTCGCAACAGCGCTGCCCTTACATGATGGACTTCACCTATCTGCAGCGTGGAATTCGAATTCGGGGCGAGTGGTTTCCCGTAGTCAAAATGCAATGGGCAGAAGGTGATCCGTTGCATGTTTATGTTCAGAAGAGCTTGAGCAACTCGCGAGTTCTGACAAGCTTGGCTGTGCAGTGGGTGCAAATGATTCAGGCTCTTCAGCAGGCTCACATTGCGCATGGTGACTTACAGCATGGCAACATTTTGGTGGTGAACTCTGCCCTTAAACTTGTGGACTATGATGGCATGTTCGTTCCAACGCTGGCGGGAAAGCGTAGCGCCGAAGTTGGTCAGCCGAATTATCAACACCCCCAGCGGAGCGCTATCGACTTTGGACCGTACCTTGACAACTTCTCTAGCTGGGTGATTTATGTCTCGCTGGTAGCCTTGAGCGTTTATCCGAACTTGTGGCAGACATTCCGAGGAGGTGACGATTGCCTTCTTTTCCGACGGCGGGACTTTGAAGATCCCGACCACTCTGGACTCTTGAACTCACTGGAGCACTGCCACAACCCGCAGCTTCGCAGTCTCGTTGAGTTCTTCAAGGTCATCTTGTATTCCTCGCCGCGCGATGTGCCGAACTTTGAAAACGTGCCTCCAGTGGCAACTTCGGAGCCTTCCGGAGGACCACCGTCTTCCATTCCAAGTTGGCTCCAGGATCATGTTGCTTTCCAAACGCGACAACCAAGACCGCAACAACAAACAGCGCCTTCCAGCGATCCATCATGGGTGCTTGATTTCGTCACCCCTGCAACTGCTACACCCCAATTCGACACCGAAGTTTTATTGGCGAGAATACTTCTCTACACCTGCGTGTTTGGAGCTCTATCCGCGCTGTTCTTTGGTTGGACTGGCCTGGCCTTCATGCTTGCGTTTGGATTCGCGGGAACCGTGATTGCTTGCATTCGACAATATAGATCGGAGCCAGTAGTCCATTCGAGGGCCCAGTCAAATGAGGCTCTTCGTGAGGTCGAGCACGAACTAGAATCAGCACGCGGAGCAATCGAAGCGGCCGACGTTCAAAAGCGCCGAGTGCGCTCTGATGAGGCGGAGCAAGTCGCCAAGCTGACAAAGGAAATCCAGAACGTGCTGGCCGATGAAAAGAAGCATCGCGACTCCTCCGACCGGGCTTTGCGCCAAGCGACAGCGAGTGCATTACAACAAAAACAGCGGCTTGAACAACACGAAGCAAACGAACTCAAACACCTCCAGGGCACGCTCGGCGCAAGCGTGTCAAGTCTTGCTCAACAACTCAGTCAATTACAGCAGGCCGAAGGCGCCGAACGTATCACAACATTGAAAACGAAACAGGAGCAACACGTTCAAAATCGATTGCAATCACTTCTCCTTGCACCGGGGACAATCCCTGGCATTGGCGCGTACGTGATCAATAACCTCATAGCTTCTGGTATCCGAACGGCGGCAGACTGCATCAGGTTGACTTATTTTAAGGTACCCTCCGTTGGGCAACACCGCGCCAGCGCAATCTTGGCTTGGCGACAATCATTCGAAAACACCGCAAGGCGTACAATGCCCACTGTCTTGACTCAGACAGAAGATAACGCGATTACGGCCAAATACGCGGCATCGCGCACCCAGGTTCAATTCCAATTGTCGAACGCCCAAGTATCCCTCGCTACTCAGCAAGCTTCGATCCAACAAAGGTATGCCGCCGAACGGATTCCGTTTGATTCGCAGATCGCGATCGAGAAAGCCAAGAACAGTGCAGAGATGAAAGGGATTCAGGCCGATTCGAAGCGACGACAGGAAATTCTGCAAACTGCGATTCTCCGCGCTCATCAGAACGCCGCGCAGTCAATCGCTGAGATCGAGAAGCCGCTCGGAGCGCAGCGGAAGGCGATACAGGCGGTCCAGTGGCGCGTAGCCAAGGCGCGGCTCGACAATGGGAAATTCCACTCGATTACGTTTCCTCGCTACATGCGCCACGTGGCATTCGGACGTTGAGGAGGCTCAATGGGTTGGAGATTTCGTCGAACGCTCAGTATGGGCGGGTTCCGCGGGACCATCTCAAAGCAGGGGCTAGGGGGGAGCTGGGGACTTGGTGGCATTCTCCGTCTTGGCGTATCGCCTGACGGGCGGCGCTATATCTCAATCCGAATACCGGGAACAGGTATCTCGTGGGTGAAATACTATGGACGAGCAATCTCTTCTCACGTAGCCGCAAGTGGAGCGGCAACGCCAGCGCCTCCAGTCTCGTCGCCATCACAAACGGCGAGTCCCCAAAATCCGACTCAGCCAGCGCCCACGGGTCAACCTTGGTGGAAGCAGAAGGGGCCTTAGAATCCAAGCTCACTTGTGTACTCGCCGTGTACCTCACCTGGGCGAATCCGGTATTTTTGGAAACGTGCGCATGCTGCTCCACAAGATTTCCGTCGCTAGCGTCGCCATCAATTGGAAAGCGAGCAGGCAAAAGACTTTGAGCGCGTATGATGTAGAGAGAGGAGGGTTTTTATGGGCACGCCGGAGAGTATTGACTGGGATGCTTTGAATGAACCGCAAGAGATCGCGCATGACTTTGAAATCGATCTCCACATGCTCGTTACGGCGAACCACGAATTTACGATTGCGGCCATAAACCGCGAAGAAGATGAGGAGTTGTCAAAAATCGATGACGAATTCCACTTGGAAAGCCACGAAGTCATCTATTCAATAAAAGGCCAGTTGCAAAATACTTACGACGATTTCAGGAGGGCTGCGCGGCTGCTTGCGTTAGTTGGGCTGGTGACGCGGCTCCAGCATTGGATTTCAAGGTTCGCGCAACGGCGGAAACTTATAAGTATAAAGCAATCCAAATCCCGCGAACCAAGACTGGTGACTCAGCTTAACGCCCTCAATAAAGACTTGGGCAACGGACCTGTATCCGTGGATTTCTTTGAAAAAATAGTGACGCTGAGGGATTCCGTTATTCACGGTGACTCGCAAATGGAATGGGGAGGCCGACAGGTTGCCGAGGAATACAGGAGTGTGCAGGGTGCGGATTTGCCCGAAGAACAACTACAAGATGCAATTCAAAAAGCCATCGCGCAAGTGAAATACTATGACGAGAAGATACAGGCGCAAACTTCAGCGAAAACGTCAGCGCAGCACGGTTGAGTAGCTTACAACTCGGCCATCAACTCTCGATACGATTGCGATCCCGCGTATTGGCTGAATCCAGTTTCCACGATGACGCGGGCGTGAGCTTTCGCATCGCCAATCACACTTACGATCCAGCGTAGGTTACGGCTACCCTCGAAATACGCCCGGATGCAGCCGCGTATGTAGTTGTGCGTGGAGGCTTCAAGAGAGCGAACGTGCATGACTCACCTCGAATGAGCAGGGTAGCGCAAAAGGGAATTATGTCAAGCTACTCATTTACGGGAATAGATTTGTGGCGCTGTGCTTTCCACTGTACATTTCATCCAGTTCATATCGTGTCGCAATCCGCTTGCTCGCTCCGCTGCGAATATAAATTCCCTTATCTTTTACGGCGTAAGGCTTGTCCTTGCCTTCTGGAATCGTCACGACAATAATCGGTAGATTGCGAATCTGAACCTCATCAACGGAAACATCGAGCGGGGGATCGCAATAGCTCCGCAGAATTTGATTTATCGTATCCTTCGGCTTATCCAGTCGGCACCCAAAGATCGAGCAATCGTCCGCGACTCCGATAAAGATTCTTCCGCCTCTACGATTTGCAAAAGCGGTTGCGCCAACAGCAATCTGTTCTCGTTGCGGCGGAATCTCTCGCTTGAACTCTACGGCGTCCGATTCACCCATCTGAATCACTTGTTCTATGTCCTGTTCGGGAGCTTCGATTGTCACACCTTCTGTTACATATTGGCTTCCCGCCAGAAAACTCCTACGGTCAACAAGTTCTCCATCCTGACGGCACAAAAGCACAACGAGCAGATCACGAGGAAAGTCTCGAATTTCGGCAGACGCTTTGTGATCTGTGAAGTTTAAGTCCGCAGTGATGGAGATGCCGCCATGATACCGAACAAAAAGTTTTCCGATTAGGTCTTTTTCCGAGCTTCCGGCAAGGCACTCTATTTCAACTTGGATGCTGTTAGTGCCGATGCGGATTTCCTCGATCTTGCCTCTATAATCTGGAACGAGAGCGGCAAGAAAACCGCCGTACGAGCTATTGTCGCCAAGCCGGGTGCTGAAGAAACTCTCGATGGCCGCTCCACCTGACGGGAATACAGGTAAGTCAACACCATACAAGGCTTGTTGCGGTGACTCCCCTTTGAAGTCCTGATCGATGCTGAGGTTGTATTCGTAATATGGGAAAAAGAGCGGAAAGCGGTGCCAGCCGCTATCCCAAAAGTGATGCGGAGAGTTGGGATGTAAGGAAGCTTGTATTTCGATTTCTGGAGTACCGGGCAAGCACAAGTGGTCTCGCTCCACGACAGTTGAGAGAACTTCCTTGGCCTCATCAATGGAGATGGCACCTTCAACAAGCTTGAAATCTCCGTAATCCGCTTGCACGCCAATCGAGCGAACTTCGGCTTTGTGCAGAGGGAGCAGGAACGAGCAGACGTTGCGCCATTTCTTCTTGTCGTATCCTTTTCCGACAGCCGAGGCGAAAAGGACGTTGCCATACAGACCTGACCTCTTGTGCCACAAGCTGAACAATTCCTTGAGGACAAGCCTGGTGTTCTCGCGTTGGGCGTCAGAAATCGGTGACATTTGCGGACCTCGGATGTGACGTTGGCGGGAGACGCGGCACTTTCACAGCGATATTCTCGCTCATTGAGTTCATCCTACAGGATTCCCGATTTTGCACGACTCGTGAATCAATTTGGCAAAGAATCCCGTAACGTCGTCACTGAAGAAGTAGTTAAAAACGTGTGCCATCCCCACGTATTGCATCTGCTCATAGAAATATTCAGCCTTGAATCCAAAGGGTTCAACCGTGTGCTTAGTTATGCCGAACTGTCCGATTAAAGAAGGGGGGTTTACGATACCCGAAATTTTGATTTCGCAGATGCTCCACCGCCCGTATAAGTCATCCGCCCCATGTTTGAGGAGCACGACGTTGGCGCTTATGCCTTGTGATAGCCCGATCCAGCCTCCTCCGATTACTTCACCGTTCCGAACCTTCATTGGCGAGTCTGGCGGGCGGAAAAAACTGACCTGAATACTGTGACATTGAGGAATATGGTAGAAAATTATGCCCGCTTCTTCTCGCCTTGTAATTTGACCGTACTGAAATTCCTGATTGAATTGCTCAACAACCGGGTCCAATTGTGCGAGTAAGGCGGCACACGAGTAGCGATACAAGTCAAGTTGCGTCTCTCGTTTGTCCCGCTGTGCCAGCAATTCTAGCTCTTTCCTTTTCTCCTGTTCTTTACGGGCAACGGCAGCTTCCACCGCCGCAGTGATGGTTGGATTTTTGGTGGTGCCACTAACGACGCTCGGCTGACTTAGTACGTTCAATACTTCATCCCAATACGGTCGGTCGTCTGGCCTTTTGCTGACCATGCGAGACAAGAGTTGGGCGATGGACAATGGCACATCATTGCGGGAGGTACGAACATCAGGACACGGCTGGTAGAGGTGCGCTTTTTCCCAATCGAGAAAATCGGTTGGGTCCGCCACATGCGGCAACAATGGATTTTGTAGCGCCAAGATTTCATAGAACACCAAACCGACCGAATAAACGTCAATCTTGATTGTGTTTGCTTGATTCGCCCAACCTTCCGGGGCCATATACCAAATGTGCTGTCTACCCTTGAAGGTGTGCAGACGGGTGCTCTCATCTACGAACTTGGAAATACCGAAGTCCCCGATCTTGAGCTTACTGCCCTCGATTAAAACGTTGTCCGGCTTAATGTCGCGGTGGATCAGTTTCTCGTTTATTGCTTTGGCCCCTTGAGCAATGTCGATCATCATGTCGATGGCTCGTTCGAGCGGGATTTGGGTTCCCGCACGCAGCACATTCGCCAAGCTCCCACCGGAAACATATTCCATTACGACGTAAGGGCCGATCTGCGACGCGGTTCCATCATTTACGTGTAACATCTGCACAACATTAGGGTGCTTGATCCGTTGCGCCGTTCTTATTTCATTCAACAAAGCGATCTTGGACTCGGGAGAGGCAAGTGCCCCGAGCGGCAATAGTTTCACGGCAACAACTGTGCCCGAGGTCTCTCCCACAGCACGATACACTTCACCAAAGGCACCTTGGCCGAGGAAATCAGTGGTTTTGAATGTTTCGTTGTTCGGTCCAGAAAAAGTGGTGCCAAGAGCAACCGAGGGCATGTGGCAAGATTACCTCTTCAATCGAACAGGTGTGGACAAATCTTCTGGCAGCAGTGAACCAAGTATGGTCACGGTCGCGGTTGAATTGGGAAATTCATAACTCAAACGCGGAGCCTCTTCATGCTGACGCTGTTCGATGTGGGGATTTTCACGTGCCTCGCAAATCCCTACAGCGGCAGCCAGCGAGCCGCTGATAACCCACGCCATAGTCTTTTTTGTGTTCATGCCGCGACTCCAGACGTACGTTAAGAAGTGTAAGCGGATGTAGGGAGAAAGTAAAGCGAAACAGCCTGGCGGGCAAACCAGCAGCAGGTTTAATATAATTCTGAACGGCCCATGAAAATTCTTGTCACCCTCGGCGGCGAGTGTTTCGAGGCAGCGTACATCGACGTGGGGAACGCTGACGGGCGGGATGGTGTCCTGTACTACTTCAAATTGAAAGACCTTGTAAAAGATCGCGGCATGCGAAACGTCTCGATGTTCCGGTCTGGAACGGATAGAGTTTTCATCAAAGACTACGACGAACGGGTCGAGACAGTAAGATTGAACGTCCTCCGTCAAGCGTTCGACTCTGGCGTTTTCAGTTTTGAGACACCCATCGCCCCCGACCGATACCACGAACTGCGACTAAGGGCGTCTGATTTTCAGCCGCAAAAGCCAGCGGACGACCAAACAATCCGGCGTTTTCTCAAACTAGGCGGATACTGGCTTGGATTTAAGTATCCAGCTCTCGGGCTAAACTCCTACGTTGACTTTGAATGTGCTGAAGATTTTGATTACCTTGGAGGGTCCGTTCAAACATTTCATCGGAACTTGCAGCTTTTAAGCGAGCAGGGCTATTTCCGCGCATCAGGCGTTCCACTACCCGTTTCTCTGAAGGTCAGGCCAACCGCAAAGTTAATTGAAGAGATCGAATCGCCAGCTGGATTCAGGACAATTCATGCAAGAGGAGAAGCGAACTTGGCACAGAACATCCACATGCACGGCCCCAATGCCCGCGTCAATGTAAACAGTACCGACAACTCTATGAACATCGCTTCCGTATCGAATGAACAACTGTTTGCCCGCTTGCGCGAAACCGCCAGCACTATTGCCGACGAATCGCAACGGGCACAAATTATTGCCCGACTTGACGATCTGGAACATGCGAAAGAATCGGCGTCGCAGGTCCGCCGGTATGGGAGGACGTTCATTCATCTAAGCTAGTGCGCTTCTTCATTCGCATTTATCGTGTATTTTCAACAGGCTCCGCCCCACGAACTTGTTAGTTTGGGTTCGGAAAATCCCGTCAGATCAATGAATACAACCAAGATACATCCTGCCAAAGCGATTCAAAGCCGCATCCCTGACACCGGGGTCGCATGCTGCCGCTACGTGTAGACCACTTGATGCCACATCTACCTGAAAATCAAGCTGCGATTTCCAGGTGTCATATGGAGGCGGACCTAAAGCGAAGAATTTCCACCTCAGAGTTGCCCACAACTCGAACTCCAATTCTACGTCGAGGTCAGGGTCGTAGCCTGAGTTTTCACCGACTTTAACTTTCTTTGTTATCAGTCCAAGTTGAGCGAGGAGCATCGTTGCGCACATGTGAGCAATGAGGTCAGCGACCTGAAGTCCCATGACTTCTCGGGAATTCTGCTCAAAGTGCAAGTTGCAAGCAGCTTTACTGCTGGAAGACATTTGCGCCGCTCGCTGGTGAGCGTAGGGCAAAGTTTCGAAAATACCCTGGTCAAAAAAGACCTCCTGTATCGGAGTCTCGAAGTCATTCATGGACAGAATTTTTTCGAGGCCGAGCACAGCCTCGTGACCTAGCAATTGGCGCGGGCTGTCGGGCGCGACCACAAGTCCGATGCGACAGTGGCTGTTGATAACGGACTTCAGCATATCGCGTACCTTTGCCTGCACGGGATTCTTATCCATACGAGTGCCGCTCTTGAACTCGTGCATGCCAGGTATTAGCCCATTTTGCCGAAGCGCATCGCTGACGGGGAGATCGAGCGATTCTTTGGAATACGCAAAGGCACCTAGGGTAAAGCTCCCTCTTGGATGAATGCTTTCGTCAAAATAAAAAAAGCCCATAACACGGTCTCTTCAGAGCGCCGATGGAATACGCCACCGCACCGAATCGTGAAACATGCGGAGATTTTAACACGCGAACGTGGGTTGGGGCCGTGTACCTCCCTATGTACCTCGATCCCCCATATCTGCCCATTCTGGCGTTTTTGGCGTCCTTAAAAATCAGTAAGTTAAGTTACGCGCTATCAATGGGGCTTAGGCGTTCGAATCCAACCCATTTGCTGCTTGCTCTCAGATAGGTCACCCACCCGAGTGGGTTCTTTGCGGGTTGCCCGTAATCCGCCCGGAATGGGCCGGAAGCGACGTGGGACCAACTGCCTAGATCGGAACTTCAGGCCGCGCGATTCAGTGACCCCCTGCGGAGCGCCTCCCTGTCGAAACAGGAATTGGCACAGACTCTCTGTTCACCAACTCTCGCACCTCGGATAAGATCGGCAAGAGATATGCCGTATCGACCAACTCGCGAACAGCAGGCAATCCTTGCCCACCATGCGGACCGGCACGCGCGCGTGCTCGCTGGACCTGGCACGGGAAAGAGCGCAACGCTGGTAGCGCTTGTCGATCACCTGCTCGCCGGTAATCCCGCGCCGCGCGTAAAGCTACTGACGTTCACGCGCGCCGCAACGGCCGAACTGGCGAAGAAGGTATCCGACCATCCTGCAGCGGCAGCCGAGCGCCCTAGCACGATCCATTCGTTCTCAATATCTGTTCTACTTCGCAATCCAGGGACGGGTGATTTTCCTCAACCTTTGCGCATTGCGGACAAGTGGGAAGAACACCAAATTGTGCACCCCACGCTCGCTCATCGAATCAATGTTCGCATGGATCATCTCGACAACCTGATCCGTGAGATGGCATCGAATTGGGAATTCCTTGAACCACGCGAGCACCCACGTGTCGATCCCGCTGAGCGCGCGCGATTTGTGGGCGCCTGGAATGAGCACCGACAAATCTATGGCTACACACTTCTTGCCGAACTGCCGTTTGCTCTACGCCAGGCGCTCCGCGATCACCCTGACCTAGAAGGCGTCGAATATGACTTGCTAATTGTGGATGAATACCAAGACCTTAATGCGTGCGACCTAGATGTCTTGCACCTCATTGCCGACCGCGGATGCTCGATCATCGCAGCAGGTGATGACGACCAGTCGATATACTCGTTCCGCTATGCGGCGCCTGAAGGAATTCGTCGATTCCCTGACGACTATCCGGGCTGCACGCTTTATCCGCTGTCAGTCACGCAACGTTGCGGCCGACGTATCATTGAGTGGGCCACATATGTGATCGCGGGCGATCCCGATCGTCCGCATGGCCGCCCCGCGTTGGCGTGCGCCGAAGGATCGCCTGATGGCGAAGTTGCACTGCTCGCCTTCCCCGGCGATGTCACAGAAGCGCAGGGTATCGCCGCTTTAGTCCGGCAGTTGATCGCGCGCGATCACGTCTCTGCCGAAGAAATTCTGATCTTGCTGCGCGGCGACCACAACGGCACTTTTAGCGGGCCCATCAAACACGCCCTGGATGACTTGGGCATCGCCTATTCCGATCCTGACGCTGTTGAGCGAATGCTGGCCGAGCCCGACAACCGGCGCATGTTGGCCGCATTCCGGCTGCTTGTGCACGAACGAGATTCGCTGGCATGGGCGAGTCTGCTTTTGTTGACGCCCGGCATCGGGCAAGCCTTCTGCGACTACATCTACGAGCGAGCCCGCGTCACTCGCGTCCAGTTTGGCGAAGCACTGTTTGCGGCTCATGAAGCGAACTTTCCGGACGCACCTCGCTCCGCGAACAGAGCGCAAACCCTGATGCAGGTCGTGACTGCGTGGCTGATGGCACACCCGGCACCAGACGCGATGCCCAAGGAGGGATGGGGGCACTGGTTGGTCGAAACGGCTGGCGACGACGTTGTCCCCGAGCCGAGCGCTGCATGCACAGAGCTTTTGCACGCGCTCGATGGCTTGGTCGAAGAAGGCCAGGGACTCGACCGGTTCATGTCACAGATCACGCCACTTGGGAAAGACCGTGCACTCGCAGAGAGTCACGGCGTGCGCATAATGACTATGGTCGGCTCGAAGGGCCTCACGGTACGAGCGACAATCATCGCTGGCCTCGACGATGGGATCGTGCCCAGGCCTGACGCAGACTTGGGGGAAGAACGCCGATTGCTGTACGTCGCCATGACGCGCGCGAAAGAATTCCTCTTCGGCACCTGGGCCGGCCAACGGCGCGGACCGACTGCACGAGCCGGTCGGGCGCGCGTCCGCCTGCGTCGCCAGCATTGCCACTTCTTTGTCGGTGGCCCAGTGCAATCGCAAGATGGTGCGACTTATCTGCGCAACAGGTGATTGATCGCTTCTTTCGGCGCGGCAAAAGATTTGGTTTGGTGCGGTGACTGAGAGGGTTCGCCCGTATCAGGAGTGGCTCGGCGAATTCATATTTCCTGTGACGCGCCGGTTGTACGATTAGCGCTGTTAATCGGGACTTGAGCATCTAGAATCACCTACGAATCCAAGAAAATAGTGCAAGCGTAAGTCCCAGAGACGTCAACCCAGTCAGAATATCGGCAATGAGAATCCCTTTCGGCCTGCTGTAGCTTGGCTTGTAGTCCTTCAAACTGCGAAACAGTAAGAGACAAAGCGTGCTTGAACAGATTGATACCGCCAATGCTATCCAGTCATGTTTAAGGACGAACGAAATGCCGGACTGCGCAGCGCAAAACCCAAGAGCACCCCCAATCAGAATGAATCGCTCGCGTGCGAGAAAAATGGTCACGAGAGACAAGGCTAGAAACTTTAGACCGACTCGATGGTCATGCCCGACGCCGAATAGATTCACAAGACTAGCTATCGTGAAAAGAAGAAATGGCCACAGCAGAAAAAGGTCTCGATAGTAATTGAAATCGCGAGACGGTAGTTGAAATGCATCTCCGACGATGACTCGTTTCCAGTCAGGCACGCACAGAGAATACCACCCGGCTACTTTCCTGCAAGTTTCTGAGAGTCGCTTCAGTGGCGATCTCCGACTATTTGATATGGGGGTTCGCACCGCCGCCGATAGTTGTTGGGAATAGCCATTCTCGGCTGTGATTCGTTGAGGAGTCTGCCTCAGCCGCCCAACGCATTGGCGTTCATACACGTACGTTCAGGATCGTACCGGCAGTCCGCTGGCTACGGCGCCGGGTTGGCTGGGTTGCTCGGTGACTGCTCTGCCAGCAGCCCGTATTTCTTCAACGTCGTCGTTACTGGATTTTTGATCTTTGTTTTGATTTTCTTGCCGTCTTTTTCTACTTCTACTTCGTCCCCTTCTTTCTCCCGAGTACGCCAGCGCAGGCATTCGATTGCGTGCTCTTGCATTGGAGCCGGATAGGACGCGGCAAAGACCACGATGCCGACGACGAGCCATACCAACGGTACCCACCATGCTAGACTGTGAAACCGAAACAGTTTGTACCCAGCGTACGCAGCACCAAAGATACATGCCTCCGCCGCCATGACGACGAGGCCGAACTCGGCATGCATAAGGTCGAGTCGTTTTTGCTCCTCCAGAGTCAGGAAAACCGCGTCGTGGCGAAGGGTGTTGTAGGCAAGAATGCGGCGGTATTTTTCTACGCCCAGAGACCCGAACCAGCGAGTTGGACTAACCGACTCCGCTCCTTTTGTGCGCTCGGGCTTGCGCGCGCGCCACAGCCGGCGTTCGTCCCACACCCAGAACAGGTAGCACGCAAACAAATGATGAATTGGGATGATCGCGCTCCTGTGAGCCCGGTATATTCCAGCGCCGATCACGATGCATGCCAGGACGACGAGCTCCCACCCCAAGTCCCTTCTGAATTTCTCCGCGAGGTCAGACTCAACGAAATGGAAGATAAGAAGCGCCAAAAAACCTGCGTACGCGTAGTTCAGTAATCGAGAAAGTTCTCTTTCGACTAGTTCCAAATTCGTGCCCTTGGTTTCGTGAGCCATCGCTCTCTCCCTCGCAACCTAAAAAATACTGGCCCTGTGGGAAAGTCGGACGCGATTAGAGCGCCGCTATACAGTAAATGTCAATATCCTGCTTTGGAAAATGAGAACGACAAGCTTTTGTGTAAGGAGCTCAGGGTCTCGGCACTCTTGCCGAGCGTTTAGCGCTCCTTGCGGGTTTCCGAAATATCCCGTGTCACCGGAATGCCGAACAGATTCGCGTAGCACTGCACTACAGACGGATGTTCCTCAACTTCTGGATGGTCGGCTAGAACGAAGCCTACACGGAAGTTATCCCGACGCGGCGTCCTAGGAAGAAGCTACTTGGTGCGCAGTGGGGAAAAATCGGCGAATGAAATGGCAAGATCAAGCAGCGTGCTAGGTGCAAACCCGTGCTCGGCAGTGATTCGCAGTGCATGATCGACGATTACCCCTGCGGCGCGGTGGACGTTGGTTTCGTATTCAAACCACTCCCTGTTGCGCATCTCGGTACGGAGCCGCAGAAGGAGCAGGCCGCGAGTGAGAGAAGGATCATCGCGCAAGAGCTGGCAGACGAGAGCCAACGCGGTACGTCGGTGCGCATCTCTCAACCGATCGATTTCTTCCTGTACGCCCATCGGATTCTCATGTTCCGTACGGTTCTGCCTGAGCCTACGATCATTCCGTGTACCCGTCGTGTACCTCACTTCGGCGTTTTTGTGGTTTTTCTCCATTTTGTTGTTTCGTGGAATCAATAACTTACGTAGAATCAATCCCCCTGAGGGGTTCGACTCCCACCCCGGGCACCAGTGTGCTTTTTCGAATACAGAAACGCCAGAGAGATCCCCTGAGAAGAATGCTGAAGCTCACCTTCGCTCGCTCCCACAAAAAGGCTTTCGGCGTCAGCACCATCGTTTTTCTCTTCAGTCTCTCATTTGTTATGTCCACTCTTTCGCAGCAATCGCCTGCACCGCGCGCCTATCTCGGCTTCGACCGAAACGATTACCCAGGTGATGCCGCGCTCCCTATTCTGCGCAAATCCTTTTCCTTCACCGGTTACTGGCTCGGCCCTCCGCCCGGCGCTAAGTCCAATTCCTGGTCCGGCAAACGCGAGCTCCTTCGCTCGCTGGGCTTCGGTTTCTTGGTTCTCTATACCGGCCCGCAGAGCAGCGAACTTCAACAGAAATGGTCGGAGGAGCACGTCTTTAACAATCTCAAAAGCCGAATGTCCTCGGCCATGAGAAAGGGAGCAAGCGACGCGCGCCAAGCCGCGGCAGCCGCAAAAAGGGAAGGCTTTCCTTCGCACACCGTGATATTCCTGGATGTCGAAGAAGGCGGCCGCCTACCTGCCGTGTATCACGCCTACTTTCGTGCTTGGGTGGATCAGTTGGCGCATGCCGGTTATCGCGGTGGCGTCTATTGCTCGGGCATGCCCGTCGACGAAGGCGGCGGCATCACCATCCTTACTGCCGACGACATCCGCAACAACATCGGCAAGCGTGAGCTGGCCTACTGGGTCTTCAACGACGCCTGCCCTCCCTCACCAGGATGCGCTATCCCGCAAAATCCGCCTCTTCCGTCCGCCAGCGGAATTCCTTATGCCACGGTCTGGCAATTTGCGCAGTCGCCCCGCCGCAAGCAATACACAGGTCGTTGCGCCGCCACCTATTTCGCCGATGGCAATTGCTATTCCCCCGGCGACAATGCGCATACCTGGTTTCTCGACATTGACTCCGCCGATTCGGCAGATCCTTCGCATGGAAGGTGACTCTCTATAGCAAAAAAAAAAGGCGGCCTCTTGGCCGCCCTGTGTATCCTGTGAACGTCGCGACTGAATTAGACTTGTCCCATTCCGCCATCCACGTTGATCTCAACTCCGGTAATGTATGACGCATCTTGAGAAGCGAGGAATGCCACCGCTCCGGCCACTTCTTCGGGCTGTCCAAATCGCTTCATCGGGACCTGCGTCAGGACACCCTTTGCGAAATCGTCGATGGCTTCTTGCGGCAGTCCCGTTCGTCCAAAGATCGGCGTAACGATTGGGCCTGGGGCTACGGTGTTCACGCGAATCCCACGGCCCACTAATTCTGCTGCAGCCGTCCGTGCGAAGGATCGCAGCGCCGCTTTGGTGGCGGCATAAGCGCTGGTATTTGGGCTGCCCAAGTCATCCACTACGCTGGTGTTCAAGATGATCGAGGCCCCATCGTTCAGAAAGGGAATTGCCTTTTGAATGGTGAAGTAAGCTCCTTTGGTGTTGATGTCAAACTGCTCGTCGTACAAACTTTCGGAGGTCTCTGCAAATGGGGCGAACTTCGCGACTCCCGCGTTCACGAACAACACGTCAATCTTTCCGAGTTTTTTCGAAACCTCCGCATACAGCTTGTCGACATCGGCGAGCTTGGCCACGTCCGCCTGCACGGCCACTACGCCATTGCCAATCGTTTTCACCGCTTCATCTAGAGTCTTCTTGCTGCGGCCTGCGATGGCAACGCGCGCGCCCTCTTCCTGGAAACGCTTTGCGGTTGCCAGCCCGATGCCGCTGTTCCCGCCCGTCACTACTGCTACTTTCCCTTCGAGTCTCTTCATGGTCCTCTCCCGTCGCTTTCTCTCTGGTTCAGAAAGCCTTGCGCAGCTGCGAGTGCCCTGCAAGCTGTCCCTGCTTTCTGAAGTTCGATACTTAGATGAATATCGAAATGATTGGTTGCATCTATTTCCGGAGTCTTCGCAGGACATCAATCCTTGTGGCGGATAGCAACGCAGGTCCGTTACACTTAGGCAAGACCAATGGACCGCTCTCACATTGAAAAAATCTCGAAAGCTCTGGCCGACGGGACGCGCCTCAAGATCTTCCAGGCCATCTCCGCCAGCAAGTGCATAAGCTGCGGAGAAATCGTCTCGATGCGAGGCGTCACTCCTGCAACGGTTTCGCATCACTTGAAAATTCTCAACGAAGCCGGGCTAATCGCCTGCCGCCGTGAAGGCCAGTTTGTTTACAGCCAGGCCGTCCCCGAAACTATCGAAGCGTACACGCGCGCGCTCACAAGAATCTCCAGCGTCAAGAAAACCTCACGTCGAAGAGTTCTCTCCCATGTCACAAAATGCGCCTTGGCCACGGTTTGCTCTCAGTTTCTTCCGTCCGTCGTTCGCGCCTCTCTTTTTTCACAGAGCACTGGGCCAAAAACGTCTCCCAACAATTCAGCGCGCCCGCAGCTCGCCCTCACGCTCGACGACCCGAGGCTCTCCCTCGGATTGGCACTGAAATGGCCGGAAGCCAACAACCGCATTTTGAAAGCGATTTCCGAGAGAGACATCCGCGCCGCGCTTTTTGTTTGCGGCATGCGTGTCGATGAGGCCGACGGCATAAAACTGCTTTCCGCCTGGGATCAAGGGGGGCACCTTATCTGCAGCCATTCCTATTCACACAAATTCTATGGCGAACAAACGAGTTACGCGGATTTTGCCGCCGATTTTCTGAAAAACGAAAAGGTCATCGCTCCCTATCGCAACCGCACCGCGCTATTCCGCTATCCCTTCCTGAAGGAGGGCGACACTGCGGACAAGCGCGATCGTTTTCGCGCTTTGCTCAAGGAACGCGGTTACCGTGTCGGCCACGTCACCATCGACGCTTCCGATTGGTACGTCAGCCAGCGCTTCGTTGACCGGCTTGCGAAGCAGCCCAATGCTCCCATTGCTCCCTACCGCGATTACTTGATCGCCCATCTCCTGGATCGCGCGGCTTTCTATCGGCAACTCGCTCTCGACGTTCTCGGCCGCGACATTCCCCACACATTGTTGCTGCACTTCAATCCACTGAATGCCTTCGTTCTTCCTGAGGTTCTGAAAGCCTTCGAAACCGCTAGGTGGCGATGGATCGATGCGTCTCTAGCGTTCGAAGATCCTATCTCCCGCAGCCAGCCGCGGACGCTTCCCGCCGGAGAAAGCCTGGTGTGGGCTCTTGCCAAAGAGACAGGGCGCTTTGAGAATCGTCTCCGGTACCCCGGAGAAGATGATGTGTACGAAAAGCCTAAAATGGACGCCTTGGGCCTATAGCCCTTCAAGGTCAAGGAATCGTCTCGATGCTCATTCTTTCTCCTATTCTTCGCCCTCGCTAACTCTTTCAGCGCACGGAATTTGCGGCGCCTTGTTGCTTTTCGGGACACTCATCTCCTTTCCTTTGTGCCTTTTACGACTACGCCGCATCTAACCAAGGTATAATGGATTGTTCACATTTTTAACGCATAGCACCCATCAAAATAATTCGTGGGGCAGTAATGGGAGAATGCAGTTAAGGTGTTTCTAGAGACGGTGAGGAAGCTACCCAGGGCGTACCACCAAGAAAGGCAGCAACGGGAGTACCAGTACATGACCAAACAATTTCTACTCGCCAGTGACTTTGACCAGACGCTTAGCTTCAACGACTCGGGAGTCGTTCTAAGCGAGCTGATAGGTTTTCATGGATTTCACGACAAGGTGAAAGGCCTTGCCGAGATGAATCTCGTCCAACAGGGCGCGGAGCTAAGCTATCTGATTCTGCACGATCCGGATTTTCGAAAAGTGCGCCGGGAGCACCTCGCCGAAACGGGCAAGCGTATCCGCTTGAAGCACGACGTCGCGCTGTTCGCGCGGGCGCTTGACAATCTCGCTGAGGGCTACAAATTTCACTTCAATGTCATTTCTGCCGCGCCGCAGGAGATCATCGAATCGGCGCTCGAGGGTATCGTGCCGTCGGATCATATTTTCGGCACGCGCTTCCGTTACAAGGAAGCAACCGGAGAAGTGGACTCCATCATTCGCGCTTCAGCGGGATGGGGCAAGATCACCGTGCTCGAAGAACTCCGTTCCACACTCGGTATCAGCCATGACAGCATCATCTACATGGGCGATGGCAGCTCCGATCTGCCGGTCATGATGCACATCAATCAGTACGATGGCCTCACGATCGCGGTCTCGGAAGCCAAGTTCATCTCCCGCGTCGCCAAGCGCACTGTCCTCAGCGATAACGCCATGAGCGTTCTTGTCCCGGTGTGCGAGAAGGTCCTGCATTGGGACTCCGCCAAGATTCGCCGCTTCTTTGGATCTTTCGGCCTCACAATGCTGGAGTGGGAGAAGGTGCGCACGGACGTGGTCACCATCCAGGACTCCAGCGAGCAAGTGCCTGTAGCCGCGGCGTCCCAACTCAACGCCTAACTGTGTCTGATTCTGAAGGGGCCGGGCTTCAGCTCGGCCTCTCTTTTTTTGCTATTCTCTTTCACGCGCGGAGGTCCAAATGTCCAGGAAATCCATTCTCATGATCGTCGGTGATTATGTGGAAGACTACGAAGTGATGGTGCCATTTCAGGCGCTGCTGATGGTCGGACACTCCGTCCATGCCGTCTGTCCGGGCAAAAAATCCGGAGACGTCGTTCCCACCTGCATCCACGATTTCGAAGGTGATCAGACCTACACCGAAAAACGTGGCCACAATTTTGCGCTCAACGCTACTTTCGACCAAATCAAGCCCGAAGAGTACGACGCTCTCGTCATCCCCGGTGGCCGGGCGCCGGAATACATTCGCCTCAATCCACGTGTCATCGAAATCGTCCGCTACTTCTCTAAGGCCAATAAGCCGATCGCCGCCATTTGCCATGCACCGCAGGTTCTGGCCGCGGCAGGAATCCTGCAAGGGAAGAGGTGCAGCGCGTATCCGGCCACCGGACCGGACGTTACTATCGCTGGCGGCACGTACGTCAATCTCCCGATGACCGGTGCCTTCGTCGACGGTAACCTTGTCACGGGTCCTGCTTGGCCTGCGCTCAACTCTTGGCTTGCCAAGTTTCTGGGCCTCCTGGGCACAAAAATCGAAGTGTAAATTCCGAATTGAAGATTTGAATCTATCCATTCTGATAAACGAATGCCGTCTTGGCTCTTCCTAAAAACGCATTCGTAGAGGATAATTTTCTGTTCGGCATTCCGCGAAAGGGCAATTCGTAATCTCATGGCAAACGTCAACACCAAGAGAGGAGTTATCGGCATCCTCACCGGAGGCGGTGACGTTCCCGGTCTCAATCCAGCGATCCGCGGCGTTACTCTTCGCGCCATTCGGGAAGGCTATCAGGTTATCGGCATTCGTCACGGGTGGGCGGGCCTCGTCGATATGGTCCGAGAAAAGGACTACGACAACTCCGACAACTTCTTTCTTCTCGACGAAGAAATTGTCGATCGCTCCGGCCGCACTGGCGGCACTTTTCTCCATTCCTCTCGCACCAATCCCGGCCGCGTTACCAAATCCAATGTCCCTTCGCATCTCAAGGATAAATTCACCGCTGAAAAAAACGACCTGACTCCGGAAGTCCTCAAGAATCTCGCCTGGCTCGGCATCGACACTCTCGTTCCCATCGGTGGTGACGATACCCTCAGCTACGGCGTTCGTCTCCACAAAGAGGGCTTCAAGGTCATCGGCATTCCCAAGACCATGGACAACGACGTCCCTGGCACGGACTATTGCATTGGCTTCAGCACCTGCGTCACCCGCACGATTCAGATGGTCAACAGCCTTCGCACTTCCGCCGGCTCTCACGAACGCTTCATGGTTCTCGAAGTCTTTGGCCGCTACGCCGGTTTCACTGCCATGCTTCCCACCATGGCTGGCGCCGCCAATCGCTGTGTCATCCCGGAGTTCAAATTTAATATCGAGCATCTTACCGAGCTGCTGGTCGCCGACCGCCGGAAGAATCCCAGTCGCTACTCCATCGTTCTTGTTTCGGAAGGCGCCATGTTTGAGGGCGGCGAAATGATTTTCGAAAGCGAAAGCACCGACGCCTACGGCCACAAAAAACTCGGCGGCATTGGCGACGTCGTCGCCGAAAAGGTGCGCGACCTCTCTGCCAAATTCAACAACGGGAAAAAAATCGACGTCATCAATCAAAAGCTCGGCTACCTTGTTCGATGCGGCGATCCCGACGCTATCGATTCCATCGCCCCCATGGCTTACGGAAATCTCGCTCTGGATCTTCTCCTGAAAAAAATCAGTGGCCGTCTCGTCGTCCTCAAGAACGGCCACTACGACAACATTCCTCTGGACACCGTCACCGCCACCAAGAAGGTCGTCAACGTCAAGGAACAGTACAATACCGACCGCCTTCGCCCGCAGTACGCCAGCTTCGAAATGCGCCCGCTCTTCCTCATGACCAACGAAGTGCGATAGTCTCTCTCCCGACATCTTGGGTGGATAACTCTGGCCGTCGAGGGAGGCCCCATCTACGTACTCGGGATTGACGTTGGTACCGGAGGAACGCGCGCCCTCATCATCGATGGCACCGGCCGCGTGGTCTCTTCCGCCACGGAAGAGCACCAGCCCTTCGCTTCGCGGCAAATCGGTTGGGCCGAACAGCACCCCGAGGATTGGTGGCGTGCCACCTGCATCGCGGTTCGTAAAGCTATCGCGAGCGCCAATCTGAGCGCCGAAGAAATCGCTTGCGTCGGATTCTCCGGTCAGATGCACGGCGCGGTGATGTTGGACGAGCAGGGAAGCGTCGTTCGTCCCGCTTTGATCTGGTGCGACGTCCGTACGGAAAAGCAATGCCGCGACCTCACAGCTAAAATCGGCCAGGAGCGCCTGATTCAGCTCACCTGCAATCCGGCGCTGGCGAATTTTACGCTTACAAAATTGCTTTGGGTCCGCGAGAACGAACCGGCGAACTGGAAACGCGTTCGCTCCGTCATGCTTCCGAAGGACTACGTCCGCTTTCGCCTCACCGGCGAGCGCGCCACCGATATGGCCGACGCTTCCGGCACCCTGCTCCTCGATGTGGCTCATCGCCGCTGGTCGCGGGAAGTGTTGCAAGCCGCCGAAATCGACGAGCGCTTGCTGCCGTCCCTTCACGAATCTCCCGCCGTCTGCGGGGAAATTTCCAGCAAGGGCGCCGCGGAAACCGGTCTGCGCGTGGGCACGCCAGTTGTGGCCGGCGCCGGCGATCAAGCTGCCGGAGCCACCGGCATGGGCATCGTCTCGGCTGGAGCCGTCAGCGCCACCATCGGCACTTCCGGCGTCGTTTTTGCCGCCACCGATCGCCCCGCGCTCGATCCTCATGGCCGCGTCCACACGTTTTGCCACGCCATCCCCGGACGGTGGCACGTCATGGGCGTCACGCAAGCCGCTGGCCTCTCCCTGCGCTGGTTCCGCGATACCTTTGCAACAAATTCCAGCGGCGCTCGCGAAACTTACGACCAGCTCACAGCAGAAGCAGCCAAAATTCCCGCTGGTTCCGACGGTCTGTTGTGGACTCCCTATCTGATGGGTGAGCGCACTCCGCATCTCGACTCCAGCGCGCGCGGCGCGCTCGTCGGCCTCAGCGCTTCGCACACACGCGCCCATGTCGTTCGCGCCATTCTCGAAGGCGTTGCCTTCAGCCTCCGCGACACGTTCACTCTTTTCCGCGAAATGAAAGTTCCCGTCACCAGCATCCGCCTCGGCGGTGGCGGAGCGCGCTCTCCGTTATGGCGCCAAATCCAAGCCGACGTTTACGGCCACGCCGTCGAAATCGTCGAAGCCGAGGAAGGCGCGGCCTACGGTGCAGCGCTTCTTGCCGGCGTTGGCGCGGGCCTCTGGCCCACCGTCGACGCCGCCTGTGCATCCACTGTCCGTGTCGCTACGCGCGTCAATCCCCAGCCCGCCGTCGTCGCCACGCTAAACGCCAGCTATTTCGCCTTCCGCCAAATCTATCCCGCAACCAAAGCAATCTTCGCCTCCCGCTGAGTGTCTCGGTCCTCTCCTCAAAGATTCTCCGGCGCGGTTTTCAGTAGTTCCCCCGATTGATGGCCAGTCCGCTCGGGAGTACATACCTGATGAGCTATAGTCGCTCGGTTTTCAGTAGTTCCCCCGATTGATGGCCAGTCCGCTCGGGAGTACATACCTGATGAGCTATAGTCGCTCGTCTATAGTCGGCTTTGTCGCAGAAGCGTGTTATATCCGGGGTGTCCTATGGGCACGTGTTCTTCGATGACGTCTCCGGTTTTTCCGGTGACCACCTTCACCTTTCCCAGTGATCACCAATGCTGGGCCAGAAGAGCTTGTGCGTCCACTGGAGCTTCCTCTCGCGTTCCATAACGCCGGTTAGTTTCGCCTTTGGAAGCTTCCAAAGACTTTTTTTGCCGCATCTTGATTTGCTTGTTCCCTTGCTGAGTCTGGCCGTTACGGCGGCGCGTTCGCGAAAGGAGTTTTGATCATGAATTCAAGAAAATTCATCGCCACATTGGTTTACGGCGGACTGGTGTTGCTGCTTGCCCTAGGAATTTGTTCCCCACGAGGAGTGGCAGGGCAACTCGTGTCCGGGGTCTACAAAGTGATCGAGACGACGGATCTCGGAACGCAGATGCGCGTCACCATGCACATCCGATTGATGAACGCTGGCGACGACAGGGTTTTTGTGATCCAGGCGAGACTGCGCGAGTTCCTGCCCCATGGAAAAGCGACGGATGACCCTCTCGGAGTGATCTTGGAGCCTCACAGTGGCTCGGAATTCACCCAACAGTTCACCATCCCAAAGCAGGAATTCGAACTTTGGGGCAGAGGCGCGCGACCTCACTTGGGACTGAAAGTGCAGATTGGTAAGACGGAAACAACGATGACCGTAACCTTGATGCGGGACCCTGGGTCAAGGTGAAGGTCATGCGCAGAACTGGTTCAGTTGTTTCGCTCATTGCATTCTTGATTTTCCAGGCGCCCTTTTCTCGGGCACAGCACACGATAACGACCGTGGCGGGCGGCGTCCCAAACAACCTACCGGCGTTGCAGGTCGGTCTTGCCGGCCCACTCGTTGTATCCAGGGATTCTGCCGGCAACTTATTCGTGGGCGCAGGGGGCCTAATGAATGCTATCTATAAGATCGACGCATCCGGCCAATTGACGACCGTCGCTGGCAATGGCACGGACTATGGCTTCAGCGGAGACGGCGGTCCCGCGACTAGCGCCGGGATTCGTTCCCCTGGTGCAGTGTACGTTGATGGTTCCGGAAACATTTTCATCGCCGATACTTACAACGATCGCATTCGAGAAGTTGTAGCCGCTACGGGTAACATTCAGACCGTCGCCGGAAATGGAACTTATGGGTTCAGCGGCGACGGCGGCCCAGCCGCTAGCGCAGAACTCAGTAGCCCTGCCGGGGTTTTTGTAGACACTGCCGGAAACATCTTTATTGCCGACTCGGGTAATCTACGAATCCGGGAAGTGGTTGCAGCCACGGGGAATATTCAGACCGTGGCTGGGAGCGGAAGCTGTTGCGGAGGAGGGGACGGTGGGCCTGCCACCAGCGCGGCACTCGGCGTACCTTTGGCAGTATTTGGGGACGGTTCGGGCGACATCTTCTTTGCTGAGACGGATGCAGGGGGTCGCAATCGCATTCGGGAAGTTGTTGCGGCCACCGGGAATATTCAGACGGTTGCCGGAAATGGAACCAACGGGTTTAGCGGGGACGGCGGGCCAGCAACTAGCGCCGCGCTCGGTTTTCCCACCGGAGTATTTGTAGACCGTTCAGGAAACATCTTCATTGCTGATACCACCAACAATCGTATCCGGGAAGTGCTGGCGGCGACTGGAATTATACGGACCGTGGCCGGGAACGGAATGCCCAGCTTCAGCGGGGACGGCGGCCCAGCCACCAGCGGGGGTCTTGTTGACCCAACGGGTGTGTTGGTCGATGACGCAGGGAACATCTTTATAGCCGATGGCAATCGCATCCGAGAAGTGGCGGCTGCCTCGGGAACTATTCAAACCGTTGCCGGGAACGGAACCTGTTGTTTTAGCGCGGACGGGGGACCGGCCACCAGCTCTGAACTCGCCTTCATTTATGGCGGCGGTGTTTCGGTTGATCGCTCCGGAAACATTTTCATTGCGGACCCCCAGGATAGTCGCATTCGGGAAGTGGTTGCCGCTACCGGAAATATTCGGACCGTCGCTGGAAACGGAACGAACGGGTTTAGCGGGGACGGCGGGCCAGCCACTAGTGCGGAGCTCGATTTTCCTATCGGAACATTTGTAGACCCTTCGGGGAACATCTTCACAGTCGATGGCAATCGCGTCCGGGAAGTGGATGCGGCCGCGGGGAATATTCAAACTGTCGCAGGGAATGGAACCTTTGCCTTCAGCGGGGATGGCGGCCCAGCCACTAGCGCTGGAATAGGCCCAGCCTCAGCATACGCCGATAGTGCCGGAAACATCATGATTACCGACAGTGCCAACTCCCGCGTCCGGGAAGTTGTTGCGGCCACAGGGAATATTCAAACCGTCGCCGGGAATGGAGCCACTAGCTTCAGTGGGGATGGCGGCCCAGCCACCAGGGCAGCGCTCAGTCACCCCCACGGTGTGTTTGGTGACGCTTCTGGGAACATCTTCATTGCTGACGCGGGTAACCAACGCATCCGGGAAGTCGTTGCGGCCACAGGGAATATTCAGACTGTGGCTGGGAATGGGCAGTTTGCGTTTAGTGGAGACGGTGGCCCAGCCACTGGCGCCGGGGTGGACGCCACCGACGGTTTGTTTGTAGATAGTGCGGGAAATATCTTTATCGCAGATTACGTTAATAATCGGGTCAGAAAAGTGGATGCAGCCACAGGGATTATTCAAACCGTCGCCGGAAATGGCGTCGGTGGCCTCAACGGTGACGGCGGCTCGGCGACCAGTGCTGAGCTCTTTTTTCCCAGCTCTGTTTTCGGCGACCGGCAAGGAAATCTCTTGATTGTGGACAGTGGCAATAACCGCATCCGGCGCGTGACCGGTCTCGTGGCGGTTGTGGGCGTTGGCGTTGCCCCGGGAACGTCAACTGTGACTCCCGGCGCAACGCAGCAGTTCACCGCCACCGTCACCAACGCTATCAACATCGTCGTTACCTGGAGCCTCTCTGAAACGGGGTGCACAGGCAGTGGCTGTGGCACGATTTCGCCGCAAGGTCTTTATTCCGCGCCTTCGGCCACAGGCAGTCCACTGACAGTGACGGTGACCGCCACTTCCGTCGCGGACGATACTAAATCTGCCACGGCAACCGTAACCGTCCCGGCCAGACAGGCCAGTTCGGTAGCAGTATCTTCCTCTGCCAATCCTTCGGTTTTGGGACAAGCGATCACCTTAACGGCGACAGTCCATCCTTCTTCCGGCTCAAGCATGCCCACAGGAAGCGTCACCTTCCAGGACGGAGCGGCGATTCTCGGCACAGCACCGCTCGACTCCTCTGGATCAGCCACACTGACAGCTTCTGCGCTTGCCGTTGCTGCGCATCCGATCACCGCGACTTACAGCGGCGACAACGGCTTCTTCGGCAGCACCGGAACTCTGACTGAAAACGTTTCCTACGCGTTCCACCCGCTGTACAGTCCGACAAGAGCGGTTCCCAGTGGCGCGGCGTTCCCGATCAAGCTGTACCTCTGCGATGCCGGCGGCAAAGACGTCTCCTCCGCTGCCGTGGCGTTGCATGCCAGTGGGATCACCAGCGCGTCCGGCTACTCCGGTGGAGCAGCCTCGCCGAGTAACGCGAATCCCGGCGGCAATTTTCGCTTTGATGCGTCGCTGGGTCCGGCTGGCGGATACATTTTCAACCTCAAGACAACCGGACTCGCGCTTGGCACCTACAGCCTGCAATTCACTGCCGGAAGCGACCCAATCCCTCACGCCGCGAATTTCGCCGTGAGGCAGTCCCAACAGCAAACGGGAGACCACACCACTGGAACCCGCTGAGCGGGCTCCAGCGTCCGCTTTCGGAAACAAAGCTTGTTCGGAGACCCACACAAGTCGCTCCGAAAGCTCGTTAGCCGCTGTTGCGTAAACGTACAACGGAAGAAATTCAAGGGTTTCGTGGGTTAGGGATTCAAGTTTTCACCTAATTGCCAAGGCCATAGGAAGAATCAAGAATCGCGCGTGCTTCTGGTCCAGTGTGTCGGACAGGAAGCACGGGGCAGGACGATCCTCGACTTGGGGTCCGGTGTGTTCGCAAAGAAGCTGCTTCTAGGCAAAAAACCAGTCGTGCCAGGCATTTATTTTGCATTTTTGTTCAAGCTTCAGACGCCAAATCCCTCAGGTCACACCTAACAGATCGCCGGGTGATTTCTAAAGGCGATCCAACAGTCTTTTGCCGAAACCCGCTGAATAAGAAGGCCGAATCATGTTCAAGTTCACGCACAAG
The DNA here is from genome assembly GCA_001914785.1 of Acidobacteria bacterium 13_2_20CM_57_17. Lineage (GTDB taxonomy): Bacteria > Acidobacteriota > Terriglobia > Acidiferrales > UBA7541 > Acidiferrum. Next base: position 32,236 of record MNDE01000081.1, on the reverse strand, counting down.
AGGAGTCCGAATTTCGCAGGAAAGCCATTCTGTGAAATAGGAGGAGCAAGCAGGAGCCGCAGGAATTTCGGAAGTGGATGGGCAGTGAGCGCGAGGAGAATGAAACTGGGATGGTTACTCTTGGTTTTGTTGTGTCCGGCTTTTGCCTCGGCGCAAGTGCGCGAACTATGGGTAGCTCGGTACCATGGATCGGTCGATGGAAGCGCTGATCGCGCCGTGGCCATGGCGCTCGATAGCGCCGGCCATGTGTACGTGACCGGGCAGAGCCAGGGCGCGGGGACGGGGATTGATTATGCGACCGTGGCGTACGATCCCAAGGGCAACCAGCTTTGGGCGGCGCGCTACAACGGACCCGCAAATGGGGATGACATTGTCAACGGCATCGCTGTGGACAGCAAGACGGGCCATGTCTACGTGACGGGGCAGAGCCAGGGAACAGAAACCGGCTCCGACTATGCCACGGTCGCATACGATTTCCAGGGCAACCAGCTTTGGGCAGCTCGCTACCACGGATCAGTGGTCGGGAGTAGCGATGGTGCCGTCGCCATTGCCGTGGACACTAGTACGGGCAACGTATATACAACCGGGCTGAGTGAAATCCCTCCCTCCTCTAACGCAAGCGGCTCCATAGGTTCGCGTTATGCTTCCAAAACTGTAGCCTACGATTCCAGAGGCAACCAGCTTTGGGTGGCCATGGACTGCAGCGACCAAGCGCCGTTTAAGTGCGGTGATCCCAAGGCCATCGCCGTCGACAGCAAGTCGGGAACTGTGTATGTGACTGGCGGTCGTTATAATCCTATGTTAGGTGATACATCCTTTGGGACTCTCGCCTATGACAGCACGGGAACCCAGCTTTGGATAGCCGAGGTACATGGCGAATTCGCTGAGGCCGTTGGCATCGCCTTGGGTCCCACAGGAAATATTTATCTTACAGGGCCGAACCTCCTTCCCTCAGGGCGGATCTACACGACTGTCGCGTATGATCCTGGCGGCACGCAATTGTGGCGGAAGGCCTATCAAATGGCAGTAGGCCCCGACAGCATTCCCAGCGCCATCGCCGTCGACAGCAACACAGGCAACGTGTATGTGGCAGGGCAAGGTCGGGGATTTGGAAGCACGGATTTTGCGACGGTGGCGTACGATTCCAATGGCAACCAGCTTTGGGTGGCCGACAACAGCGAGGGCCTAGCCAATACTATCGCGGTGGACAGCAGGACGGGAAACGTGTACGTGGCTGGGGAGAGTCAGGGCGCGGGAGGTGGCCTTGATTACGCCACCGTGGTTTACGATTCCAGTGGGCACCAACTGTGGACAGCCCGGCACAGTACTGGCTTCCCTTGGCCCAGTCCGGTTCCGGAGTTCGGTTTTTCCGTGAGTGGGGCCACGATCGCAGTGGACAGCAACACCGGCAATGTCTACGTGACCGGGCAGGGACAGGGAACCGGAACCGGCACTGATTTCACGACCATAGCCTATTCGCAGGACACCACGCCACCGGTAACGGCGGCAAGCGCTTCGCCCGGCCCCAACAGCAATGGCTGGAACAACACCAATGTCACCGTGACTTTGAATTCGACGGACAGCGAAAGCGGCGGCTCAGGCGTCAAGCAAATCCAATATGCGCTCAGTGGCGCACAAACCCTTGACACGCAGGCGGTTCCCGGAAGTACCACCTCGGCACTAATCTCAGCGGAAGGTACTACCACGCTGAATTATTTCGGTACGGATAACGCAGGAAATGCGGAACAGAGCAAAGCTCTCACGGTGCAAATCGACAAGACTCCGCCGGTGGTCTCCGGCATGCCTGCGACCGGCTGTGCGCTGTGGCCGCCGAATGGCCGGATGGTCCAAGTTGGCACTGTAATGGCGGCGGATGCTCTGTCCGGAGTTGCGCCAGGCTCATTCCAAATGACTGGATCGAGCAATGAGCCATCTGATCCGAACAATCCTGATGTAGTCATTACGCCAAACGGTTCCGGCGGTTACGCCGTTCAGCTACGGGCGGCACGGCTGGGCTCCGGAACTGGCCGGGTCTACACCCTGCAGGCGACGGCCACCGACATGGCGGGGAATACGATCACATCCACAGCAACTTGCAGTGTGCCGCGCAACCACAGCACTGCCGTGGCCCACTGACGCGTGTATCAGATCGCGCTGAATGACAATGTAGCCATCGTGTTCCAGTTCGGATTGAATTGAAAAACTCGGGAGGGAAACCGATGGTCCCCCTCCCGAGTTTTTCAATTCACATTTCAGTGAAAATATTTCCTGAACGAATAAAACGCCACGAGAAAAATCGTCACCAGCACAGCCGCTGAATTTCGCGTCCGGTTCGTTTCTTTCTTTTTCTCCAGCAGATCGCCAATCGCCGAACTCAGAAAAAAAACTTGCAGCGCCGTGATGATGCTCGCCGCCATCTCCACCAGCGCGTATTGATCGAATAGCGCGAGCAAGAAAACCGTTCCGCTGATTACCGCCGCGGCCAAGCTCATCACCACGGACACTGCGTGTCGCTTCATTCGTGCTCCTCACTGCTTCGCCGTCGCGTTACGCCGCGTTCTTTGCACGCACGACGTCCATTACCTGCTCGCGCAGAGTGTTCAGGCTATTCACGATTCGGTCCGCTTCCACATTGACCAGCGCGTACCGCTCGATTTTCGGATCGCCGGACTGCACCAGAATGTGATGATCCTCGCGCAGGTCCGGAAACTCATTCAGTTGCACGTGTTTGCCACGGAGCGCCGCCGCAAGCAATTCGAGCGTCTTCTCCACGTCCGCAGCAAACGCACGGAAAGCCGTTCTGGCCGGAACAGCAGCGGTATGCAGCCAAGCCGCATCCAGCGCCATCACCGCGTGCACAAAACGGTGCGAGCTAGCCAGCAACGCATTCAATTGGTGCATCTGTTCCGTCGTCGTCCCTGGTTCCGCGCCCAGCCGGTCGATCGACGCTTCCAGGTTCGTGCGGGCCATGCGCGCTCTTAGCCGCACACGATCGAGTTCGCGCGCGCTGCTGGTTTCGTTCCGCATATAGGCCTCCGCCAGCGCATGAAAATATTCCCTGTACGCATCGAGCATTGCGGCGATCCTGTCGGAAACTTGCGTGCGTTCCCAGGTCGGCCAGATCCAATATGCAAGCAGCGTCAGCGCGCCTCCCGCCGCTGTATTGATTCCGCGCGCCCAGATCACTTCCTTCGGCGAAACTCCAGTGATCGCGATCAGAAGAACCACCAGAGCACTGATGGCCACTGCGAAGATCCCATAGTTGGCAGGACCGACCCAACGCAGCAGCAGCGTAAACACAAAGATCAGCGCAATCTGCAGCGTCGCGCTCACTGGAAGAAAGCGAAAGAGCGCCGTAGCCAGAAAAAGGCCCACGATCGTTCCACCAATCCGCAAAAGACCGCGGCTGAAAGTAGTCGTAAATTCCGGCTTCAGCACCAGCACAATCGTCATCGGCAGCCAATAAGAACGGTGCCAGTAGAAGGCGCGCTCCAAGCCGTTCCCGAGAGCGACCATCGCCGCCAGGCGTATCGCATGCCGCATCGCGGAAGATTTCAGATTCAGATTGGCGCGCAGCGTAGCCAGCAACCCGCTGAAACGGAGTGACCATTGCTGTTTCGCTTCTTGTTTCGCGAACGCCGCCTGGCCCGCCGGCGTCGCATTTGCAGTCAGATCCAGAGCAGCGCGAAGCTGGCCGTTGAGCGCATCCATCTGGAAACGCGCGTCTCTCGTAACGGCTGCGAGAAAAGATGTCGGCAAACTATCAGCTTCCCGCCGCAGACCCAGCGTGAGCGCTTCACAAGCGGCAAGGATTTCTTTGCATGCTTCCGCCGGCATTCCCGAAGTCAGGGAGTCACTGATCGCTTGCAAGACCTGCTTCGCCTTTTTCAGGTAGTCGCCGAGAATCCGCACTCCAGAATACGCTGGACTCTCGCGTTGCATGCGAAGATGCAATCGCGAAAGCATTAGCAAGCTGAGACGAATGCGCTCCGCCTGGCTGAGCAAAGCGCGGTAACGCACAGCTTCGATGGATGTCTCGCTGTCGAGGCTGGAGAGGGCTTCTTGCGCTTGCGTACTGTGAGCGGTCACCGGTGGCGCCGAGGTCGCGCTCAGTGGCTGTTCCGCGGCGCGCGCAAGTTCGAGGAAAAAATTAGCAAGGGCGCGCCGTTCCGGTTCATAGCGTTGCACTGGCCACAGCGCAACGGACAGTGCCGTCTGCAAGAGTCCGCCGCCGAGCGCGAGCCCCGAGGAAATCAATGCTTGCTGCGCGGTCAGGGGCTGCGCCGCGTAAATCAGCAGTGTAACCAGGCTGATCACTCCGAGGTCTGCGGCCGTTGTGCCCGCAGCCACCAACATTCCCGCCGCGAATGCCCACACCGTGGCGATGATCACGGCCGCCACGTTGTGACTCCCGGAGAGCACTCCGAGGAGAACGGCAAGCGCGCACAAAGCGCTGGAGGAGAGCATCCGTTTGGCGCGCTGCGCGTAGGAATCGCTCCCGTCGGAGTAAGCCACGTTGAGCGCCCCGCTAGCTACCACGACGCCGCCACGCGGCATATCCAGAGCGAATCCCACAATGAGCGGCAGGACCACGCCGATCGAATTGCGCAGGGCCATGTAAGGAGACAGTCTCGAAGAATCGAAGCGCGTCAGCATGCGCAAGAACGCGCGCGCAGCGCCTTCGTGGGCGGCCGGCGCCGCTGAAGGCCGTGGAGCTAATACCGTCGAGGCATCTTGTGAAGGGGAAGCCATCAACAAGCCATAAAGAGCGGACTTGGCACGCCCAATTTCATTGTAGCGAAGGATGCCAGATCATGCTGACCCGATCCTTTGTAACGAAAAGCGCGAATTGTTCATCCAACGCTTCAAAACTCTATTGAGAACTTTGTCGAGGAGCAGACCATGGAAAAGCGTCGTCTTGGGAAAAGTGGTCCCCTGGTTTCCGCACTGGGACTTGGGTGCATGGGGATGTCCTTTGCTTACGGACCGGCTGATGAAGCAGAATCGCTCCGTGTTCTTCACCGCTATTTGCAACTCGGCGGCAATTTTCTGGACACCGCCGAGATCTACGGGCCCTACACGAATGAAGAACTATTGGGCCGGTTTCTGCGCGAAGTGCCACGCGACAGCGTAATCGTCGCCACAAAATTCGGATTCCGCTTCAATCCAAACGGCATCAGAGGTGTCGACAGTTCACCTGAAAATGTCCGGCGCGCTTGTGACGCCAGCCTTAAGCGGCTGGGCATCGAAACGATCGATCTCTTCTATCAGCACCGCGTAGACCCAAAGGTTCTCATCGAAGAAACCGTGGACGCCATGGCCGGACTGGTTTCAGCCGGCAAAGTGCGTGCGCTTGGACTATCGGAGGCCGGCCCGGAAACGTTGCGGCGCGCCGCCAAAGTACATCCCATCGCGGCGCTGCAAAGCGAGTATTCGCTGTGGTCCCGCGAGGTGGAAACGAATGGCGTCCTAGCCACCTGTCGCGAACTCGAAATCACGTTTGTACCTTACAGCCCGCTCGGGCGCGGTTTCCTGACAGGGGCGATCCAAAAACTTGAGGACCTTGACGCCAGCGATTGGCGCAGGACGAATCCGCGTTTCGGGGCAAAAGCCTTGCAAGCCAACCTTAAACTGGCGGAAACGGTAAAAGAACTCGCCAGCAAAAAAGACGCAACCCCGGCGCAGTTGGCGCTCGCCTGGGTTCTTGCCCAGGGCAAAGACCTCATCCCCATTCCCGGCACGAAACGCGTTCGTTATCTCGAGGAGAACATGGGCGCACTCAACATAAAGCTCACGGAGCGCGACCTCAGCGAAATCGCGGCCCGCCTGGCGCAAATTCCAGTGGTCGGCGAACGTTACGCGCCCGATATGATGGCGCTTGTGAACCACGCATAACTGTTCCGCATCAAAATTAAGGACAGGGGCGCGGGGCGCTGCGCCCCTGCTCTATCACACCCTTTGCTGTATTTGCGGGTCGGCCGCGAATCACCAGCGAGATCCTCACACTGCTTCAGTAAGTTGCGCCAGTCGCGTTAGAATTGCTTGCCTTCGAATTGATCCGAGACTCTTAATGAATCGATACGAAACGTGGTTTTGTGGAACGCGGCTGTGGCGATGGATGACACGACGGCAAGTTTTGCCCTGGGTTTTGAAGGGATCGGAACTTGGCGAGCACGTGCTGGAGCTGGGCGCGGGGCCCGGAGCGGCCACGGAAGAATTGGCGCACCTTGCTGCTCGCGTGACGAGTCTCGAGTACGACCATGCGTTTGCGGCGAAGCTAGGGGCACGTGTGAATGGCTCGAATGCGACTGCGATTCAGGGGGATGCGGCGACACTGCCCTTTGCGGATGGCACATTTTCTTCAGCCATCGCTATCCTGATGCTTCATCACTTGCGTTCGCACGAGTTGCAGGACCGGGCGTTTGCGGAAACCTGGCGAGTGCTGCGGCCCGGCGGCGTGTTCCTCGCCTTCGATATTCGGGATGGCTGGCTGCACCGCGTGGGGCACATTCGCAGCACGTTTGTGCCTGTGGCGCCAGCGGGAGTATTTGCAAGACTGACAAACGCCGGTTTTTCAAAGGTGACTGTGGATATCCAGCGCGGCGGCTTTCGAATCCGGGCGCTCCGCGCGCGAGAAGCTTGAGGCTTTACATTCCCTGCGCGGAACGAGCTACCTGCTTGTGGCCAGCGGACCAAGTTCGGAACGCGTCTGCATCACGCGGAGGATGGAATCGCGCGTGACGATGCCAACAATTTGCGGCGCGCCGTCATTTGCGCCGCTCACCACCGGCATTTGATTGATGTCCGCGCTCAGCAGCCGCTCCAGCAAACGCAGGAGTGGTTCCTCAGGCGAGGTCCAGAGGATTTTTTCGCGCGGAATCATGGCGGCCTGGACGGAGTTGTGAGCCCACTCGTTGCGCGGAACGGAGTTGAGCGTGTGAACGTTCATCATGCCGACAAGGCGTTCGCCATCGGTTACGAGATGGCAGCGGCGGCCGGTGCGCAGAACTTCAGCGCCATATTCCTCGAGCGTGATGTGCCCGGGGACTGTGGGCACTTCTTTGCTCATGACGTCGGAGGCGCTGAGGCCGGAGAGGGTCTGCCGGATGGCCACTTGAGCGACGCTCTCCTGCGCGGCGTTTAGAAGGAACCAACCGATGAAGGCAGTCCAGATACCGGAAGTAAAGCCGCCGTAAAAAATCGTGGAAGACCCGATGGTGAACATGAAGTCAGGGTGAAAGGCCGCCCACGCGCCAATGAGAATGAATCCGTAGGCCACGAGCTTGCCGCTCGCGCCCGCTATGCGCGTTGCGCGAGAATAGTTTTGGGTAGAGCCCCAGACAATCGCCCTGAAAATGCGGCCTCCATCAAGCGGGAAGCCGGGAATAAGATTGAATAACGCGAGCCTAACGTTGATGTAAGCAAGCCACGCTGCGAGCGCCCCCAGCATCTCGCTGTAGGGAAAAATCAAAGTCAGACCCTTAAATACGACAAATAGAAAAAGGCTTGCCAAGGGTCCGGCGACGGCAATATTAAGTTCCTGAATGGCCTTGGAAGGTTCGCGCTCGATACGCGCCACCCCTCCGAAAATAAATAGAGTGATGGAGACAACGCGGATTTTGTAGTGCTGCGCTACCACACTGTGGGAAAGCTCATGAAAGAGCACGGATCCAAAAAATAGGAAACTGGTCAAAATGCCTACAGACCAGTGTTGCAGTGTGCTCCATTGGGGATGTTCTTGAGCGAATTGCATGGCGAGGGAAAACGTGATGAGCGCAAAAACAATCACCCAGCTCGCATGCAAATAGATGGGGATTCCGAGAATTTTGCCGATGCGTAAGCCTGAGCCGCGGTTCATTGGGTTATAGGGTTAGCCTAGCACAAGACTACTTTGGGAGCGGGAGCGGCCAAGCGCCGAAACGAAGGCAAGCTATTTTCACGAAGACGAGAGCGGTTACGTGTTTTCGGGTTCTGGTGTGGCGCGTCCGGCGCGACACGGCGTGTGCTTGCCCCCACAGTTTTCTCAACCTTCCTTGTCAATAAGTCTTGTATTTCCAATGTATTGAGGTTGGCGCCTGCCGTGCCATTCCCCAAAGCGCAAGTTGGGAGGCTCGTCATGATCGCCATGCTGCAACTTACGATTCTGGTTCTCATCACGATTTTTGCCGTGGCTGCTGCTTCAGGGCTGCACTGGCTGTTCTTGAAAGCAGCATTTTTGATAATGCGGCCGGCCACCGCCCGAAAGATTCCTGTGCGGGCAGAACTGGTGCGCGGGACAGCGCAACTGACACGGGCCTTTGCTTCGCGGCGGTAAACGCAAGAGAGCGGCTACGGACGCAGGCCGTTCGTTGCAGTCGGCGAACCAAAAGCTGCGTCACAGGAATTCCCCGGCCCAACGTGAGCAGCGGAGGCGCCGGTTAGCGCTCCGCGCAGCGCACCGGAACTGGAATAAGGGGGTACTTCGATGTTGGCTTTGAAATGGCTGTTGATGATAGTTGGCGCCGGCCTCTTCGGAAGCGCGGGAGCGCTAGTCGCCTACGACGTTTATCTCTCCGAGCAACTGCGGCGGCTCTTGTCGCGGAACAAGGCGGATGAATCCGGTGCGGAGGTGGGGCCGCTGGCTCGCCGCCCTTTACGGCCGGTGCGCTGGCGGCTGGCGTTGCAGTTGACGATAGCGGGCGCCCTGCTCCTGGTGATTACGGAGAGTTTTGCTGTGATTCCCGACGGAGCGGCGGGCGTTCGCGTCAGCGAATTCTGGGGCGCGCGCCCCGGTACGTTGTATCCCGGCATGCACCTGATTACCCCGCTGGTGGATTCCATCGCGATCTACGACACGCGCGAACAAGTGTATTCGACGGTGGCGGCAGAAAATCCCAAGCAAAAAGGTGACCTGCTGACGGTGCAGGCGCGGGAAGGACTGAACATCGGGCTAGCCGTTTCTGTGCGCTACCGGCTGGACCCCAAGCGACTGGAGTCGATTCACCGGAATTTGCCGCAGCCCGTCGGCGAGCAGGTTGTGGCGCCGGTGGTTTCCACGATTTACCGGCAACTCGCGCCGAATTACATCACGCGCGAAATTTTTGCCACCAAACGCGAAGAATTGCGGACCACGGCTGCCGACGCCATCACTACGCGGCTGGCGAGCGACGGAATCATCGTGAGGGAAGTGCTGCTCCGCGACCTGCAGCTCCCTCAGGAATACGCCAAGGGACTCGAAGGGCTGCTCTTGAAGGAACAAGAAAACGAGCGTCTGGGCACCGAACAGGAGATCAAGGGAAAGCAAGTAAAGATCGCCGAGCTGGAAGCGGAGGCGCAGAAAGCACGTGACGTGAAACAGGCGGAGGCGCAGGCGCAAGTGCGTGTTCTACAGGCGAAGGCGGAGGCAGACGCGATGCAGTACACCCTGCCGCTGAAGCAAAAACAAATCGAACAAACGAAGCTGGAAGCGCAGGCCCGCAAGGAGTCGACTCTCCAGAATGCGGAAGCTGCGGCGCAAGCCAAGATTATCGACAGCAAAGCGGAAGTCGAGCGGCAGAAGAATCTCGCCGACGCCGAGGCCAACCGCATCCGCGTAACGGCTGCAGCGGACTCCGAGCGCATGAAGTACGAAGCGTCCGTGTTGAAGTCAAACCCCATGCTGATTCAGAAAATCATCGCTGAACGGCTGTCGGACAAACTCCAAATAATGATGGTGCCAATCGACGGAAGGAATTTTTTTGCAAATGACGTGATGCGCTCGGCGTTTTCCGGCGTGGCATCGACCGGCAATTCAGATGATCTGCCGGCAACAGCCACAGCCGCAGCGCAACGCAAGCAGCCGCGCCGGCAGTAACTCCGAGAAAAATATGCGCTGCGAGCAAAAGCTGCGTCAACAAGTTCCGCTAGCCAATACCCCTGTGGGTGGCACGGGATGCAACGCTGGAAGGAGGAGAGACTCTGGCCTTGGCGACCGTAAAACGGTCAAGCTACTGGTGATCGTAAGACGGTCAACAAGCATGAAGGCAAGCACCGCCGCGCTTAACCCTTGCTAGAGATTCTCCTCCGCCAGCAACGCGTTCCGCGCCACCCGGCTAGCGGTCAAAAATTGGCGAAAAGTGAGAGTTTTGGGTCTCATTTTCGATGGCCGACAGTCCTTCGTCATTTAGAGCCGTGATATCATCAATCCGTAACCCATATCTGCCAAGCTATGAGCTTCCGAACTAAATTGCTGCTCGCCGTCCTGCTCACTATTTTTGCGTCCGTATCCGTGGTTGCCTATGCCGTGACGTATTACACCCAGGCCGCGTTCGAAGCCATGGACGCCGAGCGCACCGAAGCCCTCGTTGCCCAATTCAAAAAGGAGTTTGTCCAACGCGGCGAAGAAATTGCCCGGCAAGCAAAAAACATTGCCGAAGCCAACCTCACCGAACGCATGGCTATTGATCTTTCGCACCCCAACGCCGATCTTTCCATTTATTTTCGGGACGCAAACGGGGCTGCTCAGGACCACGGCCTGGACTTCGTGGAATTCGTCAAACATGACGGCGTGCTGGTTTCGTCGGCGCAATTTCCTTCCCGTGTCGGTTACAAGAATGAGTGGATTACATCAGTCAAAGAGTGGAATGAGGCTCCGGCTTTTTTGCGCAAAGAGGAATTGCCTGATGGCGTGGCCCTCTCGCTCACGGTCGTTCGCACCAACAACACCGTAGCGGACAAGAGCCTGTACATTACCGCAGGGCATCGGCTCGACAAGAATTTCCTCGCCTCCCTGGTCCTGCCCGCTGGGATGCGCGCACTCATCTATACCAACCTCAATCCAACTTTTACAGCCACGTCCCTGCTGGCCGAAAAGATCGATGCGGAGCAGGCGGAGCGGTTCACCCCTCTCGTTGAGCAGTTGCAAAAGCAACCTCAGCCCATGATTCGAACGATCGAGTGGACCCGCGACCCCGCCGATGCAGAAACATTTCATGCCATTCCTTTGACCGGCCGCAACAACGAACTGCTTGGCGTTTTCTTTGTCGGTAGCTCGCGTAAGGAGCTGGTCCTGTTAACACGCCAAATCCTGAAGATCGCGGTGGCCGTCGCGGCCGCCGCGCTATTCGTGGGATTGCTCGTCAGCTTCTGGATTTCCGCGCGGATCACCAAGCCCGTCGAGGAGCTTGCCGAAGGCGCGCGCGAAGTTGCCAGCGGAAGATGGGATACCCGCATCGACGTTCGCGGGGGCGACGAGGTCGGCCAGCTTGCCGAAGCGTTCAATCACATGACGCAAACTCTTGCCGCGCAGAAGGAGCGTCTGGTGCAAACTGAGCGCGTTGCCGCTTGGCGCGAACTGGCGCGGCGACTCGCCCACGAATTGCGCAACCCGCTCTTTCCCATGCAGATTACCGTTGAAAACTTGCAAAAGGCGCGGCAACTCGACGCCAAACAATTCCTGGAAGTCTTCAACGAATCCACGGCAACTTTGAAAGCAGAGCTTGCCAATCTCAATACCATCATTGGGCGCTTCAGCGATTTTTCAAAGATGCCCGCCCCGCAGTTTGTGCGCGTAAATGTCAATGAGGCATTGCGCAACGCTGTACGGCTATTCGAACCGCAATTCAATGAAGTCGGCAAGCCCACCATCACTCCGGAGTTGTTCCTGACGGAGCCCTTGCCCGATATCGACGCGGATCCCGACCTGCTCCATCGCGCGTTTCAGAATTTAGTGTTGAATGCGCTCGACGCCATGCCTGCGGGCGGAACGTTGACGCTGAGGACATCGGAAAAAAACGGCGCTGTACGCATCGAAGTAGCCGACACGGGAAAAGGGCTGACGCCGGAAGAGTGCTCGCGGCTCTTCACACCGTATTACACGACAAAATCGCAGGGGACCGGACTTGGGCTGGCCATCGTGCAGTCCGTGGTCAGCGATCATCACGGCACGGTTTCCGTGACCAGCGACGAAGGCCGCGGCACAGCGTTTCGAATCGAACTGCCGCAGCGCCAGGCCAGCCGCACCTCGAAAGTGCGCGAGGCAGCCCCAGAGGCGAAGACCACGCCGTCCACACTGGCCGCGGCTTCCGACTAACGCTTCACAAAGGACCGAAGCTTGCCGCGAAAAGCTCATCTCCTCCTCGTTGACGACGATCACAATACGCTGGCATCTCTCTCCCGCGCTTTTCGAATGGCAGGGCATGAAGCCACTGTCTGTGACAATGCCGCGCGCGCACTCGATCTGCTCCGGGCCGACTCGTTTGACCTGATTCTTTCCGACGTGGTGATGCCGGGGAAAAGCGGCCTAGAGCTGCTGGAAGACTTGAAGAAAGCCGGACTGAAGACGCCCATCGTGCTCATTTCCGGGCAAGCAAATATCGAAATGGCGGTGAAAGCCACGAAACTGGGCGCGCTTGACTTTCTTGAGAAACCTCTTTCCACGGACAAACTTTTAGTAACCGTGGATAACGCGCTGCGGCTCTCGTGGCTTGAAGAGGAAAATCGCGAGCTGCGGCATCGCCTTGGCAAACACGAACTCGTTGGCTCGGGCCCGGCGATGAAAAAGTTGTTGGAGCAAATTGACCGCGTTGCCGCGAGCGAAACGCGCGTTTGCATCCTTGGCGAGACGGGGACAGGCAAGGAATTGGTCGCGCGCGCCATCCATGAAAAATCGCCGCGGCAGGGGCACCCTTTCATTACGTTGAATTGCGCGGCAGTGCCGGCGGAATTGATCGAGTCGGAGCTTTTTGGACATGAAAAAGGCGCGTTCACCGGCGCCGCAGCCAGACACGTCGGCAAGTTCGAACAAGCCGACGGCGGCACTCTGTTTCTGGATGAAATCGGCGACATGCCCTTGGCGATGCAAGCGAAATTATTGCGCGTGCTGGAAGAAGGCGAGGTCGAACGCGTCGGCGCCGATAAGCCTATTAAGGTAAACGTGCGCGCGGTGGTGGCCACCCATCGCAACCTCGAAGACTTGGTGAAACAGAATGCGTTTCGGCGTGATCTTTTCCATCGCGTTTATGTTTTTCCGTTGCAGTTGCCGCCGTTGCGCGAGAGACCGGAGGATTTTTCGGACCTGGTCGTGCATTTCGCGCGCCAGGTGGCGGCGCAGAACGCCTGGAAAGAGAAACTCTTTGCGGAAGACGCCATCGCGGAATTGCGCAAGTACGCGTGGCCCGGGAATGTCCGTGAATTGCGCAACGTTGTGGAGCGCCTCATCCTGCTGGCTTCGAACGAGGACATCACCGCTGCGGAAGTCCGTCTCATTCTCCCCACTTCTGACTCTTCCTCAAGGGGCTCATCCACTTCGTCAGGGGGAAGTGCAACGGGCACGCTGGCGGAGCGCACGGAATCGTTCGAAAGGGAAGTGATGCTCACGGAAATTCGGCGCAACAATTTTCACATGACCAATGTGGCGCGTGCGCTGGGCTTGGAACGCAGCCACCTTTATAAGAAGTGCCAACAACTGGGAATCGACTTGCAGTCGCTGAGAAAGCCGGAATGAATTGGGTTTGCGCCGCAAACTAGATTGCGGGTGAAAATCCGTCCTGCCGGTAGTCAATTAAACAATTTATTTTCAGCAAGATAAAGAAGGCGCGAAGGAACAATCGATTTCGCTTGACAAAATAGCGATATGTAATATTATATTTGCAAATTGCAATAAGGAGTTCTCTCATGAAACTTGGCGACAAACTCCGCTCCCTTCGCGCGGTAGAAGGTTCGTTGCGCGGTCTGGGCCGTTCGATGACGCAACAGGAGTTGGCCTCCGCGATGAAAAGCGAAATTGGCCGCGGCCTTAGCCAGGCGTACCTCTCGCAAATCGAGAGTGGCGCCCGGCCCCATTTGACGCACACAACGCGCGAGCTGCTTGCGCGATTCTTTCGCGTCTATCCAGGCTTTCTGGTGGACGACCCGGAAGGCTACACGCCGGGGCTGCAGTCCGAATTGCGGGCCATCGACGCGAAGGTCGATTCCTGGCTTTTTGCCGGTGCCGAACAGTTCACGTCCGATCCGGTTCTTCAGCGTGCGCTCCTGGCTATCGCGGAGCACGAAGACTCACGCCGGGCGATTTTGCTCCTGGCGGAGATTCTTCGGACGCCGGACCTGGCCGAGCGTCTCGGAGAGGTCTTGCACCAAGGCAATCATCAGAACGGAGGGCAGAAGGGCAACGGTCATCCGCCGCCGTCCGCTTCACTGCGGAACTGACGGAATCAACCGGAACAGTTTCGAGCTAGCAGTTAACAGGGTTTGCGTCTCGAATTCCAGCTCGCGTAGCGCAACGGAAGTTGCGCAGAGTAAATGCCGCGTTCGAGGTGACTTATGACCTGGTCTGATTTTTATCTCGTCTGCTTCATTGTGGGTTTCTCCCTCAGCGTGCTTTCGTTTTTCGCGGGCGCGGTTCACATTCACCTTCCTTTCAGGATGCACTTGCCATTTCACGGGGCGCACCACGCCGGAGCCGGTGCCTCTCATGGCGGGCTCAGAGGCGGAACGCACATTTCCTGGTTCAACGCTTCGTCGGCAATGGCTTTCCTGGCCTGGTTCGGTGGAACGGGCTACCTGCTCACCAGGCATTCGCACCTGCTCGCAGTATTCAGCCTGCTGCTTGCCACAGTCGCGGGCTTGGCGGCGGGATTTGTCGTCTTCCGTTTCATGGTGAAACTCGTGGGCTCGACCGATGCGCCGATGAAGAGTGAAGACTACCGGATCGAGGGTTCGCTCGGCAGCATCAGCATGCCGATCCGGGCAAGCGGCACCGGCGAAATCATTTTTTCCCTGGCGGGAGTGCGCCGGTGCGCCGGCGCGCGCAGCGATGACGGCAAAGCGATCGAGAAGGGTGCGGAAGTCGTGATCGAGCGCTACGAAAAGGGAATTGCTTACGTGAAGAGGTGGGAAGAATTCACGAAGTAGGGGTTTTCTCGGACTGGCGTTCGACACAAACAGTCCGGACGGGTGGAAAAAGGAGGTTTTATGTTCGGGTTGTCAAACGAAGTGATGATCATCGCGGGGTCAATGGTTCTGGCGATTCTTATGATCATGATCGTGATCGCAAAGATGTACCGAAAAGTCGGGCCAAATGAAGCTTTGATCCGGTACGGAATGGGAGGGACGGAGGTCTACTGCGGAAAAGGGGCATTGATCTTTCCGATGGTGCAGACCTGCCGCGATCTCTCGCTGGAATTGATGTCCTTCGACGTCGCCCCGCAGCAGAACCTTTACACCAAGCAGGGCGTCGCCGTGACCGTCGAAGCCGTAGCGCAAATCAAAGTGAAGAACGACAAGGAATCCATTCTGACGGCTGCCGAGCAATTTCTCACCAAGCGGCCGGAACAACGAGAAGCCTTGATTCGCCTGGTGATGGAAGGCCATCTCCGGGGAATCATCGGCCAGCTCACCGTGGAGCAAATCGTCAAGGAGCCGGAAATGGTAGGCGACCGCATGCGCTCCACATGCGCTGATGACATGAGCAAGATGGGGCTGGAAGTCATCAGCTTCACCATCAAGGAAGTGCGCGACAAAAACGAATACATCACCAACATGGGGCGGCCCGACGTTGCCCGCATCAAGCGCGACGCGGAAGTAGCCGCCGCCGAAGCCGACCGCGATATCGCCATCAAGCGCGCGGAAGCGACACGTGCCTCTGCTGTTGCCAAAGCGCAAGCCGACCAGGAACGCGTGGCCGCCGAGACCGCATCGTTGGCCAAGCAGGCCGAGGCGGAGCGCGACCTGGACATCAAAAAAGCCAGCTACCTGGAAATGACCAAGAAGGCGCAGGCGACTGCCGATAAGGCATACGAGATCGAAACCAACGTCATGCAGCAGAAGGTGGTGGAAGAAGCCGTGAGGGTTCAACAGGTCGAGCGCGAAGCGCAAGTGAAAGTGCAGGAAGCGGAAATCGCCCGCCGCGAAAAGGAACTCATCGCCACTGTGCTGAAGCAAGCGGAAATCGAGCGCCAGCGCATCGAAACGCTGGCGAATGCCGAACGCCAGCGCTTGATCAGCGAAGCCGAAGGCCGCGCCTGCGCGATTCGCGCGCAGGGAGAAGCCGAAGCCGAGATCATCTTCAAGAAAGGCGAGGCGGAAGCTAAGGCCATGAACATCAAGGCGGAGGCTTTCCAGGAATACAACCAGGCCGCGGTTATCGACAAGCTGTTCACTGGACTGCCGGATGTTGTGCGCGCTCTCGCCGAGCCGCTCAGCAAAGTGGACAAGGTGACCATCGTATCCACGGGCAACGGTGATGCTGCCGGCGCGTACAAACTCACCGGCGACGTCACCAGAATTGCCGCGCAGGTGCCCGCACTCTTCGAAGCGCTCTCCGGAATGCAGATGTCCGATCTGCTCAGCAAAGTCCGGATGATCGGTGACAAGGCGCCGAAGCCGGAGCCGCCGCAATCGCCGGTCAAAAAGTCCTAGCAATCACTTCCGTCCCGGCGGGTCCCTGGGGACCTGCCGGAGACGCTGAATGGTCTTGGGGGATGGCCATGAGTACGAAAGAAAAAGTTCTCATCGTTTGGCTTCTCGTCGTGATGGCAGCCAGTTTTGTATTCCACCACTTTTGGGTTTGTGCGGTTTATGCGCTCGGCAGGGCCGTCGCGCTGAACATCATTTTACTGCCGGGCCTTGCAAAATTGACGGCGGGAATTTGGGCGGCGCACCTATTGTCCTGATCCAGTTTGCGGGAGCGGCAGGAGCGCCCGGTTGTCTTTGAAGAGTTTGAGTGGTCCGCAACATTCGGTTTGTGAAAGGAGATTCATCATGGGACTTTTAGAACGAGTGAGCACTTTGATTCGCGCGAACATCAATGACATGGTCGATCGCGCGGAAGATCCTGAAAAAATGATCAAACAGGTGATCCTCGACATGGAGAACCAATACCTCCAGGTCAAGACGCAGGTGGCGGTTTCCATCGCCGACCAGCACATGCTGGAAAAAAAGTGGCGGGAGAACGAGGAGTCCGGCAAGGACTGGATGCGCAAGGCGGAAACGGCCGTCGACAAAGGTCAGGATGATCTGGCCCGCGCCGCGCTTGATCGCTTCCAGACCTCGCAACGGCTGGCGCAAAGCTACCGCGAGCAGGTGGACGACCAGAAGTTGCAGGTGGAGACGCTGAAGGGGGCGCTGATGAAACTCGAACAAAAGCTCGACGAAGCGAAGTCCAAGCGCGACCTGCTGATTGCGCGCCACCGGCGCAGCATGGCCCTTGGCAAAGCGGCGCACGCACAAAGCGTGATGGGCGACAATTCCAAGAGTGCCACGTTTGACCGGCTCAAGGACCGCGTGCACCACACCGAAGCGGTGGCCACTGCCGAAGTCGATCTCCTGACCGACGATGTCGGCGAGAAGCTGACGCGCCTCGATCGCGACGCCGAGGTCGACCGCCTGCTTGCCGATTTGAAAGCGCGCCGCGGCCTGCCGCCGGCGTAATGGTGGGAGCCGGCAATCAAAGATGCCGCGTCACGGGTGTCATCATGAGCTGTAGTATGAAGAAGCAGACGTTTATGCCGGCGGAAATGCCAAACGCTTGAAGCCGGCTGATGCCTTCCACCTCTTCAAAGACCATCATCAGGACTGCAGTCCACGTGATTGCCGCGGCGAGTGTTCCTGCAATGGGAATTAGAACGAGGCAGTTTACAAACCAACCGAGCAGCAAGGGTCGCATCACGCCCAAATAGCTTCCGCTGCCATCAAAGAACCACTTTGCAATGAGATGGCACAGGCCAAGCTGTACAAATGTGAGAAACGCCATTACCGCCAGTCCAAAACTGAGGCCCACGATCGCTCCAATAATCATCGCGGGCCCGCCGAAATGAATTGCGCCAAGAATCCGGGGAAGAGCCAAGCCAGTCATGATCAACATTGCAGCCACAACCCAAAGAACGGCACCGTAATAAATCGCATTGGAATCGCGCGAAGCGCGGCGGATGGCGATGTCATCCCACCGTGCAATATTGAAAGCAAGTGCCAAGTAGTACCCTGGCGAAAAACCAGTTGGCGGAGGAGCCGATTCTTCCAGGGTCACAAGCGGAGGAATCCCCGAACAATGGTGGGACAAACCGTAATCCATGCCACACACTTCGCATTTCATGGCGGAACCTCAGAAAATAAATGCCGAAGGACTCTATCACAGCCACAAAGTATTGGACCAGGGTTTGGGACAGGCTCTCACGGGGCTTGCACGGATTGAATCCCTTTGCGCTTGAGGGGTTTCCAGGCGAAGTCGCCGCGAAAATACTGCCAGAGGCCCTGTAACCGCCAGACCATATGCATTTGCCGGTAAGGAAAATGTTCGAGGAAACAGTAGCTGACCAGCCGCGCGACGTCTTGCCAATCGTTATACCGCTTGTAGGTGATTTCTTCCTGCAGGACAGAGCCGATGGAAATCACGGTGGCAAACGCATACCCGAAGATGAGGAACTGCAAAAAGAATTCGCGGCTCAAAACACCGAGCGAAGCCGCAAGAATTATGGTGGCAATTCCCCCGAGCTCAAACACCGGAGCAAACAGCTCAAAGATCCACAAATAAGGCAGGGCAAAACTTCCGATCCTGCCGTATCGCGGCCGGAAAAGCATGTCGCGATTGGGCCACAGTACGTCCAATAGACCCTTTTGCCAGCGCTGCCGCTGCCTTCCCAGAGATTTCAGGTCGGAGGGAGCTTCCGTCCAGCACATGGGATCGGGCACAAAGCGGATCTGATAGCTCGCTCTTTTTTCAAGCAAGTGCCGGTGCATGCGTGCCACCAGGTCAAAGTCTTCCCCGATGGAGCTGGCGCGATACCCGCCGACGGCGCGCACCAGATCGGTGCGAAACAGGCCAAACGCTCCGGAAATAATCGTCAGCATGTTTCCTTGCGCCCAGGCCTCCCTGCCAATCAGAAACGCGCGCAGATACTCGATGACCTGGATCACCTCGATACTCTTGCGCGGCAAACGCACGCGCCGCAGCGTACCGCCTTGTATTTCCGAGCCGTTCAACACGCGGATGATCCCTCCCACGGCCACAACGCGTTTCGGGTCCTCCAGAATGGGAACCATGATGCGCAGCAGTGCGTCGCGTTCAAGGACGGAGTCCGCATCCACCACGCAAACGTATGGGGAGTTTGCCGCATTCAAGCCGGCGTTCACCGCGTCAGCCTTACTGCCTCCCGGCTCTTTGTCGACGACCAGAAGTCTCGTGTCAACATCACTGCGGTACAGTCCACGCACCGGTGCGCTCTTGACTTCCGGAATGTACACCGCGCGGACCAGCCGCAAGCGAAACTCCTCGCGCATTTCCTCGAGTGTGCGATCCTCCGATCCATCGTTGACGACGATGACCTCGAGTTCCGGGTAATCCAGCTCCAGGAGGTTACGTACCGCTACGCGGATGGAGCCTTCTTCGTTATGCGCGGGGGCTATGATCGCGATGGGCGGCGCCATGGGAGAGTCATTGATCCAGCTCAGGCGATGGCTCTCCAAACTGCGCTGATGCGCCGCGCTGGTCTTCAAGGCAATCATCAGCATCAACAAATAAGCGAAATTGCTGGCCAGGTAATACCAGAAGAGCGTGTGGTTCGCGATGTCCAGAAATCGAATCATGGCAGCAATGCTGCTTTATCCGGCGAGCCTTCACTGGCGGCAGTCTCTCCAGCTGGAAGAGTCCCCGTCCGTAGCACTTTCTGCAGACGGTCCCTTACTTCTTCCCTGATTTCCGTGCTGCTCTGAAGTTCCTGCTCCAGCTTTGCCCGCAAATTTGCATTTTCGAGCGCGGTCAAGTAGGCGTGTAATCCGTAGCGATCGCCTGTCTCCACAACCTGTTCGAAGATCGGAGCCATGCGAATGTCGAGTTCCACAAGGGCTTCTGCAGCCCGCAATCGCACCAGTCGATTGGAATCCATCAGTCCGCGCAATAAAGAGGGAATCGCCCGCGGCTCGGAGAGTTTTCCCAGGCTTACGATCGCGCGCAGGCGGACAAACCAAATGGGGTCCCGAGCCAGCTCGTTGAGAAGATCAAACGCCAGGCCAGACTTGGTGTGGGACATCGCGCGAGCTGCGGCGGCTCGCAATTCATCGAGGTCGTCGCCGACAAATTGCAGCAGATCCAAGCCTAAGGACGGAGTCGCGACTTCCCCGAGAACCCGGCCGAGTACTTCCCGCAAGGGACCCTCGGCATGTTGTACATACGGAAGAAGCAACTGCGGGCGTTCCACACAACACTGGATCAACGCGCTCTGTAAGGGGAGCGCGGGCACACACAATCCTTTTTCGCCAACCCATGCGAGAATCTCTTCTCCCGCCTCCGGGCAGGCCGTACGTCCCAAACCTCGCAGTGCCGCCAGCCGTACTTCCAGATCGCGGTCACGCAAGGCTTCCGCCAAAGCGGGAATTCCTTCCGGCGCGCGCGTTCGCCCCAGGGCCACAAGCGACCGCATGCGCCTCCAGCCTGTTTGCCGCCGCGCTTCAAAAATGCGCTTCTCGATCAAACCGCTTTGCCGCAGGAATTTCAGCAGCCGAGCCGATTCTCCCGCCCCGGATGCTTCAAAGGCATCCAGCGCCATGGTCTCGACAATGCGCCGGTCGAACGGCTTCTTACGCCAGGATTCGTAAGGGATCTTGCCGGAAACCAAAGCGTCCCATTGCTGCCGCAGTTCAAAGACGCGCGCGTCGCGCCTCGCGAAATACCGTTTGCGGTATGTTCTTCGAAGCAGAATAAACGCCAGCAGCAATGCATCCGCGACGATTGCCGCGACGATAGCCTTCAGCACAAACGCCGACGGTCCCAGCTTCCAGAGCCGTTCAAAAATTGATTCCATAGCTCAATCCGAAATTCGTGTCCGTTCTGTCTTGGTTGCGCTTCTGGTATGAGGCGAAGCCCGTCACGTCCTGACGGGCGCTAATCTGGAAGCGCAATCCGCCGCCGTACGTTTGCGAAGCGAATCTCCCGATCTGGTCGATTTGCGCGAAATCTTCTGTACCGGCGGCGAAAAACATATTTCCAGACAGTCGCCTCTCACTCCAATTCGCCAGAGGAAATCCCAAGCGCGCCAATCCAGAAGGCTTCCACTCCGCGGCGGTCCCTGTAAACGTGCTGCGAGCGCCGGTGGCTCCCAGAGAAAAGGTCCAGTCGCGCGGCAGATAGGCAATGGCCGTGCCATTCAGAGTCAGAATTCGCGATTGTCGGTACCAATACCAGTGCTGCGCGTAGGAGAATTCCACGGAACGCACGAAATTGTTTTCACCGGTCTTCCATCCATGATCGACGTCAAAAAAAGCTTCGCTCTTCGGGATCACTGCATTGTCATGTCCTGCTGCGCCGCCTGCGGTAAGAGCTCCCCACCTGTGTGAACGTCCGGTTACGGCAGCGGAAAACTTTCCCGCGCGAATTCCTGCCCGCTTGTAGAAACTTCCCGCGAAGTTTGTGCCCCAATGCTGCGTCCATTGCGACGCCAAGCTGACCCATCCGGCGTGATTCGTACTCGTAAAATTGAAGAGGTCGTTGTCCTCGCTGAAGCGCAATGCGTGCCTGGGCTCACCGCGGAGGGAGATCAGCCCCGCCTGTGCCTCTGAGCTGTCGGGGTCCAGTCTTAGCGCTTTCTGGAATTCCATTCGCGCTTCGATTCGCTCGCCCTCGGCGCGCAGCGCCCGCGCTCGCGCGGCATGCAGGTCCGCGCGTTGCGGATCGAGCTCCACGGCGCGGCTCAACGCTCGCAAGGCTTCTTCCATTTTCCCTTCCCGCGAGTACACGCCGGCCAGCCCCATCCAATCGTCCGGATCGTTCCGCGCGAACCTAAGAATTTCCAGGTACTCCTTTTCCGCTTCCGGTAAACGTCCGGACCAGCTCAGAACCCGCGCGCGCCACGCGCGCACATCCATGTCCTGCGGATCTGCAGCGGCTTCGCGGTCAACAATCCTCATCGCCGAAATCCAGTCCCGCGCTTCGGCATATTCCCTTACTACTGCTCGCCAATCCGGCCGCTGCGTTTGTGAACGCAGTGGCGCAGCCAATAGCGATACTCCGGCGACCAGCGCGGAGAATCGGAGCAACCGCAAGCGGAGCCGTTTCCGAATAACGCGAGCTCTGGAATTCCTCGATGTAGATTTCTTACACCCCACAACGTTCACTTCTACAGCAATAGAAAGTCCAATCCTTGGAAGAAGCCCGTTTGCAGGAAAGCGGTAAGTTGCCCAATTTCTTTTGCTTACAGAATGCGCAATCGAAATCGAAGGAATCGTTTCCCTGGAAGGAACACTCTCCTGAATTTGAACCAAATTGGTACAATCAGTGTCCCGATTCTCGATGTAGCCTGCCGAATGAACTATTGCAGGACGCGGATCGTTAAGATTCTTGGAGAATGAAGGCGGCATGAATTCGTTGTTCATCGCTGTGCCAGGTGCTGTCGCGGCGCTAGGAACTGCCGCCGCCTACGGCGCCGCACATCCGCGCTCGCAGCTCTTCGGGCGTACAATTTGCCGCACAAACTCCGCGCGCAAGCTGGCGCTCACCTTTGACGATGGGCCGAATCCTTCGATGACTCCGAAATTGCTCGATCTGTTGGACCGGTACAGTGCGAAAGCGACATTTTTTCTGATTGGGCGATACGCGCGTGAATGTCCAGAGCTGGTGAAAGAAACTGTCGCGCGTGGACACTTGGTGGGCAATCACACGGAGACGCATCCGAATCTTTTCCGGCTTACCCACAGGGAAATCCGCATTGAGTTGCGCCTCTGCCACGACGCGATTTCCAATGCTCTGGGTTCGCCACCAAAATGGTTTCGTCCGCCTTTTGGGTTTCGCAATCCGTGGGTTGTTCCCTCGGCCCGCGAGCTTGGCTACCGTACGGTGATGTGGACATTGCTTCCCGGGGATTGGAAGGAGCGG
This sequence comes from Acidobacteria bacterium 13_2_20CM_57_17, assembly GCA_001914785.1. Lineage (GTDB taxonomy): Bacteria > Acidobacteriota > Terriglobia > Acidiferrales > UBA7541 > Acidiferrum. The sequence continues at coordinate 9,420 of MNDE01000081.1, read as the reverse complement.
CCGTTGGAGTGGCTGATTCCGCGCCTGAAGCCCATCGCCGAGCATGCGCAACGGGGCTCGGGAAATGACTCCAGGCCCACTGCGGGAACGGGCGATGTCCTCTGTCTCCACGATGGCACGCATCGCCAAATGGATGGCGACCGCTCTCGCACGCTGGCCGCGCTTGAACATTGGCTGCCCCGCTGGCGTGACCTCGGCCTCGAATTTGTTACAATCAAGGAAGCGGTGAGCGCACCCGCTCTTTGATCATGGACGAGCGCCAGTTTTACACCGAAAAAGAAGAAACCCGGAAGGTGAAGCTGGTCTGCCCTAGTTGCCGCGGCGAATTCGAGGCTCCTGTGCGCTGGAAGGTCTGCCGGAAGAAAAAGGAATTGCCGCGCGGAATCGGCGAAGAAGATAAGAAAAAGTTTGCCAAAGCCAGTTCTTATATGGTCCGCTTGGATGACCTGGTGGCTTGCTACAAATGTCGGAAACGCTTCGAATTGACCGGTCAATCCACGGTTCTCATCAACGATAATCTTGGCGATCCCAACGCCGATCCGGAAAACTTCGGCAATCGCTGATCCCGATTTCGACCTCTAACCGCAGCTTCTAAATCTCCGGATACATCTCAAAAAACGCTTCGATGGACTGGCGAAAAGTGTTCTCAATCTCTTCCTTGCTGCCTTCGATCAAGTGCATCGCTACGCGCGCCGTTCGGCCGTTCTTCAGCACCACCGTGGCGTCCTTCACCTCGCCAAGATCTTCCTCGGGCAGCAGCCTCATCCCATAAATCAACGCCAGCTTCGCCATGCCATTCTCCTGACTGTCGCTCAAGCGTAGCCCTCGTTTACTCGCCGGTCAAACCGCGACTAAAAGAGCGTGTGGGGTTATACTCAGGCATCCGGGATCGCTGCTTGGTGCATCGCATCAAGCAGCGCGGAGGGTTGCCATGAGAGAGCTGCTGCGCCAAGAGTTTCGTAAAACCCTGCTTTTGGTCGCAAGCATGCTGGCAATAGGCCCGTCTTGCGCCGCTCAACAGCCCGAAGGCCCACAGTCCGACGCGCCTCCTCCGGTCGCCCCGAAGCCTGCTCCGGCACAAGCCGCAGGCTCCAGTGAAAAAATCACGGTTCCCTCGGGAACGCGAGTGGGCGTTGTCCTCCAGAATGGGATCTCCACGCGCAGTGCCAAAGCCGGCGACTCCGTCTATCTTCAAACCTCCTTTCCGATTACCGAGAACAATCGCATCGTCATCCCGGTCGGGTCCTATCTTCGCGGTGAATTGCTGGAAGCCAAGCGCCCCGGCCGCGTCAAGGGCCGCGGGGAATTTCGGATGCGCCTCGATACCTTGATCCTGCCAAACGGCTACACCGTCGATCTGCGGGCCGCCCCGCGCAGCGCGGATTCTGGCGGCAAGGAGACCATGGATTCGGAAGGTAAAGTCACAGGCGGCGGCAACAAAGGCGAGAAAGCTGGGACGGTCATATCCACAACTACTGCAGGAGCTGGCATAGGCGCCATCGCCACACGTACCCCGAAAGGCGCAGGCATTGGCGCAGGAATCGGAGCAGCGGCCGGGCTTGCTGCCGTTCTGCTCACCCGCGGGCCGGAGGCCGAGCTTCCGCGCGGTTCCACGATGGACGTGGTCCTCGAACACGACCTGTCGCTTGACGGCAGCCAGATTCAATTCAACAATCTTGGACAATTTCAGCCTGTCTTCCAACCTCCCGTACGACAACAACCGCCGGAACATTAGGTTAGTCAAAACGGCGGGCGGGATACGATTCCATCAGGCATCCTGAAAAGACCTGTCGTCTCTGGCTGACAGAGATGCCTGCCTTCGATTGCTGTCTCGATCCCTGAAATGCGCCCCGCTAATTTCTGCCCCGGCCAAGTCTTCCTTCACCTATCCGTAACTACTTGCCAGAAAAGGTTTTGCTTAAATACGATCGAAATTCGCACGCTCTTCAAACTTTTCGACCTTCTGGAGACTGCCATGCATTTCACTTCGGCAGCCAGGTCAGCCTTGAGGTGTTCAATGCTCTGCCGACTCCTAATGCGCACTACCATCTACAGTTTGGTTGTTTCAATGGCTCCGGCGATGCCCATTTCTTCGCAGCAACCTTCCTCAACTTCCGCGCCAGCGTCAGCGCTCCCATCGCAAGAATCCACCAACTCAGTCGCTCTCGTTTCAAACGGTACTCAAGTCTCCGTCCCAATCGGCACAAGGCTCCCGCTCTTGCTTCGCAACGGCATCAACACCCGCACCGCCAAAGCCGGCGATTCCGTCTACTTCGAGACTGCCTATCCTATCGCGCGCAACAATCGCATCGTGATTCCGATGGGCTCGTTCGTCCGCGGGCAGATTCTCGAAGCCAAGCGGCCCGGACGGATTCGAGGACGCGGCGAGTTTCGCATCGCCCTCGAGCAGATGACCCTTTCGAACGGCTACACCATCGAATTGAGGGCCACGCCTAGCAGCGTGGATCGCGACGGAAAGGAGGGCGTCACTCCTGAAGGAGTCGTCACTGGTCCTGGTGTCGTTGACAAGGACGTGAAGACAGTTCTGTTTGCTACAGCCATTGGCGGCCCTGTGGGAGGCTACGCAAGCCTTTTGGCGGGCAGTCCGTCAAGGGCAAGCCTCGTCATTGGGCACGGAGCCGGCGCCGCGGCAGGTTTGCTGGCAGTTTTACTCACACGCGGTCCGGAAGCGGAGCTGCCGCGCGGCACGACGTTGGATGTCATCTTCGACCATGCGCTCCTGCTGGACGCCGAACATTTACCGCCGAACGATCCCGGCAAACTTTCGCAACCATTCGTTCCTGTTGTCTCTCATGAGGAGCCCCATCGCCGCGAGCGCACTCCGAGGCGAACGCTGCCTGGATTTCCGTTCCCGTTTTTCCGCTTTTAGCTCAAGAGCTTGTACCGTCGAGCATCTCATTAAAGGAACATCAGGCCGTTGCTCTCACGCGGGCATTTTCTTTGTTGCCTCAGCCTTTTCCGCTTGAAATCGCATCGGACTGAAGCGGTCCCAATCCACGCTCACACGCTGTTCCGTAATCCATTCGCGGACCAGTCGCGCCGTAATAGGGGTCAGCAGGATTCCGCTGCGGAAATGTCCCGTGGCCATCAGCAAGCCATCGATGTCCGTCGGTCCCAGTATTGGCAAATGATCGGGAGAGTCGGGCCGCAACCCGGCCCAGGTATCTTCGATGCGCGCATTTGCAAGGCCCGGGGCAAGTTCGATGGCGGCTGAAAGAATCTTCTCGATGCCACCCGCCGTAGTCCGCTTGTCGAAGCCGGCATACTCGACAGTCGCCCCCGCGACGATTCTCCCGTCGTTGCGCGGCACCAGATAGATTTTCTCGGACCACAGCACGCGATCTATTTTCAATTCATCCGCGCGCAGCGCGGCCATCTGTCCTTTTGCAGGACGTACAGGCGCATATGGCGCAACCCCTTCGATCGCCGCCGAAAAGCAGCCTGCGGCGATGATTGTCCACGGGGCTTCCACTTTTTCATTCTGCAGAATCAAGCCGGCGCAGCGATTCTTCTCCCGCCAAATCGCTTTTGCGCCGTTTCCAGAAAAAATCTGGGCACCGCTGTGTTGCGCCGCTTCCAGAATGGCCGCCATCAGCGCGCGGTTGTCGATGGATGCTTCGTCCGGTCGCAGCGCGGCGGCTTCGGCTTCTTCGCTCAGCGCCGGCTCAAGCTCGCGGGCATCTTCGGCGCCCAGCGCCTCAGCACGCAGTCCCAGCCCGTGGTGCAGCGCGATAATCGTGCTGAGCTCTGCCTTCGTATCGTGCGAAAACAGCGCCTCGAGCGTCCCCTTAGGCCGAAAGCCTGTGCTTTTTCCAGAAATCTCTTCGACTTCCGCAACAAATCTAGGATAAAGCGCCAAGCTCGCCTTTCCCAGTGGCACCATCACAATCATCCCCGGACTTTCCGGCGCCGGAGAAAGAATCCCCGCGCTGGCCCAGGACGCTTCCTGCCCCGGTTGTTGACGATCAAAGACCGCCACGCGCAGACCGGCGCGCGCCAGCTCCAGCGCGATAGCTCCGCCAATCACTCCACCGCCTGCGATGGCCACATCGAACTTCTTCATAGTGTCATCTTAACGCAACTAGCAGAGGGCATACTCCGCAGCCGAACGTCTCACTCAGCAAACTCTGTCCAGCGCGAAGTAAGGTGAATGTGGATCGCAAACTAGAGCGAACTTGCGAGTTCCTCGGAGAGCACCTGCGCTTTTTTCGCCAGGCTGCGAGCGCGGCTCCAATCCGTGATCTGTGCGGCTTCCCGCGCGTCCTTGATGAAGCTTCTGATTTTGGACACCAAGTCCGTCTGCGCGGCGGTCAGCGTTTTTCCCCGCGCGGCCCCAAGATTTCTCTCCGCAATGTTTAAACTCTCGTTCGTCTGTTGCTGGGCAACCGCGGATTCTTGAGGCGTAAGCTGTGGGGCAATCGTTGGCGCTTCCGGCTTTTCGGGATCGTTGCCCGCTGTCGCGTTGGACGCTGTGCCGTTGCGCGGCCGCGGCGGCACGGGACGCAAACCTATCAAGCGACCGGGTACAGTCGGCAACTCGAACCGCAGATCTGGTAATGGATCTTCCGATGCGCTGTTTTCTTCCGCCGAGCGCAGTTGCGCCGTGGGCCTCACCATTACCGCAGTAGCCCACGGGATATCCGGCCGCCTCCTTGCGCTACATCCCTCCAGTACCAAGATCGCGCAACAAAGAAGAATGAAAGAGTGTGAAGAATAGCGTGCCAACACCACCAAGGATCGGACTGGGTTTTCCGTCATGTTCAGGCCGCGAGTGGCAATTCGATTCGGAACGTTGTGCCCCGGCCGACCTCCGAAGTAAAGTCTATCGAACCATTGAGAAGCTGCACAATCCGAAACGTGCTCGCGAGTCCGATTCCGCTACCCCCCGGACGCGTGGTGAAAAACAGTTGAAATATTTTCTGTCGGTTTTCCAGTGGAATTCCCTTGCCCGTGTCGCCCACGCTGATTTCCGCCATTTCACCGCGCCGGCTCAGCACCAGCCGCAATTGTCCGCCGTTGGGCATGGCTTCCGCGGCGTTCAGCACCAGATTCAGCACCGCCTGCTTGAGCAAAGCGCGATCCACGTAAACCTCTGGCACATCGATCGGCAGCAATTGAGCTAGTTGGATGTTGGATTTCTGCAGCTGCGGCCGCGCGAACTCCAGCACTTCCTTCAAAAGTTCCGCAAGCTGCGTTTGTTCCAGCCGGATATCCATCGGCCGTGTGAAATCGAGGAAGCGTTTCACCACCGCGTCCAGCCGGTCGATTTCTTTGTCCAACACTTGAACGGCCTGTTGCGACGCACCATCGGACTCCGCGGAAAGCGATTCCTTCAGATTTTCCAGCCACAGCCGCATGGAATTCAGTGGATTCTTCACTTCGTGCGCCACACCCGCGGTGATGCGCCCCAGCGCCGCCAGCCGTTCGCTCACTTGAAGTTGCGTATTGATGCTTTCCAGCGAATCCAGGTCCCGGAGCGTCACCAGCGCTCCCATCCGCTCACCATCTTCCTGGATGGCTTGTACGCTGACGCTCACGCGCTTCGGGCCTTCGCTCGTCGCCAGTTCCGTTTCCGCCGCCACTTCGCTCAATTCGTCGCTTTCAATGTGCAGCGCCTCGTGCAACGGATGCCCGGGAGGAAAAATTTCCGTCACGCGCCGTCCCAGGAATTGTCCTGCTGGTTCACCGAGAAATTTTTCTGCCGCCGGGCTGATCATCACCGCGCGCGCATCCCGCGTGAACAGCAGCAATCCATCTTCGAGCCCGGCCATCACCGAATTCATGTTTTCGCGCATGGTGCTGAAAATTTCGTGTACTCCGCGCAATTGCTGGCCGACCTGCGTAATTTTTCGGCTCACGAGTCCCAGTTCGTCCCCGCTCCCGCCGAAGCCCGTGACCTCCGGTGAAGGCGCGTCGTATTGCCCCGCCGAAATTCGGTCCAGTTGCGCTGAGATGTCTTGTAATGGCTCGAGCGTTGCCCGGCTGACCACCGCGGCGAGCAACGTTGAAATCGCCAACGCTGCCAGTGCAAAAATTCCCGACGTACGCAGGGCGGGAGCCATTTCGTCCAGGAGCAATCCAGTCGATATGGCCACTCGAATATCGAAAGGTTGGCCCCCGGCTTTGAAAGGCAAACTGTACTCGTAGATCCTTGGTTTTCCCCGCAACACGGTGACCTTGTGCAGGAAGCCGCGTTGCATCAGGTCCGAAATCGCGCTGCGGCCAAGGTGAAACTTTCCCTCTTCCGACTTGTCGCTCGAAACCAGTACGATGCCGTCCTTGTCGATGATCGTGACTTCGTAAATCGCCGGTGATCCAATCGCGGCCTTTAGTTGCGCCTGCAGCCCTTCGCTCGATTGCAGCGCGTAACGCACGTAGTCGTGGATATCTTCCGCGGCGTTCGATTCCGGCCGCCAGCCGTGGCTGCTGGCATCGGCGAGGGCGCGTTGCACCCATTCAAAACTGTCTCCCGCCAGTTCTACCGTCCGCTTGTTGGTCTCGCGCAGCACGTGTTCGAGCAACTGCCAGAAGGACACACCTGACAGGACTGCCGCGACGAGCAGCACCAGGCTCGTCATCACCAGCGTAAGTTTTGTCCGCAGCCGCAGCTGCATTCTGCGTCCCTACTCTGCTTCGGCGCGGTCGCCGCCGTATTCTTTCAGCTTATTATGAAGTGTTTTCAGACTGATGCCGAGCAGTTCCGCGGCCCGTGTTTTATTGTTTCCCGTTGCGCTCAGCGTCTGCAGGATCAGTTCCCGCTCCATCGCATCCACCGTCGTTCCCACCGGGAATTTGATCGCGGAAAGATCGCTCGGCCCTTTCGCTCCCGTCTTCCCGAATTCTCCCGGCAGGCACGAGCGCGTAATCAGATCTTTTTCGCACATGATGGCGGCGCGCTCCAGCACATTGCGCAGCTCGCGGATATTCCCCGGCCACGTGTGCCCCATGAAAATGTCCAGAACTTCCGCGCCGATCCCTCGTACGTGCTTGCCATGCTTGCTGTTGACGTCGCGCAGGATATAGTCGACCAGCAGCGAGATGTCCTCCTTGTGTTCGCGCAGTGGCGGCAGATGGATGTGAAACACGTTCAGCCGAAAATATAGATCCTGTCGTAATTGGCCGCTACTAACCGCCTGCTCCGGTTCTTTGTTGGTTGCCGCAATAACGCGCACGTCCACCGGGGTCTCACTCTTGCTCCCCAGCCGCCGCACTTTGCGGTCTTCCAGCACGCGCAACAGCTTCGCTTGCGTCGGCGCCGGCATTTCGCCGATTTCATCGAGCAGCAGCGTGCCGCCGTCCGCCAATTCGAAGCAGCCGATGCGCCGCTCGGCCGCGCCTGTAAACGCTCCGCGCTCGTGCCCAAAAATCTCACTCTCCATCAGCGTCTCGGGGATCGCCGAACAATTAATCGCCACAAACGGTCCGTTGGCTCTCGGCGAGAGCTTGTGCAGCGTCCGCGCCACGATTTCCTTGCCCGAACCGGTCTCTCCCGTGATCAACACCGACGCCGAGCTTGGCGCCGCCGTCTCTACGATGCGCATCACTTCCTGCATGTGCTTGGACGCTCCCACGAGGTCGCCCAGCCGCCCCGTCTCGCGCAATTGCCGCTGCAGCACTGCGAGCTGCCGCGCGTCACGCGCTTTGCCCAGCGCCCGGTCCAGCAGCGCGCGCAGTACCGGCCCCTTCAGCGGTTTTTCGATGTACCAGAACGCTCCCGCTTCGATCGCCGCCACCGCGCGTTCTTCGCTTCCTTTGCCCGTAATGATGATGGCGGGCACGCCGTGGAGTTCCGCCCCGAGCTGCTTCAGCAGGTCCAGCCCGTTCATCCCGGGCAATTCCACGTCCGCGATCAGCGTGTCCGGCTGGTAACTCGCGAATTTTGCCAGCGCGTCTTCCGCCGTTCCCACGCCGACCACATCGCAGCCCCACCGCTGCAAGAGCTGTTCGTAGCCCTTGCGCGCATTGTCTTCATCTTCGACAATCAGCACGCGGTCCTTCCGCTCCACCATTTCCATGGCCCGCACCGCTGCCCGCGTTTCTTCCGGCATGGCTCCCAGCCTCTCTTCGGCATGTTTTAGATGATTGGCGTAAACACTGCTGAGCTGGACACTTCGACTCTAGCAATCTGCCCGCCCCTTGCCAAGTTCTCTGCCGTACTCTAAACCTGCGTGCCGCTCGCGTCTCCGCGACGTGCATTTCGGGGCCTGGGAACACCAACACTTGTCCCCTGCCTGCTTTTATCGGGAATTGTGAGACCTGCGGAAGTGTTCGCGATGCGCAGCCACCAGGTCGGCAAAGCTTTATGCCACTTTCCCAGTGCGTCGAGTACTCAGACGAACGCTCAGCCGCTAAACGTAATCCGGGGTCAGCGTCGTTCTTTTCCCTGAGGGCAAGTACTCGTTCTCTCTGCAGATTTGCGAAAACTTCAATACCACGGAAGCATCGAGCCAGCCTTCTTCCACTTCGCTGAAAAGAATCCGTAACGCTTCCTCCGAAGGGAGAGCTCCCCGGTAAGGACGATTGGTAGTCAGGGCGTCGTAAATGTCCGCGATCTGTAAAATCCTTGCTTTCAGCGGAATGTCCTCTCCGCGAAGACCATCCGGATAGCCGCTGCCGTCCATTTTTTCATGATGATGCCGGATCACCGGGAGGATTCTGCGAAGCGACTTGAGAGGCGCGCAGATTTTTTCTCCAATAATCGGATGCTCCTGCATGATTCTTCTCTCCTCCGCGTTCAAAGGCCCGGGTTTGAGAAGGATGCTTTCTGGCACGCCAATCTTCCCTATGTCGTGAAGCCAACTGGCGATGCGGAGTTCGTGCAGGTCTTCTTCTCCAAGGCCGAGGCTTTCTCCTAATTGCTCGGCGAATCCCACAAGACGTTTCGAGTGGCCGTTCCGCAAGTTTTGTTTTGAATCGACGCTTCGTGCCAGCGAAAACACCACGGACTTGGCCTGCTCTTCCATGTATTTCTTGAGCCGCAAGAGTGTCTCCACGCGGCCGAGCAGATCCCACAGCGATGGCGGCGTAGCCCAAATGTCCATTGCCCCGGCTTCGCGTCCACGCTGTACGTCCCATTGATCCGGTGAGGGTTTCACCAAAACGACCGGCGTGAGCTGATTGAGGGGGTCTTCCTTCAGCCGGCGGCAAAGTTCGAAACTGCCGATGTCCGGCAAACTATCGTAGAGGAGAACCAAGTCCGGCTGCATCTCCAGGCAGCAGCTCAAAGCGGATTCGCCATTTGCCGCTGTATCTACATCGCATTGCTGGCTCTGCAGGAAAGATTGCAATCCTTCGCGATCCGCCGAGACAAAATCCACTAGCAAGATGGCCGGGTTCATGCTTGCCTCGCTATTTGTCCGTAATTGGGGGCTGAACGCGCCGCTCCCCATGCCGGACAAC
>MNDE01000145.1 GCA_001914785.1 Acidobacteria bacterium 13_2_20CM_57_17 | reverse complement strand
TAGATGGTGCATGCGCTCCACCGGGCTGAGCGTGAAACCTGTGGCCAGGTCGGAAATAGCTGCTGCGAAACTGTCGATTCCAAGCTGCATAACCCTGCTCCCGTCATTCCTCAAAAGGTCGCGATGAAGTTGCTTCGATCATCCTCGAAAGTTCGCTCCGATTGACGAGCGGAACGAGAGAAACCCACATGTCTATCGACGCCACTCTCCCACGAAGACCGTTCTGAGTGACCGTTCCACTCCTTTGCAGCTCCGTGGCACGGCAAAGTCCATCTTAGGGTAGCTTGTCGAAAAACAGATAAACGGCAGCAATCCGGCCGTCCCGGGCAATGATGAAATCAGTCCCCGCGTAAGCTGGCGCCTCACCAGGGCGGCCTGATACCCATCGGACCAGCCCGCCATCGCCCGATTCCGCGGGCTCGGAAATTGGCTGATATCGAAAGTCTGGGTGAGTAGCCTTGATTGCGCCCGCGATGCGGTCGATCTGGTCCCGGCCACGGTAGACTCCCTTGTTGGGATCGAAGAACACGCAATCTTCGGTGTAGATCTCATCGATGGCCGCGCGCCGGCGCGCGGGATCGTTTTCACCGAAGACGTCGCGGAGATTGCGGATCAGCAACGTCGCTACGCTGTATGACATGGGCTTGTCTCCTCTCGGCTTGGCGTTATTTCCGCCAGTGCTTTCTTAACGCTGAAGGATACCCGTAAAAGCGGACCGCACCCTCCGAGTCGTAAGAAACCAAAAGACCGTGAGGCCCGTCGCCGGGTCGAAAATAGCTGCTGCCAAACTGTCGATTCCAATCTGCATTTACGTCTCTTCTCCAGGATAACTTTCATTTCGATTCATCGGCGCACTGCGCCGTTATGTCATCGTTGGCTTAAACACTTTGGATTGACTCCTGTCCCCAAGCTCTCGGCGCGCTTCCCAATCTTCTTCAATGTCGTTTCAAGAGCTCGCAACTCTTTCGGGCTCGCATCGGCGAAGACTTTCCTGATTTCGGCGGCGTGTTTACGAAAAATCGGCGCGATCAGTCTTTTGCCCTTTTGTGTGACCGACACAACGCGGACACGCCGATCCTCAGGACTCTCGACCCGGCTTACCAGGCCCCTTTCGACAAGGCGGTCCACAGCCGTGCTGATCGAGCCGGGCGTAAGGTACACCTTTGGCCCGATCGTATTCACCGGCAAAGGCCCTTTGCTCAACAGGACCTCAAGGATCCGGAAATCGGTATCGTCGATTCCCGTCTCGTCAAGTCCCGCATAGAGATATTTCGAAGCCGCCCGAAAGGCCTTCAGCAATATCAGCCAACAGTGAACCGGGTCTCGCGACTTCTTGTCCATAATGAAACTATTTTGCCCTTTTGTATAACCGATGTCCAGCACAATGTATCTATATCAATATGATTTGCATCAATGGATACGAGAGAGACGCCCGAACTTAGTTTGCGCGGCTGCTCGTAAGCAGATTCAACAAGAAAAAGGAGGAAGTACATGGCAACGAATTCGGTCGCAATTTCCAAAGATGTGGAAGCAATAAGCACTTGGCAGGGAGCGGTGGTCGTTTTGGGACGGTTCTTCTTCGCGCTGATTTTCCTGGTAGCTGCCCCCAATCACTTCACCAAGCAAACCATCGCCTTTTCCGCTTCTCAAGGCGTGCCCTTGGCTTCGATCGCGGTTCCGCTTTCTGGCGTGGTGGCCATCGCCGGCGGCCTCAGCATTTTGCTGGGCTACCGCGCAAAACTTGGCGCTTGGCTCATCGTGCTGTTCCTGATTCCTGTCTCGTTGATGTTGCACAAGTTCTGGACTGTAACCGATCCCATGATGGCGCAGATACAAATGATTATGTTCATGAAAAATGTCTCCATGCTCGGCGGCGCCTTGTTGATTTCCCAGTTCGGAGCGGGGCCATTCAGTCTGGATGCGCGGCGGTTGCGCTGAACGCGCCTAAAAGGAGAAATCAAAATGCACAGTCAATCTAAACCGTCGAATCTTGGGGCAATCAAAACCCCGATCTCACAGGAGGGCCTCGATAAGCTTTTTCGCGAAGCGCGGACACACTCCACGTGGCTTCCCGAACCCCTGCCCGTCGAACTCCTCCGCAAGGCTTACGAATTGGCGAGTCTTGGGCCGACCAGTGCCAACGGCTCACCTGCCAGATTCGTTTTTCTAACCACTCCCAGTGCCAAGACGCTCCTCAAACCAGTTCTAGCGCCCGGCAATGTCGACAAAACCATGGCCGCTCCTGTGACCGTTATCATCGCCTGGGACACGGAATTCCATGAGCATCTTCCCAGGCTCTTTCCACAGGCTGACATGCGCTCGTACTTTGTCGGAAATAAACCTCTCACTGAGGAGAACGCCTTCCGCAACAGTTCACTGCAAGCCGCGTACTTCATCCTGGCCGCACGCGCATTGGGATTAGACTGCGGACCGATGTCCGGCTTCGACGCAGCTAAACTGAATGCGGCATTCTTTCCTGACGGCAAGTGGAAGGTCAATCTTCTCTGCAACCTGGGCTATGGAGACCCGAGCAAGCTACACCCACGCAATCCCCGCCTGAATTTCGAGGAAGCATCTGTGATTCTGTAGAGGTCGAATCAGAAGCCGATGCCTATAGCTGGGAGGAAAGGTTACCTTTCTTTCGTTCGTTGCCAGCCCAAGTAGCGCCTAACTTTGGGCGGAGTGGTGAACTTTAACGCGTCACAACATGCCAAGGAGGACCGAGAACGTGGCTTCAGAGTGGCAATCGCAACTTTTTCAAAAATGCGATGTAGCGCGGATCGCCGTGCAAGTTCTTCAGTAGAGGCTCAACTTTAGTGCCAGCCAATCCGGTGTCGCGCTGCACATAAGCCAGGTCCAGCCATTCAAAAGCTTTGTCGGGTTCGTGACGGAATGCATAAACACCGGCGATTTGGAACGCATCATTCCTCTGATATTTCGCAATTAGCTCGCTCAAAGCGGTGTCCGAGTCCTTCTTCCGACCAAGTGCGTAGTACACAACTGCGTATCCTTGCAGACGCGAAACAGCAAACGGTTCTCGCTCGATTTCGGCCAAAGCATCCTCAGCCCGTCCTTGCGCCAGATAGACAAAGCCCAACAATGAACGATAAGCAGGAAGATCGGGATTGAGTTCAAATGCCTTCTTGAAGCCCATTTCTGCTTCTTCTTGGCGGCCCATAACAAAACAGATTTGCGCCAACGATCCGCGCTCCACTGCATTGAGCGGATCCAATACAACTGCCCGGCGAGCCAATTCCAGAGCTTCCTCAAAACGGCCGAGGCATGCTACCTGGCGGGAGGCGAAACCTACAACTGCGGAATTTCCCGGGTCGAGGGCGAGAGCGCGCTGTAAGGAAGCACTCGCTCCCGTCCAATCCCAATCGACAAACATCTTGATCCGGCCGATTTGCGAGTGGGCCTCTGCCAGATTCGGATCCAGCGCTAGAGCTCGCTCCACTGCTTCCCGCGCCTTCCGCTGGCCCTCCTTAGGAGTAACAAAGCCGTTGTCGGCTTGGCGAAAGTGGGCCCGGGACAACCCTACCCAGGCCAGTGCGTAGCTGGAATCTAGTTTAATCGCCTGCTCGTAATCGCTTACTGCCCTCTTCAGATCTCCGTTGTTGTCCCGGTCGAAGAAAAAACGTCCTTCCATATAAGCTTCGAAGGCTTGGGGATTGACGGGGCGCACGCGAGTCAAATCGGCTTGCTGTTGCGGAGTCAAACGGATTTGGATCTCCCGCGCCACGGCTCTAGCCACGTCATCTTCCAGACTGAGAATATCTCGGGGGCGATAGTCGTAATCCTGAGCCCATAGATGGGTCTGGTCCCTCACTTGAAGAAGTTGGACAGTGACGCGTAAATGGTCCCCGCTCCCGCGGAGGCTGTTTTCCAGCACATACTGAACAGAAAGCTCGCGTCCAATCTGGTCCAAGCGCTGGTCACTGTGTTTGTATCCCATCACCGAGGTTCGCCCGATGACTCCCAACTGTTCTGGGTGCAGCCGGCCCAACTGTGAAATCATCTGCTCCGTCAGACCGTCAGCGAGATATTCCTCTTTAGGATCACCAGTGAGATTCTGGAAAGGCAGTACGGCCAGCATGATTTTTCCCGATCTTGGCGGCGGCACATTGCGAAAACGTTTCCAGGAAATATAGCTGGAGACTACCAAAACAACGCCAAACGCGCTCAAGACCCCAGCCTTCCGCCAGCGATTCCCGGGTTTCTGAACCGCTCCTTGTACGCTTGGCAACTCGGTGATGGCTGGCGTGCCCGTTTGCGAGCTCTGGTTTCCGGCCTTTGCCTCGACGGCTATTCCGGCGGTGGAGACGACAGAGGTAAGAACTTGAGCCTCATCCCGTTTCGGGATGTCCGCACCTTCGGAAAGTACGACATCGGCTGTGAACTGATACCCCTTTCGGCTAATCGTAACGATCAATCGGTTGTTTTCGGAATTGTCAGCCAGTGCCTTTCGCAAGTGCGAAATATATTGCGTCAGATTCGCCTCTTCCACGAAGGTGTCTCCCCAGACCGCTCTGAGCAATTCGTCCTTTGTAATCAAGCGGTTGGGGTTTTGAGCCAGGAAAAGCAGGACGTCGAAGGCTTTCGGGGTCAGGGGGACAAGCGATTTTTCGCAGTATAGTGCTCGTCTTTGAGCGTCTAGCACATACGGTCCGAACTGGTACAAACGACTCATGGCAAAGCCGATAGGTCTTTCCCTGGGACTCTTCAGAGTTTTTCACCTTTTTTCAGCGATTTCTTGAGGACTTCCAAGAAGCCCTTCCTGCAGAATGCTGCTCCGTCAACGTGAGATTGACGGGCACGTTGCAGGTCGGCAGGAACACGAGCGAATTGTAGGCTTCATGCAATTTCGGTGCAAGGAGCGCTCTGTGCCAGCAGGTCGGGAAAGGCGCAACATCGCGCGCCAGAGCGGAGAAACGGCACTCGTGCTTGCCGCCAAAAGCGGTGATGGACAAGCATTCGAGATTTTCATAGAGCGTTACCAAGGATGGATTCTATGAGCCGCACGGCTTCAGCGAGAATCCTCTCAGTACTGCTTCCGTTGATGATGCTTTCCGCTTCTATTGTGCGCGGACAAGAAGAACCAGCAAAACTCCTGACCTTGGACGAAGCCGTTTCCCTGGCGCGATCGCACAATCGCGAGTTGAAACAGGCGGGACTGGAGATCCACAAACAGAAAGAAGCCTTGAGCGAAGCCAAGACGCAATTCTACCCTCGTTTTGACACTTACCTGCTCGCATCGGAACTTCTGAATCCGCTCGACTTCACAATTTCGGCCGGCACGTTGGGAACCTTCCCTGCGACGGGCCCGATTCCAGCACAGCAGTCCCAGATTCACACCCCAGCCCGTCCCGTAGCGATTACCTCCGTCACGGCCACCCAGCCTCTTACCCAACTGTTTCGAATCGACCTCTCCATCAAGGAACAGAAACTAGGAGCAGAGCTCAGTCAGCAGTCTTATTTTGAACGTAAGCAGGGGCTTGTGAATGAGGTCCGTCGTACGTACTACGCAATCTTGCAATCCCAGGGCGAACTCGAATCGCAGCGCGCTCTGCTTGCCTACCTTGAAGAGTTGCAAAAGCTCACCGGTCGGCGCCTCCAACAAGAGGCAGTGCTGAAGGCTGACAGCCTCCGTATTACCGCCCAACGCACAAAGAGTCTCTATCAACTTACTGTCATCGAAGACGCCCTAGCGGACCGGAAGGAAATTCTGAACCGTTTGCTAGGCCGTGAACTCCAGACAGAGTTTTCGGTCGAGATGGTTCCCGCTTCGCTCCCCGAGGAATTGAGCCTACAGGGAGCAAGAAAAATCGCGACTGAGAAGCGACCTGAAATAAAGACCGAAACTATCAAGCGGGAACAAGCAACACTGGAGACGAAAATCGAGAAGACTCGATACATTCCCGACATTTCTATTCAGGCGAACTATGCGGCAAGTTCGAACATCTCGTTTCTCCCGCAGAGCGTGGGTGCGGTCGGCGTGCTTTTGACCTGGCAACCTTGGGATTGGGGGCAGAAGCGCCACAACGTTGCCCAGAAGGTTGATGCCGAAAGACAGGCACAACTTTCCATCGAGAGTGCGAGAGAGCAAGTTGTACAGGAAGTGGACTCAACATTTCGGCGACTCCGGGAAGCACGGGGGTTGCTCACGGCAGCCCAAGCAGCGCGAGACGCAGAAGCCGAAAAACTTCGCAACGAAATGGACGCCTATTCGCACCAGGCGATCGTGTTGAGCGATCTCTTGCAGCAACAGTCGTCGGTTGCGAATGCAGAGGACCAGTATCGACAAGGCTTGCTTGCGTTTTGGAGAGCGCGAGCCGATTTCGAACGCGCATTGGGTGAGGAGTAGCCCTATGAAGCTCGCCGCAAGTGCCTCACGAAGATGTCGAATATCAAAATTGGCGGGACTCTGTGCGCTGCTGGCAACGATGACTGGCTGTCATCGAGATACGCAAATCCCCGCGAGATCCCCGACACCTGTTCGTCTAGCGGAAGTAACTTCATACACATCTCCGGAAGGTCTCCGCTACTCAGCTTCTATCCTGCCCTTCGCACAGGCCGCCCTGTCCTTCAAGTCTTCAGGCTACGTAACAAGCGTTCAACAGGTCGTGGGGGCAGACGGACGTCGCCGGGATGTGGGCACAGGTGACTTTGTTACAGGTGGAACTGTTCTTGCGCAGATTCGTCATCAGGACTTGAAGAATCAGCTTGAACAGGCACAAGCCCAAGTAAGTCAAGCCATGGCTCAACACGTCCAGGCCGAGCAGGATTACGACCGCGCGAAGGCCCTTTACGGCACTCAGAGCCTAACCAGACCTGATTTTGATCAGGCGCAAGCCAAATTTGATTCCACGCTCGCAACCGTGAACCAGACGAATGCCGCTTTGCATCAAGCGCAATTGGCTCTAGACGATTCGGATCTCAAGGCACCTTTCGCCGGGTACATCCTCACGCGAAACATTGAACTAGGAAATTTGGCGTCACCCGCGACTACAGCCTTCACAATCGCCGACACGAGCGCAGTGAAAGTTAGCTTTGGCGTGCCGGATTACGCCTTGCGACAACTACATCTGGGACAAGAGTTCATGATTCGCTTGCAGGATGACCCCAAAGGGTATCAAGGGCGTGTGACCAGTATTTCCCCAAGTGCGGACGAGCGGAACCGCGTTTTCACCGTAGAAGTGACCGTGTCGAACCATTCGGGTTCGTTGAAGCCGGGGATGATTGCGTCCATCACCCTCAGCGGCATTCCGCAACCTCCCGTTCCTTCAGTGCCCCTTAGCGCCATCGTTCCATATCCCTCGCAACCCAGCCGGTTTGCGGTAATGGTGGCCCAACAACATTCCGGCGAATGGACGGCTAGTCTGCGCGAAGTGCAGTTGGGCGCGACCCACGAAAGTTCGATTGGCGTCACGGGAGTGAAACCCGGGGAGAAGGTGGTCGCCGTCGGTGCCCAACTCTTGACGGACGGTGATCCCATCGAAGTCATTCCTTAGGTAAATGAGGCCATGGCACATAGAAGCGACCAGGATCGGATCGAAAAAACACCTAACGTCCCTAGGTTCTTCGTCGAGAACCCGCAGGTTTCTTGGGTTCTGCTCGTTGGCGTCCTCGTTTGGGGATGGTTTGGCTACCATTCCATGCCACAACGAAAAGATCCAGATATTCCGGTCAGGGTGGCCGTAGCCTCCTGTTCATGGCCGGGTGCAACCGCACAACAACTTGAGCAATTTGTTACCCGCCCGATTGAAGACGCCGTAGCTGAAAATAAAACCATCCATCCGGGAACGGCCGCCGACTACGGAATCCGTTCTGTCTCCATTCCTGGTTATGCGCACGTCTACGTGCAGCTTGCCGAGGATGTTTCGGACGTGAAGCGGCAATTCAGTGACATCAACCTCAAGTTAGATGCGCTGAACAGCCAACTACCTTCAGGTGCCGGTCCGATCTCGTTCCAAAGTGATTTTGGAGACACCGCCGCGCTAATGCTGACCATTGCCAGTCCAAAAGCGGACTCGGTCGAGACTGACATCCGCGCACGAGGCATTCGATCGGCCATCCAGGCGGCGCGGGCGGCGAAGAATTACAAGGAGCAAGGTGCGCCGGTAACTGTCGTTTATTCGTTTCCTCAATCTCTCTCCTCGAACAAGACCATATTGGACGCCGCACAACTCTTTGAGCTGCAGGCAGACCAAGCGGGAATCATAAGGGTACCGCAGGTAATCCTGGGGAGCGGATTTATCGCCGTAGATGGAGTCTCGACGGCAGACGACGCGGCGATCCATAGCTTCATCCAGACTTTCTTTCAGAGGCAATTGCAGCGATCCGAATTGCATCCCGACGCTTGGGAACCAATCGTCATCCGCGATCCACAGGAAACTCCAGCCCGATTGGCCAAGGTCGCGGGCGATAAATACAGCTACGCCGATCTTGACGACTTTTCGGATTTGATCGCTCGCACGGTTCAGGGCGCGCCGGAAACGTCCAAGGTGGAAAGGCGAGGGCTATTGCCGCAGGTGGTCTATCTTGAATACTCACGGGATCGACTAGCTGCTTACGGGCTCCAACCAGGCGCGCTTGGAAGCGTGCTGCGTGCTCGTAACATCATTGCTCCCGGTGGCGCGTTCGAGACCGGACAGCAGCAGATTATTCTCAGTCCGTCCGGCGAATTCGAAAATATAGACGCGATTGGTAGCGTTGCTGTGTCCACTTCTTCGAGCGGAGCGCCAGTCTATCTCCGAGACCTGGTCGAAGTCAGTCGCGGCTTCCAGAGCCCCGCCCAATACCTGAATTACTACACGTGGGAGGATCCAAAGGGGCAGTGGCAGCGGAGCCGTTCGGTCACGCTTGCGATCTACATGCGCGACCAGCGGCAAATCGCGACGTTCGGCCACTCCGTCGACCGAAAACTGGCCCAACTCAAAAAGATTCTTCCACCGGACCTGATCATCGCCCATACCTCTGACCAGCCACTCCAGGTCAAAGAAAACATTCATCTGTTCCTGCGTGCATTGTACGAAGCGATCATCCTTGTCGTCGTCGTTTCTTTGATTGGATTTTGGGAATGGCGCCTGGCGCTCATCATGGCCCTGGCAATTCCAATCACGCTGGGCATGACCTTCGGCGTTTCGTATATGTTGGGAATCGACTTGCAACAAGTGTCGGTGGCGACGTTGATCATTGCGCTGGGTCTGCTGGTGGACGTACCCGTAGTTGCCGGCGATGGCATCAAGCGCGGCCTTGCGGCGGGCTTGCCGCGTGGCATCGCAGCATGGCTCGGTCCAACCAAGCTGGCAACCGCCATCTTTTTCGCAACGCTGACGAACATCATCGCCTACCTGCCTTTCCTTATGCTCACCGGGAACACCGGGGAGTTTCTTAGAAGTCTTCCCATCGTGATGACGGCAGCATTGCTATGCGCTCTGGTCATTGCGATGACTTTCGTTCCGTTGCTGGGGTACTACATCCAGAGGCCACCAAAGAAGAAAGAGTTAACGGTAGAGGAAAAGCGCCAGCGAGGTTTCTACGGTTTCTACAATCGGTTGGTAGCCCGGGCCATTCAGCATCGGTGGCTGGTGTTGGCGGGTTCGTTTGTCTTCTTGCTGTTCGGCGGGCTCGTGGCTTCGCACCTGAAGCAACAGTTCTTTCCTGAAGATGTTCAATACTGGTTTTACCTCGACATTTGGCTGCCGAATGATGTCCCTTTGACGGCAACAAACGACGCTGCGATGAAGGCCGAGCAAGTCGTCCGTCAGGTTGTTGAAGGTTGGGCGAAAGCGGTTCCAAACGAGGAATCGGGGAAGCATCTCCTCACTTCGATAACGAGTTTCATCGGTGGTGGCGGACCACGCTTCTGGTTTTCGATTTCTCCCGAAGCTCCCCAGACGAACTACGCGCAAGTCATCGTTCAGGTGAGCGACAAAGAAGCTACCCCGAAACTAATCGAACCTCTCCAGGCGACATTGAACAAACAGGTGCCGGGTGCATGGATCACCGTCCGGCAACTGCAAACCAATCCCGTAGAAACCCCTGTGGAAATTCTTATTGCCGGTCAGGCGGACTCGGATCCTCGCACGGAAATCCAGGACATACAAACGCTCCGGACGTTGGCTTCACAAGTAATGAATTTTTTTCGACAGTCACCCGGAGTTGCCGTGCTGAGGGATGATTGGGCCCCCGACAGCCCCCAGGTAAAGATTGAGATTGATCCGGACCGCGCGAA
>MNDE01000108.1:10873-13005 GCA_001914785.1 Acidobacteria bacterium 13_2_20CM_57_17 | reverse complement strand
CTGGCTGGTGATATACTTCTTGATTTGTTCTTGTACGTTCATATGTTCTGCTCCCCAGTTGCGCGCAGGAGATTATACGACGTTTGATTCACTACTCAATTCCCTGGCGAAAGAGCGCGATGCTACGGAAATCCGGTTCTACCATTTCAATTCCTGTTCACAGAAAGTTGGAACAGAGTGACACCGAATGCTCGCAAAAAAGCCTCCAAAAAACGGCTTCTGCGCAACCTGCGCAGTCGCAGGACCGGGGCTGGTCCCATCCATGAGTAGAGCATAGTCTCCCGAGCGGAATCGTAATGATCCGTACAAATTCATGAGACCAAGGAAAATGGGGCGAAATCCATGACCACGTCTGCCATCGCTTTCGAAGCGTGAGCTTCCATCGGCGACGGCCTTTCGAGAGCTTTTCCATGATTTGGCAACGCGGCAAATCTTCTGGAGCGCGTTAAGCTCCTAAGAACTCCAATGCCACGATCCGCGGCAACAAATTCAAAGACACCTGGTGTCGCGCGGAAGGCCAGAGTGCCAGTGCCCGGAGCATCTGAGTGCTCGTGAATGTTGTCGTGCAGTTCTGCCATTGCTGCTACAAGCTCCCCCGGTTCCGTTCCAGGCAAACGGGCGATCTCGGTCGCCGCTCTCTTTGCTTCCATCAGAAACTTCGTCAACATTGCGTCGCCGTCTGGCTCAGCACGTACGGCTCGGACGAAGCCCGTTCGATGGCCATCGGCATCCACCCAAGACTCGCGCCCATCGTTCAGTGCATCTATCATCGGAGCAGCGCCGTTTTTTGCCGTCCAAGCGCCGCCCGGAGGGGGAGGCAGTTGACCGAAAGCCGCGATGCGCAAGAGTTCGAGAAGTGGGCCGAGGCTGTGAGGTGCATACGGCGCGCTCCTATGCGCGGCATCGAGCGAGCCAGTAGCCGCGGCGAAACCCAATCCATCAACCGCGCTGAACGTGAGCGGTTTGGTCGGTATTTTCCGCATGGTCGCAGATGAAGAGGCCTCTGGCTAAGTATTGGTGTGTATGCGTCGGCAACGACCCTCCAGTTTTGCGCGAGCAGCAAGTCTAGCGTGTTCGTTTTTTTGTCGGCGAAGAACGCCAGGTCACTCTGCCCGGGGCGGATAGCGTGGCGCGTTGCCGCGATTTCGTTTTCATGAAGAGAGAAGATTCCAGCAATGTGACGTCGGAAAAGTCCCTTGTGAGCGCCGGAAGGAACTTAATCCCGCCACGCACGACAAGGTGCAGCGGCCTCCCGACTTTTTCAGCCAATCGGCTAAGTTTCCCCAAATGCCACTGCGTCCGAAGCGCCCAGCCCGCTCCCGTCGCAAACTCGAAGGCGATGTGCGTTACTTCCGGGCGCGCCGTAATGTACTCAGTCCACCGTTCCCAGTCTCTATCCGTGCGTGCATTCAGGTGCAATGCCGCTGGCATGCCTTCTCTCAGAAATTCCTCATGTACGATCGCGATCCGCTTCAGACTGTGCAGATCGTCCCATCGCGGTTGGTCTACGAACAAGCTGTAGTTGGGTATGGTCACAAGAGCGACACCAAGATGGCGTAGATCTCGGATCCTTTCACGTCGCTGTGCTCCCAACGACCTCCAGCGTTCCAAGGGTGGGTCGCTTGCTGTGCCTGTAAGAATGACCCGTACATCCGTGCCAAAACTAAATCCCTTGGCTAGCTCTTTTTTGTCTGCATATCGCGTCTCGCCATTGTGGCGTTGGATGACACCATAGAGTGGCAGGCACACGGCCGCCGCCTTGAAGGGAAGCACTCGTTTATGCCCGTGATAGAGCATCGGTATCAGAGCGGGCAGATGGGGCGCAGGTATGTGGTCAAGTAGTCGAACTGTTCATTCGGGCTCGTAGACAAACACTTCCTCGATGAGCTTGCCAAGAGCGCGCGCGATCTTGAAGGCCAGTCGCAGATTCGGGTTATACCTGAGCTTCTCAACGGAGTTGATCGTCTGGCGCGTTACCCCGACTTCTGCGGCAAGCCTCGCCTGGGACCACTCCCTTTCCGCCCGCAACACTCGCAGTCGAGTCTTAATTGAAGCCATCTCTCTTCCCTAGGTAGAACCGTGCTCACACAGCAAGGCGTGAGCAAGAAAAGATCGGGGTCCAATTGAACCCA
>MNDE01000108.1:0-10865 GCA_001914785.1 Acidobacteria bacterium 13_2_20CM_57_17 | reverse complement strand
AGACCAATTGGATCATCGTGAGTTATGGAGCGGGCGATGGGAATCGAACCCACGTCCGAAGCTTGGGAAGCTTCTATACTGCCATTGTACGACGCCCGCCCAGAAGATTAAGCTAGCAGATTGCGGAGGGAGGCTGCAATGGGTAGATTACCGTAGTCTTCATTCCGTGAAACCAGCAATGAACGCCTCAGCTCTCCGAGAATATGAGTTCCGGCAAGGAGGTACAGATGAGAAGCAGACACCTGATTATTCTGGGCGGTGTAATTCTGGGACTGGGACTTGCTCTAGCATCGCGCGGGGCAGCCCCAGCTTCGGAAGTAGGCGAGTTGAAGGTCACGATCCACGAGTGGGACGTTCCCACTAAGGGCGCGCATCCGCATGATCCTGCTGTGGGGCCGGATGGCGCGCTGTGGTTCACGGAACAAATGGCCAACAAGCTAGGGCAACTGGATCCGAAGAGCGGCGCGTTCAAAGAATATCCGCTCAAGGTGGAAGATTCCGGCCCGCACGGGCTGGTCGCGGATCGCGACGGGAACATTTGGTTCACGGGAAATTTTAAGGGATACGTTGGAAAGCTCGATCCGCGGACAGGAGCGGTGACAGAATTCAAGATCCCTGATCCAAAAGGCGAGGACCCGCACACGGCGGTATTCGACAGCCAGGGGATGCTGTGGTTCACGCTCCAGGTGGCCAATATGGTGGGCAGACTGGACCCGCGCACTGGAAAAATCGACCTGAAAAAAGTGCAGACAGCGAATTCGCATCCTTATGGAATCGCCATCAACAGCAAGGGCTTCCCCATTTTCTGCGAGTTTGCGACAAACAAAATGGCAAAGATCGATCCTCAATCGATGGAGATCACGGAATATATGCTGCCCGAAGGCGCGAGGCCGCGAAGAATGGCGATTGACGCTGGCGACCTCGTTTACTTCACCGACTACAGCGAAGGCCACCTCGGACGGCTCGACATGACTTCCGGAGCGGTAAAGATGTGGGCGTCGCCAAGCGGCGCGAAGTCAGCTCCCTATGGCATCACGATTACCCCTGATGGAATGGTTTGGTACAGTGAGTCCGGGGTGAAGCCGAACACTATCGTCCGGTTCGACCCGAAAACGGAGAGCTTTGCGCGGGCGAGCATCCCCTCCGGCGGCGGGACAGTACGGAATATGACGGCAACTTCTGACGGCCGGGTGTATATTGCGTGCAGCGGCGTCAATAAAGTGGGAGTTGTGGAACCCGCTCGCTGACGTCCCTCTTCCGCGAGAATCGTCTTCTGTGATTTGGAGGACGCGATGAGTTCAACAGGCGTAAAAACCAAGGGACAACTCTGTCACGGTGTATCACGCATGGACGAGCCATGCGATGAGCCCGGCCAACGCTTCTGTGAACGATGCGGCTTGTGGTTTTGTAGGTCGCATTTTCCTGATCCGGAATGGCATCCCTGTGCCCCGGAGCAGGGCGAAAGCTGAGCAGCGGCGGTTGGCTTCCCCGCCAGACCGTTGGCGATTGCACAGCAGCCGCCGCGCGAATTCTTGACGGACGCGCGCGCCTCCGCTAGCGTCAATATATGCGGAGTGACACCATCCTCCGCCTGCGCGCCATGCGCAAATTTCCCAGGTGAGAGAACCCCTTGCCCAACGCGATCATCACGCTCACGACTGACTACGGCACCAACGACCATCTGGTCGGAACACTGAAGGGCGTAATCCTGAAAATCAATCCCGATGTCACCATCGTGGATATCACGCACAACATTACGCCATTCGACTTGCTTGACGCGGCGTTGGCGATCGGCTCGGCTTATTCTTACTTTCCGCCGAAGGCAATCCATGTAGTCGTGGTGGATCCTGGCGTGGGAACGGAGCGCCGGCCCTTGCTGGTCAGCGCTCAGAATCAGTATTTTGTTGCGCCCGACAACGGCGTGCTGTCTGTTGTTTATGAACGCGAAGTGGAAAGCCTTGTCGTCCGTCACGCGAACGTCGAACACTATTACTTGCAGCCGGTGAGCAAGACCTTTCACGGACGCGACATCTTCGCACCGGTTGCTTCGTGGCTTTCAAAAGGCTGGCAGACACCCAGCATGGGCGATGAGATCAGCGACTATAAACGGTTCTCGATTCCCCGCCCCAAGGATGCCGATGGGGCTTTGAAGGGCGCCGTGTTGCGCACCGACGCGTTCGGGAATTTGATCACCAATTTCCGCTCGGAAGATTTGCCAGAATCGGCGCTGAACGGCGGCGCCATCAACCTTCAAGTGGGGTCTCATCAGGTGTCGCGGCTGGTGGATACCTTTGCGCGCGGGAATAACGGCGAGCCCATCGCCTATGTGGGTTCAAGCGGATATCTGGAGATTGGGGTGAACAAGGGAAGCGCGGCGCGTACGCTGAGTCTGGGCCGCGGCACGCCCGTGATTCTGACCAAGTAAAAACTTGCCGTCTCGCAACCGCGCATTTGATTCTTGACGCGCGGAGAATTGCTCAACGCGAAAATTCCTGCGAACGCGTACGCGGATCGAGCCAATCGCGCCACGCATCTCCTATCAGATTGAACGAAAGCAATGCAGTCATTACTGCCAGCGCCGGGAAAGCTACCATGTGCGGCGCGTCGAAAAGATCGCCGCGGCATCATTGAGCATCGCGCCCCAGCTTGGAATCGGCGCGAGCACGACGAATCCCAGGAAACTCAGCGTGCCTCGCGCGTCGACCGGGCAGTGGCTCTGCGTTACGAGTAGCTCATGTCTCTCAGGGAGCCACAGCGTAGGATGAAATGAGCCTGGGGAACAAGGCTTTGTTTTCAAGGAGATAGCCGGCTATTTTCGCAGGAGCGAAGACTTTCCTAGGCAGCGGCCGGCGCCGGTTGCTTCCGCCTGTGCCAGTAACCCAATGCCGCGAACAGAAGGACCGCAGGCACGCCGGTCAGTCCGCAAACGATAAAGAAAATGCCGTAGGCGTGAATGAGGCCGTGCGTGGCGCTCAGGCTTTCGACGGCAGCACCGGAAAATCCCTTCAAGATCTTTCCCAGCCAGGCATAGGTTGAACTCAAGAGCGCATACTGCGTGGCAGTGTATCCCAAATTGGTGAGGCTCGACATGTACGCGATAAGTGCAACGCCGGCAAAGCTGATGCCGAAGTTGTCACCTGCCATGACGAGGGCGAAGAGAGGAATGCCCGCGCCCACGAACGCGAGAGTGGCATACGCGGCAACCGCGACTGAGTGCAAAATGCCCCCGATGACGAGCGCGCGCATGTGGCCAAGCTTCAGCGAGCAGAATCCGCCCGCGGCGATGCCTGCAAACGTAGCGATGAGTCCGATTGAGCCGCGCACCGCTCCGACTGTTTCCTTCGAAAGACCGAGGTCATGGTAGTAGGGATTCGACATCGGGCCCATGACGAAGTCCGGCACCCGGTAAAGGCTGATTGCCGCTAACATCACAAGCGCGAGCCAGCCATGTGCACGGAAGAAAGCGATGAACGGTCCGACAACAGCGTCGAAGAAACCGCGCGGCGTCCAAAGCGGCGCTTCGCGCTCTTTTTCATGCATCACCGCATCCGCGCGCTCCGGTTCCTTCGCAAACCAGGTGGCGATCATTCCAACGGTCATACATGCACCGTAGATACCGTAGGACATGCGCCAGCCCACAGCCGCTGCCACGATGAGGATAACGGAATCCGTAGTCAGGAGCGCGAGGCGGTAGCTGAACTGATAGGCAGACGCGAGGAGGCCTTGTTCTTCTCCGTCGTCTGCCGATTCAATGCGCCAGGCATCAACCACAATGTCCTGTGTCGATGAGGCGAACGCGACGACAAGCGCAAAAGCGCCAAGCCGGCCGAGCCCGGCTTTCGTGCCAGTTCCGCCCATGGCGGACAGCGCCAGCCCGATGACGATCTGCGAGAACATCATCCATCCGCGCCGATGTCCAAGCCGTTTGAACAACGGCAAGTCGACGCGATCCATTAAGGGCGCCCACAGAAACTTCAGGGAATATGCAATGCCCACCCAGGAAAGAAACCCGATCGCCGTCAGGGAGGTGTGTTCATCGCGCAGCCAGTAGCCGAACGTATTGCCGACCAGAAAAAAGGGAAGGCCTGAAGAAACCCCGAGCAACAACATCGCCAGTGTTTTGGGCCGCAGGTAATCGGCGAGCCGGTGCTTGTGCGGACTCACGCCTTCATTGTCTACCGGAGCCTCACGAGACTCAACCTTCCGTTGTCCATCCTGACACTCTGCCCAGTGTCATCAATCATCCTGAACGAGCACACGCTCCAACAGCGCGGTCGGGGGTTTGACCGCGGCGAGCATTCCTGCAGGAATGGCAATCGCAGCGCAAACACGCAGCGCGAGGAATGCAAGTTGAAGAGTCGCAGGGTAACGTTCAAAGATAATTTGGCGCACAGGCGCTTGAAACTTGAAGGATTGCCCAAGATCGCCGTGGCCAAGTTGCCACAAGTAGTGTTCCATACTGCGTGCGAAGCGGCAAATCCAGTCCCAGCGTATGACGCAATTGAGTCAGTTGCCCAGGCGCTGCGCCCTCGCCCAACATCTGCTCGACGGGATCGCCCGGCACGATATGGATCATCAGAAAAACGAGCGCGAGAACGAGCCAGAGGGCCGGCAGGGTAAGGAGAAATCGTTTGAGGAGTGGCGCAGCATTTGCCGTGAAAGACTTATGAGTTCTCCCGCGATAGCTTCGCGTCTCTGGCCGGTTGCAATACTGCTTCCTGAGGGACTTGCGTCTTGCTTTCATTTTCAGCCGGACGAACACGCTGAATCTTCACCCGCGCAACGCGCTTTCCGTCCATTTCCACAACGGAGAAACGGAAGTTGTCGTATTCAAAGCTTTCGCCTCCCTTGGGTATGAACCCTAGTTGGTCGAGAACGAATCCACCCACGGTTGCATAGGCCGGATCTTCCGGCAGGGTAATGTTGTATTGTGTATCCAAGTCGCGCACATTGAGGGCGGCGTCAAAAATAAGCGCGCCATCCGCGAGCGTGAGGGGCCGCTCAACGACGTCAAACTCGTCGTGAATTTCCCCGACCATTTGTTCGAGGATGTCTTCCATGGTCACCAAACCAAGGATGCTGCCAAACTCGTCCACCACCAGGGCCATCCCGACGCGTCGGGCGCGCAACTCAAGAAGTAGTTCGCTGGCGGGCTTGGTCTCCGGCACGATGAGCACTTCACGCAAGACGCGGCGCAGATCGAAAGGCGGCGGTGAGAGGTTTTCCTCGAGGCGGCGTTCGCGATCGAGCAAGATCCATATCATGTCCTTGATGTGAACAAAGCCAAGGATGTGATCGGGAGTGCCGCGATAGACCGGGATACGCGAACGCTGGGTTGTTGCAAAAGCGCGCATTACCTCGTCCAGATCGGCCTCCACCGGAAGGGTGTGGATGTCCGGCCGCGGCACCATGATTTCCCGCACCTGGATCTGCGCGAGTTCCATGGCGCTGAGAATGAACTTTTCTTCGCCGGGGGCGATCAGGCCGCGCTCGCGAGCTTGTTGAATCTGGATTTGCAGCTCTTCCGTTGAATGCGCAACTCCATGAATCTGAGGCGACGTCACTCCCAGAGCCTTTACGATGACGCCGGAGACATTATCAAGCAGGTTAATCGCCCAGCGAAAAGTGTTGAGGAACCACTGAAAAGGCAGGGCCACCAGAAGCGCGACACGTTCAGCGCGGGCAAGGCTAAGCGTCTTCGGAACCAACTCTCCAATCACTACGTGCAGTGCGCTCAATAGCGCGAAAGCTCCGGCGAGGGCGATCGCGTGCGCAAACAGCACAGTGTGCGTTCCGGGCTTCCCCGCCCAAATGGACTGGAAAACTTTCGCCAAAGTGGCTTCGCCGAGCGCGCCGATTGCCAGGCTTGTCAGCGTTATGCCGAGCTGCACGCCAGAAACAACACGGTGTAAATCGCTGACGAGGACTTCGACGACGCGCGCACGAGTGTTTCCCTTGGCGACGAGCTGCCGCACGCGGGATAATCGCACGGCAACGAGCGAAAACTCTGTTGCGGCAAAAAAGCCATTCAGCGCGGCCAACGTTAGGACAGCGATCAGGCGCACGGCAATCATACCGGGAATCTTCCCCCCCAGCCGCATTGTAGCAGTACTGCTGTGAGGCACAGGCAACCGTTCTATGGCCCGTGCGTCTTACTATATGGACCCGTTGAACGGCGAACTCCTGCGCCTGAACGCCGGGAATGAATCAAAAATTCCGCCCAGATTCAGATATTGACATGACGCGTGGGACGTTTTTAGGATATTGTTTCGCAGTCGAACATCACGAAGAACTTTCGGCTAGCTAGGTTGCGGCAAGACGAAGAGTCTTACAACTCAAAAAGAAAATTCTATGATCAGCGTAAAAGATCTTTCCAAAAGGTACGCTCGCAACACGGCTGTGGATCACATCTCGTTTGAGGTGGAAAAGGGCCAGATCGTCGGCTTTCTGGGGCCCAACGGCGCCGGCAAGACAACCACGATGAGGATGCTAACGTGTTTCCTGCCGCCCAGCTCGGGGACCGCGACGGTTGCGGGATTTGATGTCCTGGAGGCGCCATTCGAGGTCAAAAAGCGCATCGGCTATCTCCCTGAGGCGCCTCCACTCTATCTTGAGATGCGAACTGCGGAATACCTGACGTTTGTGGGCC
Source organism: Acidobacteria bacterium 13_2_20CM_57_17 (assembly GCA_001914785.1). Taxonomy (GTDB): domain Bacteria; phylum Acidobacteriota; class Terriglobia; order Acidiferrales; family UBA7541; genus Acidiferrum. The sequence goes on along the minus strand of MNDE01000108.1, from coordinate 4,216 downwards.
GGCTGAAGGGGCTTTCCGGCACTGATCTGCAACAACGCGTGGATGCGGTTTGCGAGCGATGCGCGATCGGAGACGTAAAGAGAAAGCTTCTTGGAAAATTATCGAAAGGCTATCGCCAACGCGTGGGGCTGGCCCAGGCCATCATTCACAATCCAGACGTGCTCATTTTGGACGAACCGACTGCTGGACTGGATCCTAAACAGATCAACGAGACGCGCGACCTGATCAAGAGTCTCGCCGGCGACCACACGATTATTTTGAGCACGCACATATTGCCGGAGGTCGAGCAGACCTGTGAAAGGGTCATCATCATCAACAAGGGCAAGCTTGTCGCTACGGATTCGGTGAACAATTTGCAAAGCCGGGCGCGCGGGGCCGAATTGGTGCTGGTCGAAGTGGCCGGACGAAACGGCTCGCTGGATTCCGCCAGAGTACAAGAACAGCTCGAAAAGGTCGCAGGCGTGGGCCGCGTGGCATTCAAGGAAAAAAAAACCGGCGGCGCCACATTCGAGGTGGAAAGCCTGAAAGACAAATTTGTTCGCGGAGATCTAGCTCGTGCCGTCGTGGAAGCGGGCTGGGACCTCAATGAGCTGCGCACTTCGGCAGTGAGCCTGGAGGAAGTCTTCCTGCAGCTCACGGGAAACCAAGCTGCGCAGCCAGAGGAACGCATGCCAGCAAAGGAAACTGCACAATGAGGAACGTTTGGGTAATTTGCCGCAAAGAGCTGCGCAGTTATTTCGCTTCTCCCATCGCGTACGCGGTGATGGCCTTGTTTGCGCTAATCTTCGGTTTGGTTTTTTTTATATTCACGCGCGATTTCGTCAATATGACGTTTCGTTCCCAGATGATGGGCGGCGCGCCCCCCATGAATGTCAACGAGTTCATTATTCGCCCGTTGCTTGGCTTTGCCGGGACCGTTTCCTTGTTCCTTATCCCCATGATCAGCATGCGCCTTTTCGCCGAGGAGAAACGAAACGGCACAATTGAGTTGCTGCTGACTTCCCCGGTCCAAGACCTCAGCATTATCCTGGGTAAGTGGCTCGGAGCGATGTTTCTCTATCTCCTCGTTCTGGGCACGTCCCTGCCCAACCTCGCTTTTCTCTTTGCCTGGGGAAAGCCGGACTGGAAACCGGTGCTGGTGGCGTATCTTGGCCTCATCTTACAAGGCGGCTGTCTGCTTGGCCTGGGAGCGCTCATTTCTGCCATGACCAGCAATCAAATCGTCGCGGGAGGAGCGGCATTCTTCTTCAGTTTGCTTCTGTATATGTTGAGCTGGTTTACGGAGTACGACAGCACGAATACATCGAAAGTGCTGAACTACGTATCCATCGTCACGCACATGGAGAATTTCAGTAAAGGAATCCTCAATTTGAAAGACGCTATCTTCTACGTAACATTCATTTTCCTGGTTTTATTCTTGACCGCTCGTCAGATGGAATCATTGCGGTGGAGATCCTAGGCATGGCCCCCGCATGGCTCAGTGCAAGGCAAACTCGTTACACCGGGTACGCTAGCGTTTATATCCTCGTTGTGCTCGCCGTTCTGGTCGTCGTGAATTTTCTCGCAAATCGGTACGACAAGTCATACGATTCCACAGCCAATAAGCAGTTCAGCCTATCCGACCAAACCATCAAAGTGGTTAAAGGCTTGAAGCGAGACGTCCAGATTAACTACTTTGGCGCCCAAAACGAATTCCGCACTGCTCGCGACACACTGGACCGCTATTCCAGCTTGTCTCCCAAACTGCACGTCGCCTACATCGATCCTGACCGAAAACCGCAAGTCGCAAAAGCGGCCGGATACCGATCGGATTCCACGGCTATCGTCGACAGCGGCGCACGGCGCGAGAGCGCGAAGAGTCTCTCCGAAGAGGAACTCACCGGCGCTCTCATTCGCTCTCTCAAGTCCGAGGAACGCACCGTATGCGCGCTTTCCGCTGCCGGCGAACACTCCATAGATGACTCCGACGCAGCCGGCTATTCCCTGTTCAAACAGCTCCTGGAGCGGGACAATTACAAGGTTCGCACCGAAACTCTGCGCCCTGTGGCGACAGGCGATAATAAATCCCTGACGCTTGGCCAAGCGCCGACAGTTTCCTCACTGGAAGTTCCTAAGAGCTGCACCGTGTTGGTCGTCGCTGGCCCGAAGAATGATTACCCTGTTCCTGTCGTCAGCGCTTTAAAGACTTTTGTGGAAGGCGGCGGTCGGGCACTCTTCCTGTTGGATACCCCGCTTCGCCTGGGCAATTCCGATCCTCCGACGGAAAATGAAGATTTGCTGAAACTGCTTGGAGATTGGGGCGTCACTGCAAACAAAGACTTGGCTCTTGATCTCAGCGGAGTTGGCCAGATTTTCCGCCTGGGACCTGAAGTCCCGCTGATACTAGGCTACGAGTCGCATCCCATCACCCAGCCGCTCACGCGTGTGCCGACTGCTTATCCTCTTTCCCGATCGTTGGACACCAAATCCACGGGGAAAGCAACGCTATCAAAGTTGGTCGACACTACCGATGCCAGCATCGCCACCACGTCCATAAGCGCACGCGGAGCCGTCGATCCATCAAAAGGAAAGAAGGGCCCGCTTACTCTGGCGGTCGCTGGTACTCTCAGTGGTTCCTCCCAGGGCCGCTTTGTTGTTCTCGGCACGTCGCTCGCCGCGCAAAACTCCATCGCTGGATCGCGTTCGCTCGGCAATCGCGACCTGATGGTCAACATCGTCAACTGGCTCTCCTCTGATGAGGATCTAATCTCCATCCGCCCGAAGGCGCCCGAAGATCGCCCGCTTAATATGACCAGTCGCCGGTTAAATGCTACGTTCTGGCTCAGCGTCGTCGTGTTCCCGCTCGCTGTGATCGGATGCGGCTTGGTTACGTGGTGGAGGCGGCGTTAGCCCATGAAATCCAAGGGCCTCTTGACGGCGAGCTTTCTTTTGCTCCTGCTTACCGGCGTCCTCTGGTGGTCCAACAAAAGAGCAGCCAAAGCTGACAAGGAGCCCATCAAGAGCACCACCACAAAGCTCGTCGGTATCCCCGAAGACCAATTGCAGGAAATTGAAATCAAGCGCCGCTCCGGAGAGACAGTCCGCTTGCAACGCAACGATTCTAAGTGGCAGATCACTGCGCCTAAATCTCTCCCAGCCGATGCGGACGCTGTGTCCAGCATGCTCTCGACGCTTTCCTCCCTCAGCTCCGATCGCACCATCGAGGATAAAGCCACGAGCCTTGAACAATACGGCCTCATTCAGCCGGCGATCGAATTGGAAATCACTGATAAGAATAAGAAAACTTCGAAGCTCTTGGTCGGTGACGACACTCCCGCAGGCACCGCGGTCTATGCCGCGATTACCGGCGATCCGCGCGTCTTTGCCCTTTCGAGCTACAAGAAGAGCAGCCTCGACAAGTCCACAAACGACCTGCGTGACAAACGCTTGCTGACCTTTGATTCCGACAAAGTTTCCAGCATTGAATTGACGGCCAAGAAGCAAACCATCGTATTTGGGCGCAGCAAAGACGAGTGGCAGATCGTAAAGCCGAAACCGTTTCGCGCGGATCGCTCTCAAGTGGAAGAGCTGCTGCGGACCTTGCGCGATGCAAAAATGGATCTGGGCGCAAGTGAAGATGAAAAGAAAGCCGCCGCGGCGTTCAGCGCCGGCACTCCGCTTGCAGGGGCAAGCGTCACGGACGTCTCCGGCACGCACGAGCTGCAGGTGCGAAAGAACAAAGACGATTACTATGCAAAGTCCAGCGCCGTCTCGGGCATCTATAAGATCTCAAGCGGCACCGGGCCTGCCCTGGATAAGGGACTCGACGATTTCCGGAACAAGAAGCTTTTTGATTTCGGCTTTGCCGATCCAGACAAAATCGAACTCCATGACGGCGCCAAGAGTTATCTCCTGACTCACAGCGGCAGCGACTGGCTTTCCAGTGGCGCAAAGATGGATCCAGGCACCGCATCGGCGCTCGTTGATAAAATCCGTGATCTCTCGGCAACCAAGTTCCCCGAGACTGGATTCGCCGCGTCGACGATAGATCTGGCCGTGACTTCGGATACCGGCAAGCGCATCGAAAAGGTCCTCATCTCAAAAAATGGCGACAATTTCGTCGCCAAGCGCCAAGACGAGCCCGCTCTTTACGAGCTAACCGCTTCGTCCGTCACTGAATTGCAAAAAGTTGCCGCTGCTCTGAAGCCCGCTCCTCCGCCCAGTAAAAAGTAATATT
>MNDE01000094.1 GCA_001914785.1 Acidobacteria bacterium 13_2_20CM_57_17 | reverse complement strand
AACCATGAAAGCGGACATTTCTACTTTGCACAAACCGGACATTCTCATTTTGCGGCGACAGCCTTCAACGGGAATATCGACAATGGAGCGCGCTTCGGCTACCATTTGCCGCGAGAGGTACGCACGGTTGCGCCTTCTGGAGGAGACGTGAGCCAATCTTCTCTGGTTAGTCCTCCTGACCATTCCGTTGGGGAAGACGCGCGGCGAAGTACGCGCATTGAACGATCCGTCCCGCTGATCGTCTTCGGTCAAAACCGCCTGGGCGAGCCGTTTGTGGAAAGAACCGTCTCGACCAGCCTGAATCTGCATGGCTGCCGGTATCCTTCGCGGCACGACTATGGCGTCGGATCGTGGGTCACGTTACAAGTTGTGGGATTGAATGTCGAGCCCAAGCCGCCGGCGGTGCGCGCAAGGGTGCGCTCTGTCCACACTTCGCAGAGTTTGCGCGAGCTGCAGCAGGTCGGCGTGGAATTGGAGAACCCGGGGAATGTTTGGGGCATTGCCACGACGCCACAGGATTGGATGAACCCTAGAACAACGAATACGCCAGTCGCGCAATTTGCAACTGCAGTCGCTCCTGCGCTGGATCCGCCGCCAGCGACCGTGAATCTCGACGAGCCACCGGAGAACGCGGAGCACAGAATGCCCGAGGTCGCTACCTTCCCTTCTCCGTCGTCGGTCGCCTCGAAGCCACAAGCACCTAAACCGGCCGAGGCCCCCAAACCGCAGCGCGTGGTTATCACTCCGGACGCAATTATTGCCGCGATGCAGGGAAAACTGCAGCAAGCCGCGGAGAAAGCAGTGCAGGAAGCGGTAACCAAGCACGTTGACGATGCCGTGCGCGAAGCCCTTAGCTCAATTGATGACGTGCGCAATTCAAGCGTGCGAGAAATAGAGGAACTGTTCCCCACCCGCGCGGAGGCGTTGCGGCTCTCCTCGAAGGCGGAATCTTCCGCAGCGATCGCTTCGCAATGGAAAGAAGAAATGGAAAAGTACCGGGGCCAGGCCGAGGAGATGGCGCAGCGGCTCGAGAAACAGGCGGCGGAGTTGCGCCGCGAACTGGCGAAGTCGCAGGAATTCGTGGAAAGAATGACGCGCGAAATGGAGCCCCAGATCAATGCTCGCCTGAGCGAAGCTGTAGCCCGGGCGACTTCGGAATTCGAGGGAGCAACGGCCCGTACCGCGCACCGCCGCTACGAACTCATGCTGGAGAATACTCAGGCGCTGACGCAGGAAGCGCTCATGAAGATCGATGCGCGCTCCGCGGAAGTGCAAGCGCTGGTGCAAAGCGCTGTGAATTCTGCGCTCGCGGCATTTCAGCGGCAGACGGACCTGCACGTAAACGCCGTTCTCTCCGAAACGCAGGAACGAGCGGTTTCCGCCCTTTCGTCACTCGACGCGGAAAGCCGCGCCGCCGTTGAGGCGCGCCGTGTGGCTATGGAGACCGAAGTAGCACGCGCCGCCGAGCGTTCCACCGACCAATTCCGCAAAGGAATGAAGGCCTTCCTCTATTCCTGCTTAGTAGCGGCCGTCAGCGCCGTGGATGAGCACTCGAAATCCACTTTGGACGGATTGGTCAAGGACAACGGTAAGACCGCGTTCGAGGCAGACAAAGAATCAAGCACTCAGGAGGATGCGGGGATTATTCCTAATACGGACATCGACCCCATCACTCACTAAGACAAAGCGGCGCTACTCAGCGAGTGTGACGCTCGGGCAGAGTGATTCGCCCCACAAAAGAAAAAGCCAACCGTTCTCTCAGGGCGGTTAGCTTTTCCTTTGTACTCTTGCCACAGAACTGATGTCATTCCTGAAGGAGGCAGGCTGACGGTTCTGTGTGTGCTCTGGCTGTGTCAGAAAGTCGTTAAACTTAACGGGCTGGCGCGGACCTCGGTCGCCGGAACGGCCTGCGCGCCACATCTTCCATCGCATCAATGTGCTGGCGCGTGGCCACCATGATCGGGTGCTGGCTGTCAGCAACCCGGTCCACAGCCAATGCCCAGCCACGATGCAGCATATACAAACTGCCAGCCGCAAACGCGATGGCCGCGAATCCTACGGCAAACAGTGCAAACACTGCCAGGAGTTCCCACACGAAATACGTCTGCAGCGAGACCAGCACTGCCAGGAACATCCACATCCACTTCCGGCTCTTGTCTTTGGTCTTCATCTTTTTCTTTATCCCCCGGGCACTACCCCCATTGCACTTCCGCTGCTGGTCTATTTCCCGCATCCTCAGTTGCTTTACCACTTACTTGGATGCAGCAACTCGCGAGAAGGGTCCAACCTCACCCCTTATACCTGTCCTATTTGACACCTTCCAGTCCCAAAATGCGATGGTACACAAGGTACATTTTTGGGCCTAAACGAGTCTCCTAGTACCGCTCCTTTTGTGCACAAAACTCTATAAATTGCACAAAACAAAAACTTTAAATGCATATCGATTTTCGCCATGATTTTCGCCTCTTTTTCCCTGTACTGCCTGTGGAAAACCTGTACCTTCGTACAGGGATTTTGGGGGCTCTTGTCTTTGGTGATTCCTGGGCCGTCTTCGTTACAAGCTCTGCCAGGTTTTGAGTAGTAAGCGCAGAGAATCCGTCTGAGGTGGAATAGTCTCAGGCTTGCCGAGGAGGTGTATCTGAGGAAGCTGCAGCTGGCGCTCTAATTCCCTTTCAGAGCGTAGCCCATGTCAAAAGGCAGCTTGCCGTCAACTCGAAGGACTTTCACCGAACTGTTGATGGAGTAAACGTCCAGAATCCCGACAGCGCCGGGAGTGGCTTCCACGGTACGCAGCAAGTCTTCGTCGCTGCCCACAATCTTCACGATCAAGTGGGACTCTTTCAACTTCGCGATGGCCGCTTTCAGGTCGCCGCTGGCGTCACCGAAGAGTTTTTGCACTGCTACGCGCATCTCGGGAGCCTCGGGATTTTTGAGGACAAGAATGAAGTTCTTCCCATCCGGCCAGGTCTTCTGCGTGCCCTTGCACATTTTCACGAGATCGGCCAACGGGACATCTGAAAGTTTGCTCCCCGCGGAAATGACGACCGCCATGTTTTTGATGGCGGCGAAGCTCGCGTATCCGGCCATCGCAGCAGTACTCAATAGGGCAGCGATTCGCAGCCAGTTCCCACGGACATTTTGTTTCATAACTTCCATTCTCACTTTTCACTTTCAAGCGTGTTCTTTGCAGTATCTTCACTCGTTGCGGCGTGGGGCAAGCATGCGTTTTTCTCCGTGTGCCCAACTGTGCGCCTCCCTTCCATTGTCCCCAACCAGCTATCCCTGTCTTTATAATCTCGCACACCTGACCTCCAGACCAGTATCCCCGGGCCCTCGCATCACGCTACGTTTCCAATCTAAGCTCATTTTTTGACTTGCGGAAACGGAGAGTGTTTCGCCATGAACCGATTCGCTGCGCGCCTCTGGTTGTTGATTTTCCCGTCGCTCTTTACATCCACCGTCTGGGGGCAAGCGCCCTCTCCGCACGTCGAGAATGCCGCCGCCCGCACCGAAGCCGGCACTCCAGGTGCAGGTGCAGCACGTGCCGGTCAACACCTCTTCGGCGCCATCCCGCTCGCTACGCGTTCCGAGCAAGCCCGCCGCTTGCTTGAGCAAGCCGTCGACAATTATGAAAACGCCATCTACCGCGGCTCCGCGATTCTAGCGCGGCGCGCCGCCGAAGCGGATCCGCAGTCCGCCTTCGCCCACGCCATGCTCTCCTTCGCTGCCCGCCGGATCATGCCGGATGCCGCTGCCCTCGCGAAGGCCAAGTCTCTTCTTCCACTCGCTACTCCAGATGAGCAACTCCTTGTCCGCTGGATGACCAGCATCCAGGACCACGACCTGCTTCCCGCCATCTCCAGTATGAATGACCTCTTGAAGCGCTACCCGCGTGACAAGCACATTCTCTACATGACCGCCGAATGGCTGTACCTCCAACAGGATGACGACCGCGCCCGTTCCATGATGGAAGCGGCTCTGCAGATCGATCCCAAGTTTCCCGCCGTCCTGAATCGCCTTGGCTACGTTTACATTGGCACCGGCACGCCTGATCCCGCGAATGCCATCGCTTCTTTGAAGCGCTATGCGGAAGTCGAGCCCGGCTCTCCGAATCCCCAGGATTCTCTCGGTGAAGTCTCCCGCATGGCCGGTGACGATCCCGCCTCTCTGGAGCACTACACAGCCGCGCTCAAGATTGATCCCAAGTATTTGCCTTCCCAGGAAGGCCTCGGCGGCACGCGCACTCTCATGGGCGATTTCAGCAACGCGCGAAAAGAATATGACCGCGCTATCCAGCTCACGGACAATCCTTTCGACGAGCTCGATGCCAAGTATTCGCAAGCTCTCATCTTTTTCTGGGAAGGCCGTCCCGCCGACGGCCGCAAGGCTCTTTCCTCTCTCGCCGGAGAGGCCGCCGCGAAGAAAGAACCTAACGCTCAATTTGAGATCGCCCTCGGCAGCGCGATGTTCGCGGCCGATTTTCGCGACGAACTCACTCGCCTCAATGCTCTCTCCGCTTTTCTGGAAAAGCCTCTCGCAGGGATGAGCGAAGCAGACCGGGACATCAATCGTGCCACCGTTCTCCGCGAACGCGCGCGTGTCGCTGCCCTCAACGGTCGGGCCAATGACGCATCCGAAGCTGTCGCCAAACTCAAAGATCTCGTCACTTCCTCGCGCGACCTCGTCGTCACAAACGCTTATGAATCCGCTCGTGGTTACCTGCTCTTCCAACAGGGCGATCTTTTCGGCGCCGCTGATGAGCTTGCCGCCGATCCTCATTCGCCGCTTGCTCTACAGCAACTTGCCTTCGTTCAGGAAAAACTCGGGAATCTTGTTGCGGCAAAATCAACGCGCTTGCGCCTGAAGTACCAGCGCGCCCCGACCGTCGAATGGTTTCTGGTTATGCACCAAAACCCTGGCGCGACCCATTAGGCTTGCTCTAAACAAAAGCGCGTTACCCCGGGTGATTCCTCCCTCTAAGCAACGCGTTTTGTTATTCTCGTAAAACTCTTCTACGCTTTTTTAAGTTTTCGCGCGATCCATACCAGAATCACCGCGCCAACAAACGCAACGATAATCTGCGCGATCGTTCCTCCTGCGTGGAATCCTAGTACGCCGAACACCCAACCGCCTACAACCCCGCCAAGAATCCCCAGGACAATGTCCACCACTACGCCATATCCTCCGCCCTTCATCACTTGCCCGGCGAGCCAGCCGGCAATCAGTCCGACCACGATCCAGTAGATTAATCCTCCCACGATGCCTCCTTCTTTCTCTATTCGCTCGAATGCTCCGTCCGCCGTGTGTATCTTCTAGAACTCGCCTTGCCGAATGTCAATCGCGCAGCTTACACTGACTGGAAAGAAAATCACAAAGCCGTAACGGAGCGTTAATGCTTTCCCGCATTCGTTTGCTCTGTCTGTCTCTGTTCGTGCTCGCTCTGACCAGCGCAGCCTGCTCGAAATCTCCTTCGCAGGGAGATCCAGCCGCCCCCGGCAAATCAGGCACGCGGCCCATCATCGTATTCATGACCGACTTCGGCACCGCCAACGACGCCGTGGCCATCTGCAAGGCCGTCATGCTCAGCATCGCGCCGGACGCGCGCATCATGGACATCACTCATCGTGTGACGCCCTACTCCATAGAAGAAGGCGCGCGTTTCCTGGAAGGCGTGTCCCCTTACTATCCCGCGGGAACCGTCTTTGTGACCGTTGTCGACCCAGGAGTCGGCACCTCGCGCAAAGCCGTCATCGTCAAAACCAAGAAGGATCAATATTTCGTTCTGCCGGACAACGGCCTGATCACGCCGGTGATCGACCGCGACGGCCTGGCTTCCGCCCGCGAGATTACAAATCCGAACTGGATTATTCAGGCTCCGATTTCTTCCACCTTTCACGGCCGCGACATTTTTTCTCCCGCGGGCGCGCATCTCGCCGCTGGATGGGAATTCAACCTCGTCGGTCCGGAAGTTCCGCAACTCGTCCGCCTCGCACCAAAAACGTCCGCCACCACCGACAAAGGCATCGCCGGCGACATTATCGCGCTCGATGATCCCTTCGGTTCCCTGATCACCGATATCCCCGGCGACGAATTCAAGAAGCTGGCCTACAACTTCGGCGATGCGGTAAAGGTCGAAATAAACAAAAAACTGGTGGCCTTGCCCTACGTGAAAACTTTCATGGACGTCCCCGTTGGCTATTCGCTCCTGTTCATTGATTCTCGCAACCGCGTCAGTATTGCCGTCAACCAAGGTGACTACTCCAGGAAGTTCGGCGTCGAGCCTCCCGGAACGATCTTTATTCCGCGCAAAGGCGCATTCCTCAAGGTCAGATAAACTATCCAACTTCGGCCGCGTGTGCCAAGATTCCAGGGAACTTCTCCGGCCCTCTGTCGTATCACTCTTTTGACCATCCAAATAAAGTGTCTCTTTTCACTGAGCAGGCGCTCGCGGGAGGGTAGGACATGGGATCTCTTAAGAACGAGCTCAAGCAAGTTCTTCGACGGCTCGGGCGCGCCCCCATGTTCACGGCCATCACCCTCATCACGCTGGCAGCCGGCGTGGGGGGCAACACCGTCGTCTTCAGCGTTCTAGAAGGCGTGCTCCTTAAGCCCTTGCCCTATCCCAAACCCGACGAGCTTATCGGTGTCTGGCTTACCGCACCTGGGATCAATCTAAAAGAATTCGAGCTGTCCCCCTCCGACTACTTCATCTTCCGCGACCAAAATCGCACCCTCCAGGACCTCGGTCTTTACGCGGGCGACTCCGTGAGCGTGACCGGCGTGGCCGAGCCAGAACAAGTTCGTGCCTTGCGCGTTACGGATGGCACTCTTCCACTCCTCGGCATGCCTCCCCTGCTGGGCCGCAGCTTTACCAAGCAAGATGATTCGCCGGGGGCCCCCGAAACCGTCATGCTTTTTTACGGCTATTGGCGCCGCAAATTTGGCGGCGATGTTTCCGTCGTCGGGCGCAATATCATCGTGGACGGCAAATCCCGCCAAATCATCGGCGTCCTTCCTCAGCGATTTCACTTCCTGGACTGGGAAGAGCCCGGCGTAATCCTTCCGTTCCAGTTTGACCGCAACAAAACCCATCTCGGCAACTTCAGCTACGAGGGTCTCGCCAGGCTCAAACCAGGCGTCACCATCGAACAGGTCAACACCGACGTCGCTCGCATGCTGCCCATCGTCATGAGTTCTTTTCCGACGCCGCCCGGCTTCAGCATCAAGCTCTTCGAAGACGCGCATATCGGCCCCAATGCTCGTCCTCTCAAACGCGACGTCGTCGGTGATGTCGGCAGCGTCCTCTGGGTCTTGATGGGCTCGATCGGCATGGTCCTGCTGATTGCCTGCGCCAACGTCGCCAACTTGCTTCTCGTCCGCGTCGAAGGCCGCCGACAGGAGCTCGCCGTTCGCGGCGCTTTGGGCGCCAGCCGCGCACACATCGCCGCCGATCTCCTGCTCGAGAGCGTCATTCTCGGATTGCTCGGCAGCACCGTCGGCTTGGGCCTCGCTTACGCCGCGTTGCGCGTTCTTGCGGTCATCGCTCCCGCGGGACTTCCTCGCGTTCACGAGATCGGCATTGATGGCCGCGTCCTGCTCTTCACACTTTTGATTTCACTTCTCGCGAGCATCCTGTTTGGCTCCATTCCCATCTTCAAGTACGCCGGAGTGCGACTCAGCACCGGTATCCGCGAAGGCGGCCGCGCCCTCAGCCAGAGCAAGGAGCAACATCGCGCGCGCAGCGTCCTCGTCGTTGTACAAGTCGCTCTCGCGCTCGTCCTTTTAATCTGCTCCGGCCTGATGATTCGCACTTTCCGCGCCCTCACCAACGTCAATCCCGGATTTTCCGGGCCGGCTTCGTTGCAGACTTTCCGCATCTCGATTCCCAGCACCATGGTCAAAGAGAATGAGCAAGTCGTCCGCACGGAAGAGGAAATCTTGCACCGGCTTGCCGCGATTCCGGGCGTCGGATCCGTGGGAATCATCTCCAACGTCCCCATGAGCTTTGGAGGCTGGCACGATCCCATCTTCGTTGAGAACCACACTTACGCCGAAGGCCAGCTTCCTCCGCTTCGCACCTTCCGTTTCATTTCGCAGGAATACCTGGACACCGTCGGCACGCCGCTGGTCGCCGGCCGAAAAATTACGTGGAATGACACCTACAAGAAAATGCCTGTCGCCATGGTTTCTGAAAACGTGGCTCGCGAACTTTGGAATGATCCCACCGCCGCGCTCGGCAAGCGCATCCGCGTCAGCTCCAAAGACGACTGGCGGGAAATCATCGGCGTCGTCGGCGATGTTTACGATGAAGGCGTCAGCAAACCACCCACCACTATTGTCTATTGGCCTCTCCTGATGGATCACTTTGAAAGCGATGACACCATGTCCATGCGCGAAGTGGCCTTCGTACTTCGCAGCTCTCGCACCGGCTCGCAAAGTTTCCTGAACGAAGTTCGCCAAGGGGTCTGGTCCCTGAATCCGAATCTTCCTCTCGCCGACGTTCACGCACTGGACTTTTTCTACAAGCGCTCCATGGCGCGAACCTCCTTCACGCTCATCATGCTTGGCGTTGCCGGCAGCATGGCTTTGTTGCTCGGCGTCGTCGGCATCTACGGCGTTATCGCGTACTCCGTCTCGCAACGCACCCGCGAAATCGGCATTCGCATGGCTCTCGGCGCGCAGCACCAAACGCTCACCGGCATGTTCGTTCGCCACGGCCTCTCGCTGACCGGCATCGGCGTAGCTTGCGGGCTCGTAGTCGCCATCATCGCTATGCGTTTGATGTCGTCCCTGCTCTTCAAGGTGAGCCCCGTGGATCCAATCGCCTACGGCGCCGCTTCGCTCGGCCTCGTCGCCACCGCGTTCCTCGCCAGCTATTTGCCCTCGCGCCGCGCCTCCACCGTCGATCCCGTCGAGGCCCTCCGCGCCGAGTAGCCTCGTCCTGTGGACGATACTAGAAGCCATCTCATAAATGGCTCTTTAGGAGGGCACGGCTTCAGCCGTGCCGAAAACGCTTCAGAAAAAGTGGGCTTTAGCCCCTGAAGCATTCCGGTCTTTCCCGGGGCTCTGATTTATGAGATGGATTCTAGTCTTCACGGTATTTCTTCAGTATTACCAAACAGATGTTGTACTAATCTCAGGTAGTACTTTTTTGAGGTATTCACCGGATTGACAAAACTCAAAGCAAAAATTTATTCTGCGCCGCGAATTAGCGCGGGCTCCATCGGTTCCTCAGCTCCCCCTGGTTCTTCCCCGCTGATGTGTCCACGGGTTCGTTAGTTAGTACGTTCAGGTTCGAGTTCACGTTCGCCCAGCCTGGGAGACGCGACCGTGCGCCGTCCTCGCAGGTGGCCAACCACGTTGGCCGTCCTATTCTCGTTCTGCTTGTTGGCTTTCGCCGCAAGGACACAAAACGAGCCTTCGCAGATCGGCCGCGAAGTAGCCGTTCCCCGCCACTTGCAGGACGGCGACGAATTCCACCTCTCCATCCCTCAACTCCTTGCCTTTGGCGAAAAATTGTTTACCGCGCGCTGGACGGTTCAAGAAGGCGCTGGCCGTCCGCTTTCCAAGGGCACCGCAAACGGCGCCAGGCTCTCCGATCCTTCCACTCCGCTCGTTTTCCCTCTTAATTTCAATCGCCTCTCCGGCCCGGACGCTAACTCTTGCTCCGGCTGCCACAACCTCCCATCCACAGGAGGAGGCGGCGACCGCGTAACGAATGTCTTCGTGCTTGGTCAGCGTTTCGACTTCATCTCCTTCAATCACAGCGACACCATGGCCACCGCGGGCGCCCTCGACGAGCGCGCCAGCTTCTTCACCCAGCAGACTTTCGCCAACGAGCGCAAAACTATCGGCATGAACGGCTCCGGCTTCATCGAAATGCTCGCCCGCCAGATGACCTCGGACCTTCAAGCCACTCGCGACTCCATCCCTCCTGGAGCTTCCAAGGCTCTCACCACGAAGGGCGTGTCTTTCGGTGTCTTGGCCCGCGCCTTGGATGGATCGTGGGACACCTCCCGCGTGCAAGGGTTGCCTGCTCCGTGTTTGATCTCGCCGGACGCCAGTCACCCTCCCAGCTTGGTCATCATGCCGTTTCATCAAGCTGGCGCTGCCATTTCTCTCCGTCAATTCACTATCAACGCTTTCAATCAGCATCATGGCATCCAGGCGGAAGAACGCTTCGGTCCGGGCGTCGACGAAGACGGCGACGGTTTCGTAAACGAACTGACCACCGCCGACGTTACTGCCGTCACGCTCTATCAGGTGACACTCCCCATTCCTGGCCGCGTCATTTCCAACGATCCGCAAATGGAGAAAGCCGCGCGCATCGGTGAGAAGCGCTTTTCCGATGTCGGCTGCGCCAACTGCCACACTCCCAAGCTGCCCCTGACAAACAATGGCTGGATCTATTCCGAACCGAATCCCTTCAACCCTTCCGGCAATTTGCGCGTTGGTGACGCACCCACACTCGCTGTTGACCTTACCAGCGACGAACTTCCCGGCCCCCGCCTGAAGCCTGACGCGCATGGAGTCGTATGGGTTCCTGCGTTCACGGACCTCAAACTCCACGACATCACCACCGGCCCATCTGACCCCAACGCCGAACCGCTCGACCAAAATCAGCCCGCTGGTTCAGCTGCCTTCTTCCAAGGCAACACCAAGTTCCTCACTCGCAAGCTGTGGGGCACAGCAAATTCCGGCCCTTTCATGCACCACGGCAAATTCACCATCATGCGCGAAGCTGTCCTCGCCCATTCCGGCGAAGCTCTCGCTTCACGCCAAGCCTTCGAAGCCCTCAGCCCTTTCGACCGCGATTGCCTCATCGAATTTCTCAAAACACTTCAGGTTCTGCCATCTGGAACGGTGAGTTCCTTCATCGACGATCGCGGCAGGCCAAAACGTTCGGACTAGCGTTCCGCCAAGGTTCGAATTCTTGGCGTGGAATCAAAGGAGAGTACGTGATGTTGAAAAATTACATTTTGTGCGTCGCCAGATTCGTGCACTCAAATCGAAAGCGCTCAGTCTCTAGAGTCGCAACAGCAATACTTACCTCCATCCTTTTCGCGTTTGCCTCACTTGGCACAGTGTCAACGGGAGCCATCAACAAAGAAAAGAAAACGCTATCGACCTCAAAACCGTCACACAAAACACGGGCTTCTAGCCTTGGGACTGGACCACGCATGCAACCTATGCTTGCGGCCCCGCTATTCCTGCAAGACGAGCAGTTCAGTAGCACACTCTCACTTGTGAATGCGTCAAACCTAACCACATACGCGACTGTCACCCTGCGGTCCTTGAGTGGCCAAACGATCCTCCAAAAGAAAGCTCCCCTCCCGGGAAGCTCTCCCATTCAAATTAGTGTCCAGCAGCTTTTGCAGGAGGCCGACTCACCGGAAACTCGCGGGAGCATCCTTGTCGAACAGAGTCCAGATCTCAATGGTTTGGCGGTGCTCGCACAACTTTCGATTACTTACAACGGCTCACATGCATCATACATAGACGAGGAACTTGCCATGCCCGACCCCAGCATGGGTTCATCAGTCTTGCGCGGGGTTGCTCGCGCAGGGAGAGAATCGACCCTTATTGCGGTATCAAGCCTCTCTCAGACCCCGCAGGAGGTTCGAGTCGACTGCCTCAGTCACCACGCCAACCCAATCTCAAATACACTCGAACTTGCCCCGAATTCCACCGTAATGACGGAAGCTTGCAGCCAAGACCACTCCAACCCACAATCGCTGATCGCACCTGGCAGACCCGCGAATTCCGGCGACCCGGAAAGTCTTGGCGTCCAGCTCGTCTCGAACGCCGGGCCGGGTCAGTTCGCCGCTTTCGGAATCACCCAACGCCGTGGCGCGTCTGAATCCATCTTCGGCGCAGTACCCTTCACTGATCCGAAGCTAACCGCTTCGCCAAGCACGGTCTTTGCCGGTCTTCCAGTGGGAGCAGCAGACCTGTTGGGTCAGGGCTCCTATAAGCCGTACGTGGCCCTCGCAAATTTCTCTCTGCGCCCCACCCATGTGACTGTAAGGTTTAGCAGGACGTCCGGCCTTTCAGGTTCTACGATCGCTTCGGATACTCCAGTCGGCGATATCAATTTGCCGCCACAGCGCACCCAGATTCTTCCTCTTGCCGATCTTCAAGGGGACTCCGGAATGCGCAATTCCTTCGTCGTAACTTCTGACGCTGCCCCGGGAGACATAGGAGTTAGCATGGCGTCGAAAGCTCCTGGCAGTGAAGGTGAAGTCGAATTACTGGGGAAAGACGCTCAGCAGCCCGAGAATGGGGGCGCCCACCCATGGTCCGTCGCGCACGGAAACGATTCCACCGTTCTAATTTTTAATCACACGCAACAGGAACAACGTGTGGTCGCCACGATTCTTAACGGCAAGGCTCTTTGGCAAAAGCTAATCAAGCTGTCGCCACTTGAGACCATTGCACTGAGCATGAATGAGCTCATCAAGAACCAAGTCCGGGATGATCGTCAGAGAGTCCTGCCTGCCGACCTTGTCGAAGGCGAGATTATCTGGACCATGAGTGATCCGCAGACAGTCACTGGGCGTCTA
Organism: Acidobacteria bacterium 13_2_20CM_57_17; assembly: GCA_001914785.1. GTDB lineage: Bacteria > Acidobacteriota > Terriglobia > Acidiferrales > UBA7541 > Acidiferrum. Next base: position 18,336 of record MNDE01000094.1, on the reverse strand, counting down.
TTGGTATCAAATCGCATCGCCGCTATGGCCAGGAATTTCAGTTGTAGTCCTTTTCCCACGCTGTGCGGCGCCAGCATGAACAATTCGAGCGGAACGGTGAACGTTGGCGACAGCATCGGTTTTAGCGTGAATTACAGCACCTGCTTGGGATACAACGTAGGTGACTGCTCCGGACCCTCTACGAGCGGCGGCTCTGCCAACTTCTCCTGGTCTGGAAGCGGCTCAGCTTTTACTCTCCAAACAAGTTGCTCCGGCGAGCCTTCCTGCAGTGTGACAGGGAGCAATCCTGGAACAGGTACGCTAACTGCTCAAGTCTCCTATTATAACTGTATTTACTACCCGCAAGCGCAGGTCACGGTCGCGCCGACCGTGTCATTTACGGGCGGCAACAATTACATTTTTGAAGGAAGCGATCCGACAGTAACGGGCTTTAATCAAGAACAAGTTCAAGGAAATCCGTCGCAAGGAACTTTCTCATGGAGCGCGACAACAACGAGTGTCAACCACCCAAATATTTTCTTCAACGGCTCATCCTCCCCGTATTCCACCTCGTCCGACGTCGTGACAGTAACAGGAGACGCACCCAGCAGCTCTCTCCTCGACACAACGTTGACTGTAGGCTATTCCGCGAATAACCAATCGGCCCAAACACCAGCCACACGAACGATCACCATTCGACTATTCAAGTTCCTTCAGCAGGCGGGAAACATTCAGGTAATTCCCATCAATAACAGCAATCCACCACAGTACGGCTACACTTCGTACGTGTACTATAACGTGTATACCAACCCGGGAGGGCAGCTCCTTCAGCCGGGATACAGGAACATTTCCGTCTATGAAACCGTCTCGCAGCCAAACTCAAATTTCCCGGTAACTGAAGTGACCGGGACAGGCGGAACCGACGACAACAGCGAGGTTGTCGACACATTGAGCATCTACGGAAGTAGTCCGCTGCCGTCCAATTTCAGCGCGACCGCAGACCAGTGGCTCGGCGTTGGAGGCTTCATTGTGCGTCACAACACACTCTCATGGAGCCAATCGGGACCAAGCATTACAAACCTGGGCCCCACGAGCTAGCATTATGAAGACCTTAGCCCTACTATCTGTCCTGATGCTCCTTCATCCCGGAACGTCAATTCCTAGGCTGCGCGCACAAGAGTCAACCACGCCAGCTAAGAAGGATCCCCTCAACCAACTGGTGGAGCTAGCTGAGTTGAAGGACGAAACCATCTTCGATGAAATAGCACGATTGAACCAAGCCTTTGACATTTCGATTTCGATAGAAGGAATCCTCCCTGCGAAGGGTACCCTCGCCAATCCTAAGTTCACCGCTAGGATTGAAAAGCAGACCATCTCGGGCCTGCTTACCTGGCTTTGCGCTTTAGACACTCGATACACTTGGGCTCGCGACGGAAATATGGCCAACCTCTTTCCGCGAGCCTTTCTTAATGACAAGAATTATTTCTTTAACCGCGTACTACCCGAAGTTCATTTCCAAGAGATTCGGGAGTCAGGAGTCGCAGCGATGGAGGTCGTCCACCAACTCGGGGATCCGAACGAGAACCTCTACTTCATGGGAATTGGCGGAACACAAGGCTTTGCAAAACCGTGGAGTGCAACATTCCACGACATCACTGTCCGGCAGGCCTTGAATCATATTGCCCAGCAGCTCGGACCGACTTATGGGTGGCAGATTGGCGGGACCATGCATCAACGAATGATAATGTTTCACTTCAAGTTGGGGGCCCGCCCCAACTCAAAGGTCGTCCCTGAGAACTGACCCAAATTTAGGCCGGGTAGGTCACCCTTAATGCGTTAGGACGATTCCAGGGTGGCCTACGTTTCGCGTTGGTTCTTGAGAAAGGGGGCATGCTCTTCGTTGTGGGATTCAGCTGTCGCCTGCGTCGCGGGAAAAGACTCCCTGCTATCCCCCAGTATCCAAACCACTTAAAGTAATCCTTGACATACGTTACGATATGGTATAATGGGATCGTTAAGTCGGCACAGTCCCTCCGCCTGCCTGACCTACCTCTGGTGATCGTGGATCCCGATCCTGTCGGGATCACAGATTCCAACCCTGTCGGAAAGGAGGGCGCCTTGCGAACCGTGCCAGGCCTCCGCCCGCTCCGTCCTACCCCCACAAACTCTTCGCATTTCTCGCCGCCACTTTCTCGCCGACAGCTCACTCCCCTAACCTCTTTAGCTGCAACACTTATGAGCCTGCCCCGTAAGTGTTGCAAACACAAGACTTACGGAAAAGCCAAATCCTTTAGATGCAACACTTACAAAAACCCAGGGGTGAGGGAGTGCCCTCGCAAGTCTTGGAAGACTTGCGCGAGTTGGCCGCGAGGAGTCGCTTTCTTACTCAAGTTCTTTCCTTTCACACTCTTGCGCACTCTTTTGCACTCACCAAAAACTCAACTCTTTTGTTTTCAAGCGATTCCGCACTCTTTGCGCAAAACAACCGGGGGTGGGGTATCCCTGTGACTCACCAGCCACCACAATTTGCTTTTTCTCCGAGCCCGCCTAACAATAAACCTGTACCTCAGGCCTTTAGGCCCGAGGCTTTTCTCTTTTCGAGGTTCCGCCATGCCTGAAGCCGTCATCGTCTCAGCCATTCGCACTCCCGTCGGCCGCGCCTACAAAGGTTCGCTCCGCGCCACGCGCCCCGACGATCTCGCCGCTCTCGCCATCAAGGAAGCGCTCGCCCGCGTTCCCGGCCTCGACGCCAAGGAAATTGACGACGTGATTCTCGGCTGCGCCATGCCCGAAGGCGAACAAGGCATGAACGTCGCGCGCATCGCCGCTCTCCGCGCCGGTCTCCCCGTCGAAACTTCCGCGATGACCATCAACCGCTTTTGCTCTTCCGGCCTGCAAGCCATCGCCCTCGCCGCGGAACGCATCCGCTCCGGCTCCGCCCAGGTCATCCTCGCCGGCGGCACCGAGTCCATGTCCATGGTGCCCATGGGCGGCAACAAAATTTCTCCGAATCCCTGGCTCGTCGACAATTATCCCGACGCCTACATCAACATGGGCCTGGGCACGGAAAACATCGCGCGCAAATTTGGAATCACCCGCGAGCAAGCCGACCAGTTCTCCGCCGATTCTCACAAGAAGGCTCTCGCCGCCATCGCTGCCGGAAATTTCAAGGACGAAACGATTCCCGTCGAAGTAAAAATCACTTCCCTTCCGAACGGCAACGGCGCCTCCTCCAAACCGAAGTCGGGAACGGTGAAACCCACAACGCAAACATTTTCTTTTTCTACAGAAGAACTTCCCCGCGCCGATACGAATCTCGACGTTCTCGCCAAACTCAGGCCCGCGTTTCACGCGAAAGGCAGGGTCACCGCCGGAAACAGTTCTCCGATGAGCGACGGCGCCGCAGCAAGCGTCATCATGAGTGACGCGCGCGCCAAATCGCTGGGCCTCAAGGCGCTGGCGCGCTTCGTCGCCTACGCCACCGCCGGTGTACTTCCCGAGGAATTCGGTATCGGACCAGTGCAAGCCATTCCGAAAGCATTAAATCTCGCGGGACTTTCGCTGAACGACATCGCTGTCATCGAACTTAACGAAGCCTTCGCCGCGCAATCGCTCGCCGTCATCCAGCAAGCCGGTCTCGACGCCTCTCGCGTAAATCCCAACGGCGGCGCCATCGCCCTCGGCCACCCGCTCGGCTGCACGGGCGCAAAACTGACCGCCACAATTATTCGTGAATTGCAGCGCCGCAACGCACGCTACGGTATGGTCACCATGTGCATCGGAGGCGGCATGGGTGCCGCCGGCATTTTCGAGCGCCTCTCTTGATCGGCGCTCTGACGACGGGCCAACATGCAAATGGGATTTAGTCGGCGGCGTAGCGCCGGAAGAACGAATCGGTCTTCCAGCGCGGACGCTCGGGAGCATTGGCCGTCTCGAGGAGCAGGCGCCGCGTGAATTCCTCGTAACCCGCGGCAGCTTTGAGATCGACAGGCTGGTTCACATCGTCGCTCGGCGCGTGGTAGCGATTGGTAAGCCAATCCTTGAAAACTTTTTGTTCCGGTGTGCCGAGTTCGAAGCCGACGTCCACTTTGACAGCGGGGACGCCCTTCTTGATGAAGCTGTACTGATCGCTGCGGATAAACGCGTTGCGCAACGGCTCAGGATCAGGAATGGGTTTGATACCCATCGACTGCGCAATCGCGGCAGCGCGCGCGCCTAGGTCGGATTCTTCAATGCCCTCAATTTTCAAGATTTTCAGGGGAACGATGGGAAGAAACATGTCCACGTTGACATCCGCAACGATGGATCTTGCCGGCACCGTAGGATGCGCGGCGAAATATTTTGAACCGAGCAGACCTTTTTCTTCGGCGGTAACGAGAAGAAAGAGCATCGAGCGCTGAATGTTCTCCGGATGCGCTTTCAAGTTCGCGGCGATATCCATGACGAGCGCGCTGCCGGAGCCATCATCCATCGCGCCGTTGTAAATGCGATCGCCGTTGATGGGCGCGCCGATGCCGACGTGGTCGATGTGCGCGGAGAGAACGACAAATTCATTCTTGAGAGCAGGATCGGAACCCGGCAGCTTGGCAACGATATTGGCGGATTCGAGAGACTTCGTGAGTATGACGGCATTCGCCTTGAGAGAAACGGCCAACGGAAAGCGCGGAAGAGGCTTGCGGTCTTTGCCCAAGGCGGCGATTTCCGCGAAGGTGTGGCCCGAGCCAGCGAAAAGCTGTTCAGCAGAAGCGGGATTAAATGTCACTCCGAGCTGCTGGCCTGGAGTTTCATTGAACTCGGCGTCGGCAAGATCCATCGAAGGGTGATTGCGATTGACGGAAATGCGCGGCCAGGGAATATCCATGGACGCGGGATTCATGATCGTGACGGTGCCGATCGCGCCGGCAGCGCGCAGCGATTTCCAGCGCTCAGCAGCGGTTTGATAGTGTGATGCAAGGGCCGTAGGAATATCTGAAGGAGATCCGGCAAGATAGACGACGATTTTTCCCTTGAGGTCAAGCCCGGCTAATTCATCGAGATTTTTTTCTGGAATTTGCAAGCCATAGCCAACAAAAACCAAGGGCGCGGAAAGCATTACAGAGGCATGCGTGGCGCGAGTGCCAATGAAGGCATCATCAGAAAACGAGAGTGGCTTCGCCTGGCCGTTGGCGACGAGAGCAAGCGAGGACTTGGCTTCATCGACTTCGTATTGGTTGAAACGCACCGGCTGGTAGAAGCCGTTCGAGCCCGCAGGCTCGAGGCCGGCTTTTTGAAGTTGCTCGACGGCGTACGCTTGCGCTTTGCGTAGACCTTCGCTGCCGGTGTCGCGCCCTTCGAGAGAATCGTCCGCCAGGAATTTGACGTGCGCCCACCAGGAATTGCCGTCAAAGTGCGAGGCCGAGCCATTTTGCTGCGCCGAAGAAATTGCGGCACAAGCGAAGAAAAGAACTGTTAAGAAAATGTTGCGCATGATGTCTACTCCTAAGATCGAATTGAGAGGCTGTAAGGATACCAAGGACAAAGCAAGAGAGTCACGCGCGGCGAAAGGAGGTAGCAGGTCAATTTCCGCGTTGCCAACCGCTCGTAAGGTGGCCAGACCAGTCAATACAAGCGTGTTTGTCGTTACTAACCCAATGGACGAGCCGATAACTTCCGAGTAGCCCGTGATACGCCCACGAACTTCTCGCGTTATAATTGCGGCCAATCATGGCACTGGCCCCGGCGACGCGACTTGGACCTTATGAGATCCTTGCACGGCTCGGTGCGGGCGGGATGGGAGAGGTGTACAAGGCGCGCGATACGCGTCTCAATCGCCTGGTTGCTATCAAGGTTGCACAGGAGAAATTTTCCGAACGATTTGCGCGAGAGGCACGGGCTATAGCTGCCCTCAACCATCCCAATATCTGCCAGCTTTACGACGTCGGGCCTGATTACCTGGTCATGGAACTCGTAGAAGGGGCTCCGATTGCTACTCCGGATTCACCGCGCAAGCTGTTGGATTTCGCGATGCAGATTGCGGATGGCCTGGCGGCCGCGCACGCCGCCAGCATTGTCCACCGGGATCTGAAGCCCGACAATATCCTGGTCACGCCAGACGGCCGCGTCAAGATCCTGGATTTCGGCTTGGCCAAGGCAGCTGACACCGTAGTGGGGGCTGGAACCGACGACTCGACTCGCACCATTGGCATCAGTGACTGCCTCACGGAGCCTGGCACCACGGTGGGCACCGCGGCGTACATGAGCCCCGAGCAAGCGCGTGGCCGGCCGGACCTCTTGCCGCAATCCGATCAATTCTCGTTGGGCGTGGTCCTATACGAACTGGCTGCGGGCAAACAGCCGTTCCGGCGCGAAAGCCGGGCGGAAACCATGGCGGCAATCATCCGCGAAGAGCCCGAGCCTTTGCCAACAGCCCTACATCCTCCGTTGCGCTGGGTGATAGAACGCCTGCTGGCGAAGGACCCCGCCGAGCGCTACGACTCCACGCTCGACCTCTATCGCGAGTTAAGGCAGGTGCGCGAGCGCTACTCGCAGGCCAGCAGCGGGGCGCAGCCAGTGGCGGCGGCAGAACGCCCGACCCGACGGCACACGCTCGCTGCTTGGGGATTGGCAACAACTGTAATCGCTTTCAGTCTACTTCTACTTGCGTTGGTACTGGAGGCACCCAGCCAGCTAGATCTCTCGTCTTATCGATTCACTGCTATTACCCGAGAGGGGACGGGCGACACGGCACCCGAATGGTCGCCGGATGGAAAAAGCATCGCTTATGACGGGAGGGTGCACGGTGTCTTTCAAGTTTTTATTAAGGCAATCGGCGCGGACGGCGCAGCACAACTCACCCATTCGAGCAAAGCTTGCAGAGCTCGATCCTGGTCCAAAGACGGCTCTACCATTTACTACAGCTCGGATGACAGCCTCTGGGCAGTTAGTGCGTCGGGAGGAACGCCGGACTTAGTGCTCGCAAATGCCAAAGCGCCAGCAATGCACCCTGACGGAAAAACTGTCATGTTTGAGCGTGGCGGCAAATTGTGGATCGCTTCCCTCCAAGACGGCCAAGTCCGCGAGTTCTGGCAACTGCCGCACAACGGTGTTGTGGAAGGAAAATTTGCACCCGATGGCTCGAAAATAGCCCTGCTCGAATCCGGGGATCTTTGGATTATCCGCTACCCGGCCGGTACGCCGCAGAGAATCGGCGCGGTGCCTCGAATACTTCAGGGCGTAAGTTGGCTGCCGGATAACCGACATGAACGAAGCCGCCCGTGCGGCGGACGCTTCGCGTGAGGTGAACGGAGCAGTCTGTGGCTAACGGCTGAAGTAAGTTGTCGGGTCATAAGGAGGTCCTTATGACCCGACTTCGCAAAATGATGCTCGAAGAACTCAAGCGTCGTAATTATTCTGAGGCTACCACACGCTGTTACATCCGCACAGTCGAAGATTTCTCAAGACGATTCAAGTGCTCTCCAGAGGATCTGGGTCCTGAGCACATTCGTGAATATCAGGCCGAGCTGTTCAAGAAGCGCAAGTTGTCGCCGGGCACGGTTACGCAACGATTGGCAGCTCTGCGATTCTTCTACATCAAGACTCTCAAGAAAACCTGGAGCATCGCGGAGACGCCCTACCCGAAAAAAGCATTTCACCTTCCTTCGATCCTCAGCCGGGAAGAAGTCGCGCGACTCATCAACGCGGCGCTAACTCCTTTTCATCGCACTCTGTTGATGACCCTGTACGCCACCGGAGTACGACGTGCTGAATTGACACACCTTAAAGTCAGCGACATCGATAGCAAACGCATGGTGATTCACGTCCAAGGCGGCAAAGGACGAAAAGACCGGGATGTGATGCTCAGCCCAAAACTGCTCGAGGTACTGCGTGAGCACTGGCGCGGATTACCGCGCAAGCCCAGCGCCTGGCTGTTTCCAGGCAACCGCTGGCATACCGGTGATACACCGATCACCACCAAGGTGGTCTGGAACGCTTGCAAGGAAGCCGCCCAGAGAGCGGGCCTCCAGAAAGACGTGCACCCACATACGCTGAGGCACTGCTTCGCCACACATCTACTGGAAGCAGGCGCGGATCTGCGAACCATCCAGATGTTGCTAGGGCATCGCGATCTGGAAGAAACCACCATCTACCTCCATCTCTCTGAACGGCACCTTAGTGCGACCGCGAGTCCTCTGGACTCGCTGGAGCTAAAAGACCGTCCACAACAGGACGAGTAGATGGACCGGCCACCCCTCGAGGTGGCCGATCTGGTCCGCGCTGCGGGAGACGCCTTCATCGAACGAAGCCGTAAGTGGATCAGCTGGAAGCACGTCAAAGTGCTCCTGGCGATTGCGCGGTGTCGCACCGCCGCGCTCGGCGGACATCTCGATGAGTGCACTCGCTGCGGACATCGCGCCATTTCCTACAACTCCTGTAGAAATCGGCACTGCCCGAAGTGTCAGGCAGGAGCTCGCGATCGCTGGCTCGCAGCACGTCGCCAGGAGCTTCTCCCAACGCGCTACGTCCATGTGGTCTTCACGCTTCCTCGTTATTTGGCCCCGTTGGTTTTGCAGAACAAGAAAGTCATCTACGATCTCCTGTTTCGCACCAGTGCGGAAACTCTCCTCGAAGTGGCCCGCGATCCCAAACACCTCGGTGCAGAAATCGGATTCTTCAGTGTTCTGCATACCTGGAGTCAGAAACTCACGGCCCACCCACATGTTCATTGCGTGGTGCCAGCCGGTGGATTGTCTGCCGATCACACGCGCTGGATCAAACCACGCTACGATTTCTTTCTTCCCGTCGAGGTGCTCAGTCACGTCTTTCGCGGAAAGTTCCACGAAGCGCTCAAGCGCGCCTTTCATGATGGCAAGCTCAACTTTCATGGAGACTTAAAGCTCCTCGCTCAGCCGAAAACCTTTGCTGCCTGGCTGAGACCACTGTTCCGAAACGACTGGGTGGTCTACTCGAAACGCCCGTTCGGAGGTCCAGAGCATGTGCTCCGTTATCTGGGCCGTTACACTCATCGCGTGGCCATCTCCAACCATCGCCTGGTCTCGTTTGCTGATGGGAAGGTCACGTTTCGTTGGCGCGATTCCGCACACAGCAACACACAGAAGTTGATGACCCTATCTCTCGATGAGTTCTTGCGCCGCTTCCTGTTGCACCTGCTCCCGGAAGGTTTCGTGCGCATCCGCAACTTCGGCTTCCTGGCCAACCGCAAACGTGCCACCACCTTGCCACTTTCCTTCCAACTGCTCGGCGGGGCATCGCAAACCGAGCAAGAGGCCTCCACCGCCGGTCCGAGCGATCTTTGGTCTTGTCCCAAGTGTGGTGGGCCGATGATGGTCGTCGAAAGACTCACCGCTTCTGAAATCCAACTTCGTTCTCCACCGCTAGTCACGGCTGCGGCATGAAGCGACTCTCTCCAATTCGAAAGTGTTTTTCCACGCGCTCCGTACCTCTGTGCCTTCCCTCGGAACGGACGCCCTTTTCCAACACTTCGACCACGCTACTCACGATCCTTTTTCGCATTCGGCCAGCTTCCGGCCTCATACAGTCACGTGTCGCGCTCTGCAGCACAGCCTCGGCACAGCTCGACGCCGCTCCTTCCCACCATTGAATTTGCATAGGGCCCGCGTCCGCCGCAAATCGCGGGCGGCTTCCTTCAAGTCGTTGTATCGAAAGCGCGCGAACACACCGTGCTCCTGCAGGCGCATTGCCCTTCGCGCTTCCGATACAACCCTAAGACATCTCTTGATTGCTACCTATATGCCTAGCTTTGTGAGTACCCTGTGGCTGCTGGATGTGGTTGACGGCAGCCGCCGCGCGGTCTACATCAGCCCTGTCGCTATCGAGCGCCCTTCGGTCTCGCCAGATGGAAAACGGGTAGCTTACGCTACGGGCGCACTGGAGTGGGACGTTCTGGAAATCTCGCTGCCTGACGGCGCTGTGCGCACAGTGCTCGGTGGCGGTGGCATTTCCTGGTGGCCTGACTGGGCTCCATCCGGCAATCATTTTGTTGTTTCCACTAACCGTTCCGGAATTCCCGCCATTGAGGACGTGTCATCCACGGACGGTTTTTCCAGGCGGTTAGCTTCCCTGCCCACAGATGTTGGGATGGTAGGCAACCCGCGGTGGGCTCCAGACGGATCGAGATTTGCCTTTTATTCGGCATCCGGGGGAGCGGCACCGGCGCTCATGATCTCGAATGCGTCCGGAGGAGGCGAGGTCACAATAGACCGGGAGATGCAAGGAACTCACGCATGGTCCCCTGATGGCCAATGGATCGCGTACGTGAACAAGGCAGGCAAGTTGGCAAAAATCAAGCCGGTTTCCGGCGCAAGCGCCGTCATTCTTGCGAAGGCAGAACCAGCACTCGAGGTGCGGAGGGTTATGCAGTGGTCGCCTGCCGGAGATTGGATTCTCTATTCGGTGGCGGACGGTCTTTCTCTTATTTCTCCCGATGGGAATACCGGTCGCAAATTGACGTCACGCAAGTTTTTGGCCTACGGCTTCTCAAGAGATGGAACTGAGGTTTTTGGCGTTTTCCACAACACCGCGGGTGCCGGTGCGCAGTGGCAGCTCTATTCCTTGAATGTGAAGACAGGGGCGGAGAAGCTGCTTGCTCCAGTGGACCTCCCCGCCTCAGCGAACGACATGGCTGGCTTCAGCCTCCATCCCGAGGGCAAACGCTTTCTCACTTCAATCGCCAAGTGGCCCTACGACATCTGGATGCTCGAAGGCTTCGACCAGCACAAAACTTGGCTCGACCGCCTGCTGCGCAGGTAGACCGCAACCCATAACTGGCCTTAAATCGCCATCGCACTTACAATGCCGAATTAAGTCAATTCGTGAATTGTCGGCAAGCCGGAAGCTATCCGGCTTGCGGCGGGATTAGTCCTGCAGGAACTGGTTTCCGCGCTTGGCATCGGTTCTCGACGGATCATAGGCTACTCGGAAGAGATGACCCACTGTCCGCGGAGGAGTGATTGGACTGCCCACTGTCGCGGCTCAAGGAGTAGTGACCAATGGCAGCTCTATAAAAGTAGCCTGGCCCGGCACGTGGTAGATGCGCTGCGTGGCTTTGCGATAGTCGGCGGGCTTGGCCCAGAAAATATTGGGAACAAAAGTCTGCGGATTCCGATCGTAAAGCGGGAACCAGCTCGATTGAATCTGCACCATGATGCGGTGGCCCGGCAGGAACATGTGATTCACCGTGGGAAGCGCGAAGCGATAGAGCAGCGGTTTGTCCGGCACGATGGCCTTGGGAGTCTCGAAGCTCTCGCGGTAGCGGCCGCGGAAAATGTCCGCAGCAACCATGAGTTGATAGCCGCCCATTTCCGGTTGCGCGCCCACTTCGTCAGGGTACAGGTCGATCAGCTTGACGACCCAATCGGAGTCCGTGCCGCTTGTGGAGGCAACGAGATTGGCGATCGGCTGACCGCTGATCTTCACCGGCGCGTTCAAGACATCGGCGACGAACACGGCCACATCCGGCCGGCCGGATGCTTCGCGCTGGTCGTCCACCAGCCACTGCGACCAGGTCATGCCATTGGAGTAGCCAACCGCTTGAATGGGGCGCGCGCGGTACGGCACAGGCTTGGCAGGATCAGACACGTATTCATCAAATGTGGTTTCGCCCGCTGCCGGTGCGGTGAAGCTCAACTTTGATCCTGCGGTCAGATAGAGCGGCGCCGATTTTACGGTGCAGCCGGTGGCGCAGCCGGCGGGCCATGCAAGCAAACGCCGCCAGGTGTTCGTGCCGGTTTCAAATGCTGACACCGGCGCCACATCGCTCTTTGGCGCGCCGTCTTTCAAATATTGAGCCAGGAAGGGCGCAAGAATCTCTCTGCGAAAATAAAGCCCCGTATCCGTCCCGAATTTCAGCGCGCCAAGCCGGCTGGCGTCATCAATCTCCTGCCCGTGATGCCAGGGGCCCATCACCAGAAATACTTTGTCGTTGCCAGCGTCCTTCGGCTTGATGGCCTTGTAGACAGCGGTCGCGCCGTAAATATCTTCCTGGTCCCACAAGCTGTCGACGAGCATGGTCGGAACTTTCAGCGGCTGCGCGGCAAGAATTTTGTCCATCGCTTGCTGCTGCCAGAAGGCGTCGTAGGCCGGGTGATCGAGAATCTTTCTCCAAAAGCCAATCTGTTCGAGACCGTGCCGGCGGCCAAGCTCGCCGGCCGAGCCCGCTTGCAGGTACATGTCGTAATCGTCGTAGTGGCTTGTCCACCAGTGCTCGTCGTTTTTGCGCGTGGCTTCCTGCTCGTAGATGTACGGCATATTCTGTTCGCGAAACGCACCGTAGTGAAACCAGTCGTCGCCCATCCAGCCGTCAACCATGGGGTTCATTGGCACGGCCACTTTGAGCGCGGGATGCGGATTGACCATCGCCATCAACGGCAAAAATCCGTCGTACGAAATTCCGAGAATGCCAACCCTGCCATTGCTCGCTGAAATATTTTTCACCAGCCAGTCGATGCTGTCGTACGTGTCGGTCGAGTGATCAACCGTCGTGGGATTCAGCGGGCCGCGCAGCGGTCGCGTCATCACATAGTCGCCCTCGGAGCCGTACTTTCCGCGCACATCCTGGACGACGCGAATGTAACCGCCTTCGAGAATGACCTCGAGCGCGTTGTCATAGCCATGGAGGCTAGGTCCGAGATGTGAACTGTGGGCGCGAGTCGTGAGATCGTTGGCATCATAAGGGGTGCGCGTAAAAAGTATGGGAGCATTCTTGGCGCCTTTGGGCACGAGGATAACGGTGTGCAATTTCACGCCGTCGCGCATGGGAATCATTACCTCGCGCCGCGCGTAGTCAAAGCTATCGGTGACGGGAATAAACTGCGACGGCGTTTCGCTGGGCAGCGTTGAAACGGGCGACGGAGCCTGGGCCGCAGCAAGATCAGCGAGGAAGAGAGTGCCGAACATCAGTACGAGCAGAGTAAGCCTGCGTGCACAGTAGAGCGGTTTCATCTGGATCCTCAGTAATGCTTGGAATGAGCGTGGATTATACCGCGGAATGCTTCCCTCGCCAGTTTCAATGTAAGGGCGGCCAACTGTAAGGAGTTGAAAACTCTTGCGACACGGGCGACTTAACTGTGTTTACTGTGAGTGGGCACGGGGGTAAAATGGATTGAATTGATTGCGTTGTGTGCCACAGACAGCCGTTAGATCAAGAACCAGTTACAAAGACTTCCCGCTAGGAGCGCCCGACATGGCCACCGCTACTCTCACCAAGCCGGCAGCGAAGGGAGGAAGCTTTCTCCTGGAATCGCCGCAGCCAAATGACGTATTCACGCCTGCTGATTTGACCGACGATCAGAAACTGATTGGGCAGACCGCGGAAGAATTTGTCCTCAAGGAAGTCTTCCCGGTCATCAAGGATTTGGAGAACAAGAAGCCCGACCTTATGCCGCAACTGGTGAAAAAGGGCGGCGAAGTTGGCCTTATGGGCGGCGGCGTGCCGGAAGAATTCGGCGGCGCAGGCCTGGACAAAATTTCCACCACGGTCCTTACGGAAAAACTTTCTATTTACGGCGGCTTTGCGGTTACGCACGGGGCGCACGCGGGCATCGGCACGCTGCCGATCGTTTACTTCGGCACGGAAGCGCAGAAGAAAAAGTATTTGCCGAAGCTCGCGACCGGCGAGTGGATCGGCGCCTACTGCCTTTCCGAACCGCAGGCCGGTTCGGACGCACAGAACTCCCTGACGCGCGCTGAACTGAACAAAGAAGGCACGCACTACATCCTCAACGGCCAGAAAATGTGGATCACTAATGGCGGTTTCGCCGATGTCTACATTGTTTTTGCCAAAGTGGATGGCGAAAAATTCACGGCGTTTATCGTCGAGCGCACTTTTTCCGGCTTCAAGCCCGGAAACGAAGAGCACAAGATGGGCATTCACGGGAGCTCGACAACGCCGATTTTCCTGGAAAACTGTAAGGTCCCAAAGGAAAACCTGCTGCACGAAATCGGCCGCGGGCACATCGTGGCTTTTAACATTCTGAATGCGGGGCGATTCACGCTGGGCGCCTCGTGCGTGGGCGGCTCGAAGCACGTGCTGATGACATCCTCGAAATACGCGAAGGAACGCAGAGCATTTGGAAAACAGATCGGCGATTTTGGCTTGATGAAGGAAAAGTTGGCGGAGATGGCCATCCAGATTTTCGCAGTCGAATCGATGGTCTACCGTTCGGCGGGAAACATCGAAGCGGCGATGACGGCGGCTTCCGGCTCCGGCGACAAGATTCAAAACACCATGAAAGTTCTCGAGGAATACGCCATCGAGAGCTCCATTGCCAAGGTCTACGGGAGCGAAATGCTCGATTTTGTGGTGGACGAAGCCGTACAGATTTTCGGCGGCTACGGCTTCCACGAAGAATATCCGGTGTGCCGCGCGTACCGCGATTCGCGCATCAACCGCATCTTCGAAGGCACCAACGAAATCAACCGCATGCTTATCATCCAAATGCTGATGAAGCGCGCCATGGGCGGGCAACTACCGCTCATCCCCGCAGCCATGAAGCTGGCGGATGAAATCCTTGCGGGACCGTCCTTCGAGGAGGCGCCGGAAGGCGTGCTCGCCGCAGAATCCCGCGTGGTCGCCAACGCCAAGAAAATGTTCCTGCAAGCGGCCGGAGGCGCCGTCCAGAAATTCCGTGAAAAGCTCGCCGACGAACAGGAGCTGATCGGCGCGCTCTCCAATATCGTGATGGAAATTTACGCGATGGAGTCTTCCCTGCTGCGCGCGCAAAAAGCCGCGGCGGCCAAGGGCGAATCCGCATCGCAAACCATGATCGATGCCGCGCGCGTTTTTATCAACGATGCCGCCGAGCGCGTCGAGCGCGAAGCCCGGCGCGCCATCGCTGCCATTCACGAAGGGGACATGCTGGCCACGCAGATGGCCGTGTTCAAGCGTTTCGCCAAGCGCGCACCCCTGGACACCATCGCGCTGCGCCGCCGCGTTGCTGCTGCCGTCCAGGCGCAGGACCGCTACCCTCTCGAGGGCCGCTAGACTCGGCAAACTGAAATCTAAGCAGAATCACCATTCGGTTGCTGCTGCGCAGTCCCGTATCTGGCAGGGCACGCCCGCGGTCGGATTGTGTTAAAGCCCCCGGAATTCCCACCTAAAATAGATTCGGGTTATTAGCTCAAATCGAAGGCGAGAGTACGACGAGGAATGCTCCGAAAGCCCCTCATCCTTGCGGCGATAATCGTTGCGTTGCATCTTTGCGAGGCAGCAACGCTGGGCACCACTACGACCGGATCTTTGCTTGCCAATCTCCTGGAAATCTTCGCTTGCGGTTTTTCCGCGGCCATGGCCTTCGGGGCATTTCGGCGTGGACGCGGCTTGAGCCGCCCCTTTTGGCTGATTTTCGGCACGGGCATTGCCATGTGGGGCGCGGCGAACCTCGGCTGGATGTACTACGAAGTGGTGCTGCACACCGAGCCGCCCCCAACCTCGGTGGTGCGCTTTCTGTTTGGTCTGGAAAGCGTGCTGTTGGCGATGATTTTGTTCCTGGATCAGGACAAAGATTCGCCCCGGATCGACGCGGAATCCGCACTCGACTTCGTACAGATTGGAATCGTCTTTTTCTTTATCTATGTCGAGTTCTACTACCTTCCGGCTCGTCGTCTTGACCACTACTCCGCCTTCCTGCGAGAGATGCGCGTCGAGAACGTGGAAGACGCAGTGCTCACCTTGCTGGCTGCGTTGCAGGCTCTGCGCTCGCGAAGGCAGCACTTTCGAAAACTCTATGGCGGCCTCGCTGTCTATCTGCTGTCCTTGACAGTATGCGCGGCAGTGGCTCAGTACTTGCAAGTCGCCAAGCCGGCTCCGACAGGGACGCTCCGAGACCTGCTGTGGACTTTGCCGTTTCTCGTGGCTGCAATGTGGGCGGCGCAATGGCAGCCCAGTCCCGCGGTCCAGGCTGGCTCGCGAATCCGGCAAAAGACAGTCGGCGATTTGATGCTAACCAACGCCACGTTCGCGCTTGCGCCATTGATCATTCTCTGGCAAGTGGCACAACTGGAAGCAGAGTGGCGCCTGCTTCGCTTCTCGCTCCTTGGAGTTTCCATCCTCTGCTATGCCGTACGCCTGGGAATTAGCCAGTTTCGCGAGACAAAAAGCGCGAACGCCGTGCAGACGCATACCCTGGCCATGGATTCGGCAATCAACGGCATGGCCATCCTGGATGCGGCGGGAAAATACATTTACGTAAATCCGGCGTACGCACGAATGGTCGCAGACGCAGGTCCGGAGGCATTGCTGGGAAAATCATGGCGTGAGGTCGCCCAGGCGCGAGACGTGGCTCCCGTGGAACAGGACATTCGTCGGGCGCTGCAACAACATGGCAGATGGTACGGGCCCATCACCATACATCATGCCGACGGAGCCGCGCTCCCCATGGAAATGGCTATAACCGCCATGTCCGATGGCGGCACCATCTGCGTGAGCCGCGACATCACGGAGAAAGTCAGCGCGCAACGTGCTCGCGCCGAAGCCGAAATCAAATACCGCATGCTCGTCGAGCAGGTCGCGGCCATCAGCTATATCGCGGAGCTTGGTGTTAAGGGCCAATGGCTGTACGTCAGCCCGCAGATCGAAACGATGTTCGGCTACTCCGTGGACGAATGGCTCTCGACTTCCAAGGATTGGGTTCGCCACATTCCTGCCGAAGATCATCCCATCGTGCATGCCGCGGAGGAAGCCAGCTCACGCGGCGAACCCTTCCAGGCCGAATATCGCATTACGCGCAAAGACGGACAAATCATCTGGGTCAGCGATACGGCAGTGGTAGTGCGCGGCAGTGATAGCCATCCCGTCATGGAAGGCCTGATTGTCGATATCACCGAGCGCAAATTGCTCGAAAATCAGCTCCAGCAGGCGCGCAAAATGGAGGCCGTAGGCAGACTGGCAGGAGGTGTCGCGCACGATTTCAATAATCTGCTGACGATCATTAAAGGTTACATCGAAATCGCCCTGCAACGCTGCTTGAATCAGCCTGCGTTACACAGCGACATCCGGCGCATCGAAGACGCCGCCGATCGCGCCGTCACGCTGGTACGGCAGTTGCTCGCTTTCAGCCGCAAGCAGGTTCTGCGGCCAAAAATCATCGATCTCAACTCCATCGTTGTGAATCTCGACCACCTCCTCCGGCGGCTGATGAGCGCGAACATCGAGATGAAAACATTTGTGTCCAAGGACGTCGCAACAATCAAGGCGGATCCGGGTCAAGTCGAGCAGGTCATCATGAATTTGGTCGTGAATGCGCGTGACGCCTTGCCTGAAGGCGGCCGCATCGTCATTGAAACAAGCAACGTCGATCTGGACTCCGCGTACACGCTCGATCACGCGATAGTCCGTCCGGGACCGTATGTCCTGCTGGCGGTCTCGGACACCGGCATCGGCATGAGCGCCGAAACGGTCGCGCACATTTTCGAGCCGTTTTACACCACGAAGGAAAGCGGACGCGGCACCGGGCTTGGTCTATCGACGGTGTACGGCATCGTGAAGCAGAGCGGCGGCTACGTTTGGGTATACAGCGAGCTGGGAAAAGGCACCACCTTCAAAGTTTATCTGCCCCGTGTCAAGGATGCAGTCCAGGATCTGCCGGCTCAAGAGACTCTCCCTTCCACAGCGCGCAAAGCCCACGAAACCATCCTGCTTGTTGAAGACGAGTCCGCCGTACGCGAGCTGGCGCAGATGGTTCTCTCCCAGCGCGGCTACAGGGTAATCGAAGCGCACACACCCGAGGAGGCAGAGCGCCTGGCCAGAAACAACGGCGCGGAAATCCACCTGCTCTTGACAGATGTGGTGATGCCAGGTTCCAGCGGACGCGAGCTAGCCAAGCGGCTGACCGGGCGCTATCCCAATCTGCGGGTACTGTATATGTCGGGCTACACGTACAATGTGATCGCGCAAGACGGGACTCTTGAGGAAGGAATTTCCTTCCTGCAAAAACCATTTACGCCGCAAGTCCTCTCGGAAAAGGTCCGCGAAGTGCTGGACCGCTCCGTTTCTGCAAAATAAAAATCGCGCCTCGCAACGCGTTTACCGAATTCCTGACAAAGAAATGGTCTTGCCCGTAGCCGCGGACTGTCTGGCAGCGTCGAGAATTTCCGTAACGATCACATTCGTTTCGAGCGAGGACAATCCCTCTGGCTTCATGCCGCCTAAGAGCACTGCTCTCAAATAGGAAACGGAATCTTCCTTCGATTTCTCCAGTGGCTTGGCTTCGGCTGAAGTCTCCTCTTTCTCGGGAAGCCGTACGCGCAGTTGATCGCGCCCAACGGTAATGGCGTAGCCTTTCTGCGCGTATACTTCCATGTCTTTTCTGGAGAACGGCCAATTCCAGGAAGCCTGAATAATCG
>MNDE01000065.1 GCA_001914785.1 Acidobacteria bacterium 13_2_20CM_57_17 | reverse complement strand
ACGCGGCGCTGCTCTGGTTCAAGCTGCCGGGAAGCCTTGCGATTGGCGCGCTGACCTCCTTGCTTGGCGCGGCGGGAGTCACCGCAAGTGCCTGCATCTATCTCGTCCCGGCGCGGCCTGCATGGAACTCCAAGCACACGGTGGCGGGATTTTTTCTTACCGGGATGCTGCTCGGTCCCTTGCTGGCCGCCAGCCTCGGAATCGGAAACCGGCGCTGGCTGAGCATAGCGATTGTTGGCGCGACAGCAGGGCACTTGCTGAACAAAGCCGGCAAATTTTTCTGGCTGACGGCATCCGACTCCTTCGAACTGCAAGCGTCGGCGCGCTTGCTTTCCACGACATTGGCGTCTTCCTTCCTGGGGAGCGGCGCGCTCCTGTGCTTGGGCGGAATCATTCTGCCGCTGTTTGTGCCGAGCTGGGCCGGTGCGTGCGCTTCACTTCTCACTGTTCTAGCTGGTGAAGTTCTCGGCCGATATGTTTTCTTCGTCAGCGTGGTTCCCAAGAATATGGCTGCTTCGTACTTGTCCACCGGAAAGGCCGCGGCATGAGCCTGAAGCGCCAGCTCGGATTGGACATCCTGGAAGAAAGGTATGCGTACGCCAGTGATCCGGTGATGGGGCACACCTCCGAGCAAAAAATTCCGGACACTTGGGTTTCCACGACCTGCGGTTACTGCTCGGTTGGTTGCGGGATGTTTATCGGGGTCAAGGACGGCCGCGCAGTCAGCGTGCGGGGGAATCCGGACCACGCCGTCAATTCTGGCCTGCTTTGCCCCAAAGGCCTTTCCGAACATTACACGCTGGAGGCTTCGAACCGCGCGCTCTACCCGCTTCTGCGCAACAAACGCGGAAAGCTTGCGCGCATCGGGTGGGACGAAGCGCTTGCCATCATGGTGGAGAAATTCCGCGGAGTGCAGGAGAAGTACGGCCGGGACGCCCTCGGCGTTCTCAGTACGGGTCAACTTGTCACCGAAGAGTTCTATGCGCTCGGCAAGCTCGTGCAGCTTGGACTTGGTACGAACAATTACGATGGGAACACGACGTTATGCATGGCCAGCGCTGTATCAGGGTATAAGCGCTCCTTTGGCAGCGACGGTCCGCCAGGCGCGTACGAAGACCTCAGTCGAGCGGATGTCATTTTTCTCATCGGCGCGAACATCGCCGACAACCACCCGATCCTTTGCCAGTACCTCGACGCAAATCCACGCCGAACACTAATCGTCGCCGATCCGCGCGTGACGAAAACCGCGATGATGGCAGACCTCTACCTGCCGCTGAAGCCACGCTCGGATATCGCCCTTCTGAACGGCATGATTCATCTGCTCATCGAGAACGGTCTCATCGATCGCGAGTACGTTGCGGCGCATACCACGGGTTTCGACCAGCTGGAACAGTCGGTTCGCAAGTACACGCCGGACCACGTCTCTCAACTCACCGGGCTTACGCCGGAGCAAATCTACAAGGCTGCACTCATCTACGGCAAAGCCAAGGCTCCTTTCATCGGCTGGACGATGGGTGTGAACCACAGCACCAAGGGCACGGAAACGGTAAACGTCATCAATAATCTTGCGTTGATCACCGGCAACGTCGGCAGGCCGGGAGCGTCTCCTTTTTCGATTACTGGGCAATGCAATGCGATGGGAACACGGGAGGCGGGCTTCGCGTCGAGCCTCCCTGGGTATCGCAAATTTGAGAGTGCATCCGACCGCGAGGAATTGGCGGCGCTCTGGGGTATCGCCGCGGACCGTCTGCCTACTTCGCGCGGATGGGCGTACCCGGACATTATCGAAGGAGCGGTTGCGAAGAAGATTCGCGCTCTGTGGGTCATCGCAACAAATCCAATCGTGTCGTTCCCGAATCTCGGCGTATTGCAGCACAGCCTCGATAGCCTGGATTTTCTGGTAGTTCAGGATGGATTTCATCCGACGCCTACGACCGAAGTCGCGGACCTTGTCCTCCCTGCGGCTATCTGGGGAGAAAAAGAAGGCACCTATACGAATTCGGAACGCCGCGTGAGCAAGGTCAATCGCGCCGTGAAACCGCCTGGAGAGGCCCGCACCGACCTCGACATCTTTTTGGGTTTGGCAAAAAAGCTGGGCTGCTACGGCGAGCTTTTTCCTGGATGGACGCAGCCGAAGGATGCCTTCGAGGAGTGGAAGCGGATTTCGGCGGGCCGCCTCTGCGATTACTCCGGGCTCACGTACGAGCTTATCGAGCGCCACGGCGGGATTCAGTGGCCTTATCCGACGGGCGCCACGGAAGTAAAGACGACGCGGCTCTACTCCGACGGCCATTTCTCGACGGAAGACGGAAAGGCCCGGCTTCTCCCGGTCGAGTGGGAACCCTTTCCGGAGCAGCCGAACGCGGACTTTCCTTTCGTGCTGAATACCGGCCGCACCGTCGAGCATTGGCATACGCGCACGAAAACAGGAAACGTTCCGATCCTCGAACGGCTCTCGCCAAACGCGTGGCTGGAGATGAATCCACGGGACGCGCAGTGGCTCGGACTGAAGCCGCATGACCACATCGACGTGATTTCTGCTCGGGGGCGCGTGAAAAGCGTCGAGCTTCGCGTTACGGAGATCATCGCGCCCGGTCAAGTCTTCATGCCCTTTCACTACGCCGAGGCAAATGCCAATCAAGTGACGCAAAGCGCCTTCGATCCAATCTCGCGGGAGCCCAATTACAAGCAGTGCGCCGTGCGTATAGAGAGGGCGCAGATCGCTCCGCAGTATTGGGGCGTACGCGGGAGCCCAAGAGCCAGAGTCCAGGCATGAGGTCGGACGGGATGGAAGAAATTCCGCCCCGCGCAAGGAGATGAGATGAAAAAAAGCAAGTTCATGGAAAGCGGCCACTTCCCAACGCTCATCGCGGCGTTTCTCTATTTCGATGTCAGCTTCATGGTATGGGTCTTGCTCGGTCCCCTTGCTCCGTTCCTCTCCGAAATGCTTAAGCTCACGCCCTACCAGAAAGGGTTGCTAACGGCAATTCCTCTTCTGGGTGGAGCGCTGTTTAGGCCGGTGTTGGGGTTTCTCGGTGAACGCGTTGGTGAACGCAGGACCGGCCTGCTCGGTCTCGCGTTGACTTTGCTCCCGCTGATTCTTGCCTGGCGTTTCGCACACACGGCCGCACATTTCTATTTCCTTGGTCTTTTGCTTGGCGTCGCGGGAGCAAGTTTTGCCGTAGCTCTGCCGATTGCGGGACGCTGGTATCCGCCAGAGTATCAAGGGCTCGTCATGGGCATCGCTGGTGCGGGGAATTCGGGGACGCTCATTGCCACTCTCTTCGCGCCGCGCCTCGCTCAGAAGTTTGGATGGGCGAACACTTTCGCTTTGGCCATGCTTCCGGTGATCGTTGTATTGGTTCTCTTCGCTTTGCTGGCAAAGGACAGCCCGCGCCGCAGTGAACCACCCAAATGGAAAGCAATCGCGGCCATTTTGCGGGAACCGGATACTGTTTGGTTTTGTTTTTTCTATAGTTTCACGTTCGGTGGGTTCGTGGGCATGGCCAGTTTTCTCACCACCTTCTTTCATGACCAGTATGGACTTTCAAAAGTTCGCGCTGGCGACTTCACGACCATTGTTGTCCTTGCGGGAAGCTTCCTGCGGCCCGTGGGCGGATGGCTCTCGGACAAGATCGGAGGCTACCGCTTGCTCTTATTGCTCCTGGCTGGTGTGGGGGGTTGCCTTGGGGGAGTAGGAAGGCTCCCTGTGCTCTCGCTGGAAGTGATGCTCTTATTTCTCGCCATGGGAATGATGGGCATGGGGAACGGAGCTGTGTTTCAACTGTTGCCACAGCGATTTCCCGAACGCGTCGGGATTCTCACCGGATTGGTCGGCGCGGCCGGCGGCTTGGGAGGCTTTTTCTTGCCTTTTATTCTCGGAGCGATCAAGCAGCGAACCGGGCAGTATTCGGGCGGACTTTTCCTCTTCGCGGCCGCTTTCTTTGCCGCTGCTTTGATCTTGTTGCAGCTTGGAACCAAATGGCGGACGAGCTGGCAAGAAGAATCGGCTGAACGGGCGGGTATCTTCTCGTATCGGAGTCTTGCGGGAACTCCAGTCGGGGAAACCGTCGAATGAGGTGCGTACAGCCAAGCCAAACTGTCTGAAGCTAACGCAACACCGCTGCTCGATATCCGGCTAAGCTCCAGACATCCTGAGCTTCATCATGTCGAAGCAGGTAGTGGTCGCCGTCTTCGACGAGCACGCGAAAGTAAGTCGCTCCCGGGGAGTACCAGCGGTCCTCAATCGCGACAATTTCCCGTGCTCCGTCGCGCAGTTTCAGCCTTACGGGACGTTCGTCAGCCTTGTACCCGGAATAGCATTCCACCTGGACAACTTGTTCATGCATGAACCTGAGCCTCTTTGCGGCTTTCCGCGAGCTCCGCGTTCCACGCGGCGCCCAGGAAAACAATCACCGCGGAAAGCTGCATCCAAATGATTAAGCCGATCACTGCGGCCAAGCCGCCATACACGACGCTGTACGGCACGCGCCGCACGTAAATTCCAAACAGCACGTCCACCAGCCACCACAGGAGCGTGGCGACCATCGCTCCGGGCAGGACGTTGCGCATACTTTCCTCCCGGGGACGGGCCACGCGATAAATCACAGTCAGCGCCAGCATGGCCAGCACCATCGCGGCTGCGGGGAAAAAGAAATTCCACCAGCCTTGCAAAATAGTGTGTTTGCCTACTTCGTGGGCAATCCATCGACGCAAGGGCTTACCCAGAACCCCAAGGATGGTTGCTCCCAGCAGCGGAGCAATCGTCACCAGCAGCAGCATCAATCCGCGAATTTGCCGGTGAAGAAACCCGAGCTCGTCAGTATCTCCATAGATGGTGTGAATTCCCTGCATCACCAGCTTCATGACTTGAGAACCCGCGAGCAGCGTTCCTGTCCATCCCAGCGCTGCGACCTTCCAGGCTTCTGGTCCGCGCTTCGCCAGAAACTCCGAAACGATCGCCTGGCTGCCCGGGGGCAAAAATTGCGTGAAGTCCGCGATTAGGTCAAACAAACTCGTCTTCACGCCGATCCGGCTCGTCGCTAGCGCCACCGCAATCAGCAAAGTCGGGAAAAAGGCGAGGAAGAGATTGAACGCAATCGCCTGAGAAATCACGCTGCAGCGCGGAAATACGCGCGCAAACATTCCGTATGCACGGCGAAGGAGCCGTAGCGCTAAATTCATAAGCCGGCATTATACCTTCGACGGTCGTTCCCTGCCCGAAGCGCTGTAACTCCGGGCGCTAATTCAGATCGGATTGAGGCTAGGCCGGTTTCTCCATGTGAATCACCGGGAGCGATTCTCCATTCGCCAGCGGGATCGAGATGGGTTTCACGGCGACATAGCCCTTGGCACCGAAAAGCTTGGCTCCGGTCAGCGTTGCGCCCATTTCGAAGCGAGTAAATCCGGCGGATTTTGCCGCATCCTCGCAAGCCTGGAGGATCATGCTACCAACTCCCTGGCGCGCCCAGTCCGGATGGATAAAAAACGCACGAATCTTTGCCGCATCGTGATGAGGGTCCAGAAGAGCATCTTCGCGTCCGGTCCAGTGATCGCTGCCGTAGAGCGTCTTGCGTTTGCTCCAGCCGCCGCAACCGATGATCATCAATCCGGTTTGCGATTTCATCGTTTCGGGGCGCTGCGTAGCGCCAGGCCTGGTTTCCGCCACGAAATACGTTCCGTCGGCGATAAGCTGGCTATCGACGCCAAAAACCGTTGTGAGCGCACCTTCGATTTGCGCTTGCGTGTAGTCCTGAGCCTGCAATCCGCGCACGGACGCTTCGATCAATTCACGCAAAATGGGCACATCTTCGGGAACAGCAAGCCGGAGGTGAATCCTGGTTTGACTCATTATTCGAAAGCGAAGCTATGTGGAATTCTATCGTGGAGTGTTGCAGAGAGGCGAGCCTCAACAGTGATAATGCGATTTTCAGTGGGAATTCCGAGCCGCACGCAATCTGGTCAACAAGGCAGCGAGTTTCGGCTGGTCCTGTGCACTGAGCGCCGTGAATTTCAGCCCTAATCCGATTCCAGAGCTTGCATGCCGCACTTCGGCGTCGGCGCGGATCTGCCCTTCTTGCACCAGAAAATCCAATCTGGCTCGGACACCCTCATCCTTCGGCTCGGATGTCTCGATGAACAATCCCCCCATGCTCATATCGCGTACGCGCGAGACGTCTTCGCGTCCATGGCATCGCCAGTACACCCACACGTCTCCGGGCGTTGGCACGCGGGAGGTCAATCTCCTTGATGGGGACGTGGGCCGCGAGGGCGTCTTTCCGGGCACCATGGTCTTAAGGGTCGATCGCCCAATTCAACATAACCAGGCGATATGACGGTAGTGTCAAAATCTCCTGAATCGTTTCACAAAACGGCCAACTATTCGTGCAAGACCACGCTCAGCAACGAACTGTTGACCTGAAGTCCGCCGTTGTAACGAATGAATCCCAACTTGCGGAATTTATTCATAAAAAAGTTGACCCTCGAGCGCGTCGTACCAATCATCTCCGCGAGCATTTCCTGGGATACTTCGGGACGCACCTTTTGAGGCTCGGAGTTCCGGCCATAGCGAGTGAGCAACAGAAGGGTCCGCGCCAGCCGCTTCTCGCTGGAGTTAAAGAGCTGATCGATCAAATCCTCCTCAATGCGTATATTGCGAGAAAGGATGTAAGCCATGAAGCGGTCGGAGAGTGCATGCTCCGCGTGAAGCACGCGCATCATCTCCTTTTTTTCAATGACTAGGATGGACGTGGGGGCAATCGCCGTGGCGGTTCCCATGCGAACTTCCTGCCCTGCCAGGCACCCCTCGCCAAAAAAGTCGGAGGGCCCCAGAATGGCCACGACCGCTTCTTTGCCAACCTCGTTAACAACGGACAGTTTTACACCGCCTTCCTGGATATACATCACACTAGTGGCACAATCCCCCTGGGAGTAGACATTCTGCAACTTTCGATACACCACAACCTTTCTCGACACGCCGGCGGAATCCAGAAAAGCCTGGGCATCAAAGGCCTGTTTTTTCAGGGATTTTCTTTTGGATTTTCTTTTGCGTGAACTCGCGATAGCTTTCATAAAACACTGCTTGAAGAGGATTTTATCAAAATAAAACTGCTCAAGACAGGGTTTTTGCCTGGTTGTTAAATGCAAAGTTAGTCCGCGCCGTCGCGGGCCGTAGCCGCAATTTCGCATAGCCACTATTTCAAGCTAGCCCTCGAATTAATTCGGATTCTTTACCTTCCACGACGGGGCGGTTTCCTTGCCTTAGTCAATCGCACCGGCAAGGACAAATTGGCATACTCTTTTCGCGCGGACTTGGCCACACGTGACTTGGCCATTTCTTTCCGAACGCCAGTAAGCGTCGCTCGGCGAGATGCCTCCATCGCCTTTTTCTTAGGCATGTTTACATGATGACGCAGAGACGGAAGCCTATCTGTGCAATTTGGGACAGGTGGGAGATAGGGCACGGATTGTTATGGGACAGCCCTGGTCCATTGCCGCCGCATTGAATTGCGGAAAGAAGTCTACAGCGCACGAGCAGCGCGGACATCACGGCCAAATCCTTTGCTGCTTGTTCCCCTTGCTGTAGGCCCGGTTCGATTCCACCGACATGAACAACCAGTCGATAGGCCGGGGCGGCAGCACCTTTCAACCCCAAACTGCCCCCCGGCGTAGTCATGGTTACCTGGCTTCAGGCTATGAAACTGGATCCTCTAATGTCTGTTCAATTTTGCACATGGAGTACTAGCTCAGTACTACTTCCGCGCTTCCTTGCCTCGACCTCTGCGCCATCGTAAACTCAAGGCGTCCTATCGATCATACGAGGATTCATTCATGACTACACCCGCACACTTTGTTCCCGCATCCCAACTCTCCCGCAGCGCGCGCAGCGAAGATGCCGTCGCCAAGCACAAAAAATATTTGTGGCCCTCGGTGACCAACTATTTCCAGCAGCCGCTGGTGGCGGACCGCGGCGAGATGCAGCACCTCTGGGATGTGGAAGGCAACAAATATCTGGATTTCTTTGGCGGCATCCTTACCGTCTCCGTGGGACACTGCAACCCGAAAATCAGCAGCAAAGTAAGCGCGCAGGTCAACCGTTTGCAGCACACTTCGACTCTCTACCCCACCGAACACATCGTGGCGCTGGCGGAGAAAATCGCGCAGATCACACCGGGAAACTTGCAGCAGAGCTTCTTCACCAATTCCGGAACGGAAGCCAACGAAGCCGCCATTTTGCTGGCGCGTATGTCCACTGGCAGTTTCGACGTGGTCGCGCTGCGCCACGCCTATTCCGGCGGCTCCTCGCTCGCGAAAGCTGTCACGGCGCACGCGTCTTATCGCAAGGCCGGCGTCATCAGCGTGGGCATAGCGCACGCCGTGAATCCCTATTGCTATCGCTGCCCGCTGCACTTGAAATATCCCGATTGCGAAGTGGCCTGCGCGGGAGACGTGGAAAACCTCATTCAAACCGGCACCAGCGGCAACATTGCGGCGTTCATCGCCGAACCGATTCAAGGCGTCGGCGGGTTCATCACGCCGCCGAAGGAATATTTCAAGATCGTTTTCAATATTGTGAAAAAGTATGGCGCGCTGTTTATCGCCGATGAAGTGCAGACCGGCTGGGGCCGCACCGGCAAGAAATGGTTCGGCATCGAGCAGTGGGAAGTGATTCCGGACATGATCACCAGTGCGAAAGGCATGGCCAATGGAGTACCCGTAGGCTTGACTGTGACCACGCCAGAAATCGCCGGCAGCTTCCAGGGCGCGAACATCGCCACGTTTGGCGGCAATCCGGTGACGAGCGTGGCGGCCAGAGCCACCATCGAGCTGATCGAAGAAGAGAATTTGCTGGAGAACGCGGACGTGGTCGGAAAATATTTCCGCACCAAGCTGGAAGAGTTGCAGGCAAAGCATTCGCTGATTGGCGACGTGCGCGGCATGGGACTGATGCAAGCGCTCGAATTGGTGAAAGACTGCAAGACGAAGGAGCCTGCTCCGGAAGCTGCCACTCAAGTGATGGAGCGCGCGCGCCAGAACGGCCTGCTCATCGGCAAGGGCGGCCTCTATGGCAACACCCTCCGCCTCGCCCCCATGCTGAACACCACCAAGCCTGACGTCGACGAAGCTGTCAAGCTCCTCGACAAGTCGTTCAGCGAGGTTAGGAATTGAAAATCTGGAGTCTGTCCGCAGCGCTAGCCATTTTTTCTCTGGCGATTTGCTCTTTGCCTCTTCTAGCTCGTTCACAGTCGGCCGAAAAGAAGCCTCTCTGGAAGTCGGTGGCCTTTGCCATCGTGAAGTTCAATGACCAAGCTCCGAAATCCTGGAACATTTATCACACGGAGAAAAAGGGCCTGCTACTGGTACACCTATGGAAGCGGTATCTCCTCGTCGACATGAAGGAACAAGAGGCTTACGAAATCGATCCGCAAACCGTCAAGCCGCACGGCGAAGAAGTGGAGTGGTCGCCCTCGGATAAGCCCGAACAGCCGCTCGAGACTCCCGACTGGAAAACGCGCGACGTCGGCAGCATGCAACTGGTGCGATTCCGCCTTGGCAAGGGCGGCCACATCCTGGAGCTGCAAATCCCCCTTCTCATCAACGGCAAACCGGCATACTGAATGACCTGTAGCTCAGGCCTTCAGGCCTGGAGCTTTTGCTTCGGGGTTGGCATCGCGCTGCAGACAAGGTAAGCCTCACTCCTAAAGGAGTGAGCTACAGGGAATGAGCTTTGCAGCGGAGAGGTTACCGGCGATACACGCCGTAATACCACGGGATCCCGAGCGCGCCCGGTTTGACGCCCACAGACACCGCATCACCAGCGTGAAAGCGGCCGAAATCATCAAAATTCACGGCCAACCGTTCGACTCTCCGCCCTTCGCGCCAGGAATGAACGATCAGCCGCCGTGTGCCGAGGACGATTCCCGACATGTTGTAGCGGCCATCCACAGTTGTGGCGTAATAGGTTGCGTTCTCTTTTGCGTCCAACGCTCCGTTCGCCAGTAGCGTCGCAGCTAAAATCCATGGCAGCGGAATGAATCCCGCGTACACGCGCTTGAGCACTTCAAGTTCCAGGTGATTTCGCGCCCGGCGTTCGAGAATCACCGCGATGGCCAGCGCAACAAAAAAAAGCGCTCCGAAGAATACCAGCATGAGGTCCAACTCGAGCGGCGGGTAAATCTGGCTGACGTAAGGAAACGCCAGCGACCCGGCAAGAAATATCGCCGTGCGCTTGAGCAGTCGCCTGCGGAACATGACCTCCGCGGCCGCTGAAGTCAGGCCGCACGAGGGGCATTGATCCGCAATCCTCTCCGCACCGCAATCAACGCAGCGTGTCATCATTCTTAGTATAAGACGGGATTACGTGCCCGGGGTGGAGAGCGAGGAGAGCAACTCGTGGAAAAGTTTCTGACTTTCGGATTCGGAAACCGCCACGGATACGCCCATGCCCTTCCCCGGTTCGATTCGCTTCACGAAACAGTCGAGTTTCACGGGCCGATCGAGAGTCAGTCGCGCGGTAAAGCCGGCGCCCACCCAGAGAGGATCGACAGCTTCGATAAACATTCCGTTTGAGCTGATGTCGCGCGTGCTTCCGCGAAGGACCGCGGAGCCCCATTCGATCTCGAGGTTGGCACGGAACGAGTAGCGCGGCGCCCAGCGACGTTCGAGTCGCCGGGCGGGATGATCCCCAATGCCCATGAATCTGGTGCAACCCCCTGCCAGGGATTACGTACCACGGCGCTCGGGCGAAATCGCCGCCTCTCTGCTGTAAGCATACGCCTTCTTCCACCACAACACATACGACGCCGGAGGCGTATGTTTTGTTCCCGGCAATGTGAGCTTCGATGCAGAGCAAGTCCTGCAGGTCACATGCTCGCGAACAAAGAGCGTAATGCTCAGTCTTGCTTCGGCCCGTAAGGATCCCCCGCTGGAGCGCTCCCGCTTGTCGCCTTTTCGCCGGCGCGCATGCGGCGTTGCACTTCCGCCTGCAAGTATTTGCGAAGGCTTTCCGGAACGATGCCGGGCGAGGCCAATTCGCGCAGATCAGATACGGTGAGGTGCGGCAGATAGGAAAGAACCGTCGCTAGCGGCGCCGCGGGATGGCGGATGAGTGCCAGACGGATGTTATAGCTGATCGACCACTTGCGATGCTGAATGATGGCTGGAATCACAGAAACGGGAAGTTTCTCGCGGGACAGCGCCTTTAGTACTTGTGCTTCCGTCATGTACGGGTTGTCTAGAACAACGGAGATCACTTGCGCATGGCCTTCCGCGAGCAACGCGCCGGCCACGCGCGCCGGCCCGCGTCGCGCCAGCGTGATTTTCTGCCCCAGCGGAAGCTGCGGCAGCCGTGCAATTAATTGCTCTTCGGCGTTGCGCTTCAGTTCGGCGGAAACACCCGGCAAAATCGCAACTTGCACCAGATCCATCAGGTAAAGATCGCGTAGCAGCCGCAGGCTGACCAGCCGCGCGGTCCGCGGATGAAACGCCAGCGCCTTTTTGACCCGGTAGCTTTTTAGCAGCGCTTTCCTTCGCGCGATTTCTTCGAGAATTTCTCCCGGCAAATCTTTTCGCTCGAGCAGCAGACAGACTTGCGTTTCGTCCAGCGCCGGATTCTCGAGCAATGCGAGGAGCACGTCAGCCGAAGGATGGTGCACCAGCCCGGCAAGCTCTTCGCCAGTGGCCATGAGCGCGCGTTCGCGATCCTTGTCCTTGAGGTCCGCCATGACTTAACTCTCGTCAAGCACCAGCGGATTCGTTAGCGCTTCTCGCGCCAACTGGGCCGCAGCTTCAGCCACCGAGCGCGGCAGAGGACCGATTCTTGCCTTCGGAGCAATTTCCTGGATCATGGTATCGAATCGAGAATTAAGGAAGGCGCTGCCATCGAACACGCCGCCAATTTTGGCCAGAAAGAAACTCACGCCTGTCAATTTCAGCTTCTCAATGACCTCGCGTGCCTGATCTCGCAAATCCTGCGCTCCGGCGGTCAGGAGTGCCTGCGCCGCAGCGTCGCCGCTTTCCGCCGCGTTTGCGAGGACAGGAAAAACCTTTGGAAACACCGCTGCAGGCTGGGCGCGCGCTTGATCTAAAAATTCGTCAAACTTCCAGCCAAATGCCGCAAGGATTTTCGCACCCAGGGGAAACGCCTCGTTGTTGAGATGCTTCTGAACGCACACAGCAGCGGCTTTCCTGCCGATGTCGTAGGCGCTCCCTGGGTCGCCAATCACGGGTCCAAACCCGCCAGCGCGCGCGAATTTGACTGGCGTCGTTCTTCCCAGCACCGCCGAACCTGTCCCGGCAATCACGACCACGCTGGGAATCTCTCCCGTGGCCGCCAAGGAAAGCACAAGATCGCTTGTAACGCAGATCTTCGCATTCGGGAGTTTCGGCTGCAGGCCCGACTGCAACGCCCAGCGCATGGCCGGCTCCCCCGCACCCGAGATGCCCGCAACGAGGTACGCCACATCCTGCTTGGATTTTCCCGCCGCTCGCAGCGCATCTGCCGCCCCATGCGTCAGCGAAGCCAGCGAGGTGTCCTCGCCGAAAGTCGTGGGGTTGGAAGCTCCGGACCGCGAACGCGCAAGAATCGCGCCGGTTTCGTCCATCAACACGCACTCCGTCTTCGTGCCGCCGCCGTCAAATCCCAGAACGTAGCGCATGAGAAAAGGATATGCGAGAACGCCCGCCAATCGTAGCGCCGAGTGTGGCGCGAGTGCGCAAACCGGAAAAGTTCAGTAGGTGTTGTGATCCCGTCCGCATTCCTCAGAGTTTTCTTGACGCGGCTGCACCCCGCCACTATCCTCGACGCACTTTCCGCAGCATCCAAAGGGAGCGGCGGAAAAGATTCTCGATGCGAATCCATCCGCTCGACCTTGCCATTGTCATTGCCTATTTGCTCGGCGTTACCGCGCTGGGGATGCGTTTCCGCCGCAGCCAGCAAAACGCCACGGACTATTTTCTGGGCGGCCGCACCGCGCCGTGGTGGGCCCTGGCGTTTTCGATCGTCGCCACAGAAACCTCCACCCTCACGATCATCGGCACGCCCGCCATCGCTTACAGCGGTAATCTCAGTTTTCTTCAACTCGTCTTCGGCTACCTGATCGGTCGTGTGCTCATCGTATTGTTGCTGTTGCCCGGATATTTTCGCGGCGAATTTTTCACGGCCTACGCGCTGATCGAAAAGCGCTTCGGTGAACGCATGCGCGCGGTCGCGGCCAGTACTTTCCTGATCACGCGGGCGATTGCCGAAGGCGTGCGCGTCTCGGCCATCGCGCTCGTTGTAAGCGTCGTGCTCGGAACGTCGGAGAAGCTCGCGGTCGTCATCGTCATCGCGCTCACCGTCCTCTACACCTTCGAAGGCGGCATGAAAGCGGTAATTTGGACCGACGTCGCCCAGTTGCTGCTCTACCTCACCGGAAGCGCGGTTACATTTTTTGTTTTGCTGCACCGCATCCCCGGCGGCTGGAGCGAGGTGACGCAAGTCGCAGGCGCCGCGGGACACAAATTGCAGGTTCTCGATTTTTCCTGGAATCTCGCCACCAAATACACATTTTGGTCCGGACTGATCGGCGGCGCGTTCCTCACCATGGCCACCCACGGCACCGATCAAATTATCGTGCAGCGCCTCCTCGCCGCGAAAAGTGAACGCGACAGCCGCCGCGCCCTGCTCGCCAGTGGCGTTATCGTGCTTGTCCAATTCATCGTGTTTCTCTTGATCGGCGTTTTGCTTTACGTTTTCGCGCAACACTCACCCTTACTAACGCCCGGCGAACGCACCGATCGCATCCTTCCGCTGTTTCTCGTGCGCGAAATGCCCGTGGGGCTTGCAGGCTTGCTGCTCGCTTCGATCGTAGCCGTGGCCATGTCCAACGCCAGCGGCTCGCTGAACTCCCTCGCGGCCTCGAGCGTTCTTGATTTTGCAAGGCTGCGCGGACGGAGCGCCGATGCGGGCCAATTTCTGAGGCTCTCGCGCGGCATGACCCTCTTCTGGGGCCTGGTCCTGATGGGTTTCGGCTTCGTGAAATGGGGGCCGCTTCTGGAGGCGGGGCTGACTGTCGCTTCGCTCCCCTTCGGCAGCCTGCTCGGCCTCTTTCTTCTCGGCACGTTCGACCGCGGCGCCAATGCGCGCGGCGCCTTGGCTGGAATGATTGTTGGCTTGGCCGCAATTCTATGCATATTTCGATTTACGAACGTGGCGTTTACATGGTTCTTTATGATTGGGTCGATCGTCACGTTTGTTGTCGGCGCGATCGCGAGCCGAATCTTACAGCCGCCGAATCAAGGCGCTTTGGGCACCTGAACGCGGAGGCGAGGACCAATTGAACGAAAAGCGTCTGGACTTGGTGCGCGGGCTGGGCGCGTGGGCTTCCGCTGCTATCGTTGTCGGCACGATGATCGGCACGGGGATTTTTCTCAAGCCCGCGGAAATGGCGCGCGAAGGCCGCAGCGTCTCCGTCGTTTTCGCGGCCTGGATCGTCGGCGCGATTCTTTCCATCTTCGGCGCGTTTTCTTTTGCCGAGCTGGGTTCCATGATTCCGGAAGCCGGCGGCGAATACGCCTATTTGCGCCGCGGCTTCGGTCCCGTTTACGGCTTCATCTTCGGCTGGATGCATTCCATCGTCGGACGCCCCAGTTCGCTTGCGTCGATTTCCGCCGGCATGATGCGCTTCCTCAGCTTTCTCCTCCCGGTTATCGCCGTGCCGCTCTTCACCGTTCACATCGCCATTCCCGGTCTCACCGGCTGGATCAAGCCGTACGATTTCGTCTTCACGTGGGCACAGCCGCTCGCGGTCGTCTGGTTGCTCATCATGACCGGCATCAACTATCTCGGCGTGCGCCTCGGCGGAGCCGTCCAGGTTTTCTTGACCACTATCAAGATCACCTCCGTTGTCATCGTGATTGGCGTGGCATTTTTCGCGCCCGCGAGCGCTCAGACCGGCGGACCGCAACCGTTTTGGCCGTCAGCAGGCATGGGTGCTGGCGCAATTTTCAGCGCGTTCCTCGCGGCGCTGGCAGCGGCTTTGTGGGCGTATGACGGTTGGGAAGACCTAAATCTCGTCGGCTCCGAAGTGGAAAACCCGCAGAAGAATTTCCCGCGCGCGCTGGTCGGTGGAGTCGGATTTGTCGCCGTGATTTACCTGCTTTTCACCTGGGCTTGCTTGAATGTGCTGCCCTTTGAGACCGTAGCCGCATCGCAGCACATCGCTTCCGACGTCGTTGCGCACATCAAAGGAGCCACCGCAGCCAGCTGGATCACTTTTGCAATGGTCCTCTCCGCCCTGGGCTCGATGAATTCATCCGTGCTCAGCGGAGCGCGAGTAGGCTATGCGATGGCCCGCGACGGAATCTTTTTCAAGATCGTCGGAGGCATCCATCCTAAATTCCGCACCCCCGGCCGCTCGCTGATTTTTCAAGGCGTGCTGGCAAGTTTGATGGCGTTGACGGGCACTTTCGAAGAGTTGACCAATCTTTTTATTTTTGCCGCGTGGATCTTCTATGCTTCCGCCGTCGTCGCGCTGTTTCGCATGCGCAAGACCGAGCCCGATTTGCCCCGCCCCTATCGCTGCTGGGGCTATCCGTGGGTGCCTGGCATTTTTGTCGCGGGCGCGCTGGCTCTCACCATCAATATCTGGCTCGACCGTCCCGGCCGCTCCTCGATCGGCTTGCTCTTGATTCTCGCCGGCCTTCCCTTCTATCGTCGCTGGAGCCGGTTGCGCTCAGCCGCTCACAACACGCCGGGGATTTAGCCGGCGTGAAAAAAAGAATTGTGCCGGTAAGCCGCCCGCCAGAAGAGCGACTCCCGGAAGCAAGACCCAGCCAAGCAGAGCCATAACAAGAGACATTCGTGCGATGTTGTGGGCGATAAAGCGGTCGAAGATCAGGCTGACGGGAAGTACCAGCAAAATCGAAGCGAGAAATGGCATGACGGGAAAAACAATCGAAGAAAATATCGCGCGCCGGGAACCGCCTGCGCGGTAAGAAAGAAAGGCGCCCATTGCGCCGACAAGAGGCAGCGACAACAACCAGGGGACGTACATCAACCCGACAGGAAGGACGCCCCTCAGCGCCACGACCCAGGGCTTAGGACCAAAAATCTGGAGCAGCGCGAGTGTCCCCGTCGACAGCATAAATGTTAAGAGCCCTGGGAGCCATAATTGCCTGACGCGATCATTCATGAGGTTCTCCTTCACTGTTCTGGCGATTTGAATCTTTCGGCACAAATCCTGCCAATCGGCAACTTGCGCCAGCGTTTGCTGCATGGCCGCTTGCTCCGGCAAGCCTTTTGTCCGCAGCGATTCGTACGATTCTTCCAAGTGCGCGGCGAGTTCCGCGTGGACTTCGTTCTTCTCAGGACCATCCAGTGCAAGCCCGGAGAGGCGCTGGCGGACAAGTTTTTGCCAATTAAGCATCGTTCGCCTCGCTAACCAACCGCCGTGCTTTGCGACGATGTTCGTCCGCTAAACAAAAGGTTGACGAGTACTCCGCCCGCCAAAAGAGCGGCTCCCGGAACCAAAAGCCAGCCAATCCCATCCCTCAGAAGCGTAGTTGCGACAATACTAAAACCGACTCGCCTTCCGATGATTCGTTCCATGGCAAAGCCTATCGGAAACATCGAGAGAAACGCCCCAGTAAGCGCGAGCGCGGGAAAGGTGCTTGCAAGCAGCACGGTTCTCCTTGATCCCCCCGCCCTCGAAGAGAGGTAAGCGCCGAGAGCTCCGAAAAAAGGAAGCGATAGCAGCCACGGCAGGTTCAAGAGGGTCGTACGTGGGCCGTTCCAGGAAACGACGCGAGCTTGGAATCCGAGTCCCTGTAGCGTCACCAAGAAAATCATCGAAAGCGCCATCGTGAGGAATCCAGGGGTCCAAAGCTGCTGCACGCGTTTTTGCATGGGGTGTCCGCTCCTTTTCGCGATGAAGATTTCTCGCCGCAAATCCTGCCAGTCCGCAACTTGCTCAAAGGTTCGATGAACCGCTTCTTTTTCGGGCAATCCTTCTTTACAAAATACTTCGTACGATTCTTCCAAGTGCGCGGCGAGTTCCGCATGCACTTCTTCCTTCTCGCCAGCACCAAGCTTCAGGCCAGACAGCCCCTTGCTAACGATTTCTCTCCAATCAGGCATGGGCCGCCTTGGTTAGCCGCTTCAGCGCGCCAAAAAGCTCCGCCCATTCCTTCCGCAGCGGTGACAGTTTCTTCTTCCCGGCAGGAGTGAGCCGGTAGCAACGTTTGCGCCGTCCCGACGGGCTGGTTTCCCACGCCCCGCGAATCCAGCCGCGCTGTTCCATGCGGTAAAGCATGGGATAAAGTGCGGCGAGCGTGAAGCGCAGCGCGCCCTTGGTTTGTTCTTCAATACGCCGCGCCATTTCATAGCCGTGCAGCGGACCTTCCTCCAGAACGCTGAGGATCGCCAGTTCCGCCGTGCCGCGCTTGATTCCTGCTCCAATCATAAGTCGCTCCCTTACATGTAAGATTCTTATATATAAGCCGCGAATTGTCAACTGGTCTTTGGAGCAGGTGTCCATAAATCAGATCGTTACCCGGTTGTAGGGGCGCAGCAATGCTGCGCCCCTACTCGGCAAGATCGTCGCGCCAAGACGAGTTGCTAGCCTCTCTGAAGTCTTTGCAAGAAATGTGGAGCTATATCGATGCCGCGCGAGCGTGCATGCCCGCATGGACTGGCAAGATCGCAGCTTCCGCTTCGCGTGGAACCTCGATCGCCGGATGGAAAAGTTTGGCGAGCGCTTCGATGCCGGTAACCAGGCGCGGGCCAGACCGCGAGAAATAACCGTTGGCTTCCAGCGCGTACACGCGGCCGTTGCGCACGGCAGGCATGGCATTCCACTGCTCGGCAAGCTCCATGGAAAGGTATTCCTTGCGCGCTTGCTGGGCGCCGTAGCCGCAAGGCGCGATCAGCAGAATCTCTGGCTCCGCCTCCACGATGTCTTGCAAAGGAACGCGGGAAGAAGGGGTGCGCACTTTGCCCAGGACGTCTTCCCCGCCGGCCACTTGGATCATTTCCGGAACCCAATGTCCGCCCACGTAAAAGGGTTGCAGCCATTCGAGGAATGCCACGCGAGGACGCTTCTCCGTCTGCGGCAACTGCTTCTCCAACGCCCCGACACGCGCGCCGATCTCTTTTACCAGCGCTTCCGCCTGAGAACCGCGGCGGGATTCTTCTCCCACCCAAAGGATGTCGCGCCAGACGTCGCCCAGATCCTGCGGATTCAGGCAAAGAACTTCGGGCCGCCGCTCGAATCGTGTCAGCGACGTGGCCAGATCATCGGGAGACGCCGCGCAAACATGGCACAAATCCTGCGTGACGATCAGGTCCGGAGCCAGTGCCTCCAGTGCCTCGGCATCCACGGCGTACAAGCTCTCGCCGCGGTGCACGTATTCGCTCACCAGCCGGTCAATTTCTGCCGGCGCAGCACCGTGCGGCAGGCGCGAGTGAATCACCACGCGTTTCGTCTTCGCCTGGGGCGGAAAGTCGCACTCGTGGCTCACGCCCACGATTTCGCGGTCCAAGCCCAGCGCGAACAAAATCTCCGTGGCCGACGGCAGTAGCGATACAATTCGCATGGGAGGACTCTACCACTCTCATTCGCGCGTGAGAAGGCTATGAGCAATGAATGTAGAAGGATCCTATTTCCGAGAAAAAACTACTTCGTCCCCGGCTTCCGCACTCGCGTCTTGAGCTCTGTCGCTACGACAAAGCTCCCAGCCCATTCGCCGACGTTCTCTTCTTGGAACAGTTCTTTGATCCGTACCGCTAGGCTTCTTCGGTTGGGCGAACGAAGGCGTACAAGCAGGATGCCATGGTGCGATCCAGGGGCAAACCGCCGCAAGTCCGAGAAGTCCAAGTCCTGGGTAATCAGAAATCTTGATTCCTTCTGCGCCGCGTCCCAAATCTCTTCATCCGCGCACCCAATGAGTCCCTCGTCATGTGGGGTGTGCACGTCGTGACCAACGCTTTTCAGAGACGCCGCAACCTGGAGGGGCAGATTTTCATCCAGCTTGATCTTCATCGAATGGGCGGAACCACTGGAACGGGCAAATCCTCTTCTGCGGATGATGCGGCAAACGCAATGGCCGCTTGGACATCCTCCATTTTCAGGCTGGGGAAATCGGCGCGAATTTCTTCGATGGAATCTCCATCTGCGAGGCTCGCGAGCACAGTCCGCAGAGTTACTCGCGTGCCCTTAAAGACAGGCTCCCCTCCGCATATTCCAGGGTCGCGAATGATGCGCTCCCCGTAGGTCCTCTGATTTCCCGTTCCGCCACCCATCTCGTTGTCCTTAGCTCCGAACGGTTCATCATATCATTTCATGCAGTTTCCAGAGCCCTGTGCCTATT
This sequence comes from Acidobacteria bacterium 13_2_20CM_57_17, assembly GCA_001914785.1. Lineage (GTDB taxonomy): Bacteria > Acidobacteriota > Terriglobia > Acidiferrales > UBA7541 > Acidiferrum. The sequence goes on along the minus strand of MNDE01000065.1, from coordinate 87 downwards.
AAAACGGCCAAGTCTCTCAACGTCAACTGACGATGTCTTGGTTCAGCCTGAAATGGAGAAGCGACGTTCTCCGTTAGTGAGTATTCC
>MNDE01000127.1 GCA_001914785.1 Acidobacteria bacterium 13_2_20CM_57_17 | reverse complement strand
TGCGCCCCAAAGGGCGCGCCCGGACGCCGCAGCGGATAGCCCTGCGGATTACCATGGGCGTGCGAATGCGCAAGCCCATTCGAATGGCCAATGCCGATGTGACCGTTGCCATTCGCCGACGCGGGCTGCGGCAGCCGCGCCGGATTACCGATAGGGCGGAGATTGCTCGGCGCTGTATGAACGTGGTCGCTGATGGCTTGCAGCCTCTTCAGTATGGACTGCCACTGTTCCCAATCCAGTTGGCGTAGGAACGGGCGCAATCCTTGGATAAAGGGATCTTCCAGCAGCGCTTCGCCGTCGGATTCCGGGATGAAGAACCTGTTCAGGCCGACGTTCAGCGCCTCAGAGATCTTCTCCAGCGTGCCGAGGCTCGGCGTCATCTGGCCGCTCTCTATGCGGGAGAGGTAGGAGCGCGAGACCTTCGAGCGCGACTGAAGCTGGCTCTGGGTCATGCTGCGCGACTCGCGCAACTGGCGAATGCGCTGCCCGATATTCTCGACGGTCTCCTGATTGACAAACTTTTCTGCGGTTGGCTCAGCGGCTGCTTCCTCCGGTGGAGCCGGTGGAGGAATCAGGAACTCCAGACGCTGGGGTAAGGCGCGCACGCAACGGCGGCAGTTCCCAGTGCGCGTCCGGTACTGGACGAGACCACAAGTCTTACAGCGAATGACTTCCCGATCCAATTCTAGCGAGGTCATCTCTTTTTCTAATTGTGCGGACACCGGCACTCCTTGCTGACTGTTTTTCCGGCGTGCGGATAGGGGAGGAACGCTGGAACGTTCACTGGAAGGCAGTGACTGGCGCAGTGCGAGTATCGTGCGAATCGCCAAATTCTGTCAAGAGTATTTTTGAACTATTTTTACGTTTGCTGTATGCGTTTCGCCGTTCTACGCCCGGCTTTCGCCTGTCCGTCCGGCCAGCCGAGCCTCTACTCTCCGCGATTTCCGCGAGTCCTTGTGTACTCGTTCTACGCCCGCCACACCAATTGTGGTGCACTCCCGCTTCAGCCAAGCTCGAATCGTTTCCCCCAACAGGCGCTGACGGCGGCGCCGACGCTCGACTCGCGCCTCCTGCGCTACACTATCTGTTCTTTATTGGGGAGAACCGCATGCCGACGCGCGAGGACGCTTGGAAACTGCTGTGCGAGTACACCGCTTCGGAAAGCCTGCGCAAGCACATGCTGGCTGTGGAGGCATGTGTGCGCGCCTACGCGCGCAAAGCCGGTGCCAACGAAGAAACCTGGGGGCTCGCCGCGCTGTTGCACGATTTCGATTACGAGCGCTGGCCCAATCACGAGCACTCGCCGGATCAGGGCCATCCTTCCGAGGGGGCAACGATTCTGCGGGCGCAGGGCTATCCCGAAGAGGTCGTGCGTGCCATCATCACGCATGCGGACTACTGCGGTGTGCCAAGGCAAACGGCGTTGGAGCACACACTCTTCGCTTGCGACGAAATCGCCGGATTCCTCACTGCTTGCGCTTACGTGCGTCCGTCGAAGAGTATTTTGGATCTGGAAGTGGATTCGGTGAAGCGTCGCATGAAAGACAAGCTCTTCGCCAAGGGCGTCTCGCGCGAGGACGTGCGCAAGGGTGCCGAAGAACTTGGCGTGCCACTGGAAGAGCACATCGCCTTCTGCATCGCCGCTCTGCGCGACCATGCGGACGCGCTGGGGCTGCGCGGCTCGCTTTAGGGTGAAAGTTGACCAGATTGAATCAAGCGTGAGCCGAACTCGATCAACGATGCGCGTACAACACGAGAGCCGCGCCGAACAACATGCTGGCGATTAGTAGAGCAAGCGCCCCAGCGGTAAGCCATTTGGAAAGGAAAGCCGTTCGAAACAACGACGCCGCTCGATCCTGGAACGCCGCCACCGCTGAGAGCTTCGAAGGCTGCGGCGCTTGGGCCGCGACCGGGCGGTCAACGAATTCTACTTTGGCGATAAAGCTGTAGCCTTGGCGCGGGACGGTATCCACGAACGCGGACTGATCCGCCGAATCGCCAAGAACCTGTCGAAGCTTGTTTACGGTCGTGTTCACATTAGCATCGTAGTTGACGTGGGTATCCAAAGGCCAGAGCTGCATGCGCAGATCTTCACGCTTCACGACTTCGCCGGCCTTTTGGAGAAGTGCGACCAGCGCCTGGTAGACTTTGCCTTGCAGCTTTACGCGCGCGCCATCCTTGTATAATTCTTCTTTTTTCAGGTCCAGATGAAACGCGCCAAAGCGAACGAAACGTTTGGAACCGAAGGTAGTGTTACTTGAACTCGCGCCCTCCGGAGAATGCATGGGAACCATTTGCGTGCTCATGGAAATCACCCTTGGCAGCAGCTTTCCGCTGATGCAACATTTTTCTTATTCCACTCACAAAATGGCGCACGGGCGATGCGCCGTCACTTGACATCACGTTGAGGTCAGTTATATCTTGAGATGCATATACATGTCAAGGCTGAGATGCAAAAAATGAAAAAAAATCCCTCCCTGGACCTGAGCGGAACGGGATACTGCGCTTCGTTCAATTTTAGAAAAACGGCGCGCGCGGTCACAAGCTTGTTCGACACCGCGTTACAGAAGTCCGGTATACGCTCGACACAGTTCGCCATTCTAGTAGGCATTGCCAAGAGTCAGCCGGTTTCCATCGGGGCCCTCGCGGACCTGCTGGTCATTGACGACACCACGCTGACGAGGAGTCTACGGCTCTTGCAGACGGAAGGATTCATCGCCATCTCAAATCGCGCAGCCATGCGACAGCGTTTTTTGACCATTACGGCCAAAGGGGAGCGCGTGCTGGCACGCAGCCTGCCCGCCTGGCGAAATGCACAGGAGCGATTCGTTGCCACCATCGGCTCAAAATATTGGCTGGACCTTCGCAAAGAGCTAGAGAAGCTTGCTCATGTAGCCGTCGACCTGGAAAAACCGCAGAGAGAAGTTCCCGATCGAGAAGCTATCGGCTCTTAAGGCTGGGTTGACAGTCTGCCCGAACTTGGTCTTGAGAGACAAAGACTCGACAAATTCCTCAGCTTGAGTGCCTGCGACCTGCTTTGGCATTCGTCGATAATCCTACATGAGATCGCAGATCCCGGCATAAGCCAACGGCGAGGATACTCGATTTCCTGGAAGGGCCAAATCACGCTAGAATTGTAGGGAATGCTTACACAGATTGAAGGATTTGACGCTGCCGCGAGCCGCCACCCGCGCCGGAAAACCTATGGCGTGAAGGTGGGACATGTGCGCGTGGGCGGAGGCGCGCCCATCGTCGTGCAGTCCATGACGAACACAGACACAGCCGATGTCGCGACGACATTGAAGCAGACTTTGGAGCTGGCCGAGGCGGGCTCAGAGACTGTGCGCTGGACGGTAAACGTGCCGGAGGCAGCCGCCGCAGTTCCTGGGATCAAGAAAAGGATGCTGGACGCAGGATGCACCGCGCCGATCATTGGCGACTTCCACTACAACGGGCATGTGCTGCTGACCAAGTTTCCCGAATGTGCAAGGGCCCTGGATAAATACCGCATCAATCCGGGCAACGTTGGCGCGGGACAGCGCCGCGACGAGCAGTTCTCCACGATCTGCAAAATCGCACGCGACAATGGCAAACCAGTTCGAATCGGCGTGAATGGCGGCTCGCTCAATCAAGAGCTGGTGATGCGCAAGATGCAGGAGAACACGGACAAGAATCTCGGCAAAGAGTCCGAAGAAATCATCAACGATTGCATGGTGCTTTCGGCGTTGGAGTCCACAGAGCTGGCGCTGGAGTCCGGGCTGCGGCACGACCAGATCATTATTTCGTGCAAAACTTCGCGGCCGCGCGACCTGATCACCGTGTACCGCGATCTTTCCGCGAAAACAGAACAGCCTTTGCACCTGGGCCTCACCGAAGCGGGCATGGGCATGAAGGGACAAATCTGGTCGGCGGCTTCGCTCGGCATTCTGTTGTACGAAGGCATTGGCGATACGATTCGCATTTCACTGACCCCCAAACCAGGCGGCGATCGCAGGGAAGAAGTTTACGCTGCATGCGAATTGCTGCAAGCGCTGGGATTGCGTTCGTTTGCGCCCAGCGTAACAGCCTGCCCCGGCTGCGGACGAACGACAAGCACCACATTCCAGGAATTGGCCGAAGCTATCCAAGGCTACATTCGCGACAGCATGCCCATCTGGAAGACCCAATACGAAGGCGTTGAGAGCATGACGCTGGCCGTCATGGGCTGCATCGTGAACGGACCTGGAGAATCGAAGGCCGCGAACATCGGCATTAGCCTTCCGGGAACAGGCGAAGCGCCGCGCTGCCCCGTTTACATCGATGGGCACAAAGACGTAACGCTCGAAGGTACTTACGATGAGCTGGCCGCCGCGTTCCAGGCTCTGGTCGATGACTACATCGCGAAGAAGTACCCGCGCAAGACGGCCGAAGTCGCGCCGACGGCCCGGTGAGGAATCCACGGTGAAAATCAGCCGGGAAGACGTGTTGCGCGTGGCAGAGCTGGCTTACCTCGAACTGAGCGAGGCCGAGCTGGAGATGTACCGTTTGCAAATTGACGAGATTCTGGAATACATCGGAAAGCTGAACGAGCTGGACACCGCCAAGGTCGAACCGATGGCGCAAGTTTTGAGCGACGACCAGACGGCCGACGCCACGCTGCGAGAGGATCTGATTGTGCCGTGCGCGGTAGCCGAGGACGTCCTGAAACACGCTCCCGACCCAGAGCCGCCTTATTTCCGCGTCCCGAAGGTGATTGAAAGACAGTAGGACAGACATTCCTGTCTGTCCTCTTGTTGAATTTTGCGAACGGCGGACAGGCAGGAATGCTTTCCAACATAAGATGACAACAAACTGGACGATCGACGGAGTCAAAGAAGCCCTGGCGGCGAAGAAGACTTCTGCGCGCGAATTGGCCGCGGACTTTTACAAGCGGATTGAGTCGCGGAATCCGGAGCTGAACGCCTACCTAACGCTGTCGCCGGAGCGTGCCCGCAGGCAAACAGACAAAGTCGACAGTTTGGTGGCGCAAGGAAAGCCATTGCCACCGTTGGCAGGAGTACCGGTGGCCGTCAAGGACGTCATCAGCACGCGCGGGATCAAGACCACGTGCGGCTCGAAGATTTTGGAGAATTATTTTCCGCCGTACGATGCGACGGCAGTGGAACGGCTGGAGGCGGCTGGCGCGGTCATTCTGGGAAAAACCAATTGCGATGAGTTCGCGATGGGCAGCTCGAATGAGAACTCCGCCTATGGTCCGGTCAAGAATCCTCTGGCGCCGGATCGGGTGCCGGGCGGCTCCAGCGGCGGTTCAGCGACCGTGGTAGCGGCGCGGCTGGCAGTAGCATCCTTGGGAACGGACACGGGCGGTTCCATCCGGCAGCCGGGCTCGTTCTGCGGGGTTCCCGCCATGATGGGGAGCTACGGCCGCGTTTCGCGGTACGGATTAATCGCGTTCGCCTCCTCTCTGGACCGCATCGGCCCTCTTGCCAGCAACGTGAAAGACGTCGCTGCCATCCTGCAAGTCATCGCGGGTCGAGACCCCCACGATTCGACTTCCACAACGGCACCAGTCCCCGACTACAAAGCGGAACTCGAGAAGCCGGTCAAGGGCCTTCGCTTGGGCATCCCCAAGGAGTATTTCGGTGAAGGCATGGATGCCGGAGTACGAAAAAAGATCGAGACCGGAATCGGCCTCTTCAAGAAGCTGGGGTGTCAACTGGTTGACATTCGCATGCCGCATACGGACTATGCCATCGCGACTTATTACATTATCGCGACGGCGGAGGCCAGTTCCAACCTGGCGCGGTACGACGGCGTGCGTTACGGATTGCGCGTGGATGACGATTCCCTGCTTGCGATGTACCGAAAGACGCGCGGCGCGGGATTCGGCGCGGAGGTAAAACGCCGCATCGTGCTCGGTACGTACGTGCTTTCGGCGGGTTACTACGATGCTTACTATTTGAAGGGGCAGAAGGTTCGTTCGCTGATTGCTCAGGATTTCCGGGACGCGTTTACCAAGGTGGACGCGATCCTGACGCCGACTTCACCGGTTCCCCCGTTCAAATTGGGCGAGCGTACGGCTGACCCGCTACAGATGTATCTTGCTGATATATATACAGTTACAGGATCGCTGGCGGGCGTCCCAGGCATCTCGGTCCCGTGCGGAAAGATCGATGGGAAGTTGCCTGTAGGCCTGCAGATTTTTGGAGCGCCTTTCGGAGAGGCGCGTGTCCTGCAACTGGCTCACGCTTTCGAGCAAGCGGAAGGAGCCGCTGTCTGAACTGTCACGTTTGCCTCGATGAATCCGTGCCAGCTCTGGCGATCATCATCCAAAATCTGACTCGCGCGCAAAGCAACCTCTTGCGCGCCGCCGATGCCGTTCCCGCCAGGCAATGGAAATCAGAACCTGCTGAAGGCCGCCGGTCGGCTGGTGAACTGGTGGGCCACTTGAGCGCGATCGAGCGAGCCATCCTGAGCCGTAATGACAGGCTGCTCCAGGAACCTGCGAAGTCGGTCCTTTTTTTTAAAACGATTTCACGTTCCAATGAAGATTGTTGAGACGCGCGTAATCCGTCGCAAGGCGCCCATTCCCATCGAGCCACTGCTGGTTGGTGAAAAAGAAGAGATGTTGGCGGAACTGCAGCGAGTTCGGGAAAGAACCTTAGCGTTCATCGAGGAAACCACGGAGCGCGATCTCAGTAAATACCGGATGTCACATGCGTTTCTGGGGACACTAAACGCCTATGAATGGCTACAGTTTATTGCCTCCCATGAAATACGGTATACGAAACAGGTGCAAGAGATTTCGGAAACCTCTACCGAAAACCGTAACAAGTTTGGAAAAGTAGAATATTTTTTCCACTCTGCTTGCCACCATTAGCCCTCGTACCACAACCGCGACAATGTGAAAATGTGTGGAAAAAGGGCCTTATTGCTGGCTTTAGTGAGAAAGTACTAGACGGTTCGTTTTTGGTTGGCAGAACGGAACGACTATTGCTCAGAAATAGTGCAGCACATACGATGCCTTCAGCATCTAAGTACGTGTGGGCTATTAGGTGGCGGAGCAGAGGAGCCGGGCCATGGTTACGGTAAAGTCGAGCCAAAAGATCTTCACCGATTCAGAGGTTGCCAGCTTGACGGGGATTTGCGTCGAGCACGTGCACAATTTTGCCAAGAGCCGTCATCTTGGCTTCATCGCGCGGGCGGCGGAAGCCGCCGGCCTGAGCGCCGATCAATGGCTGTTTACGCTTTCAGACCTGATGGTGCTGGTGACCCTGTTTCCGAAGTGCACGCACTAAGATAGCGATACATCAAAACGGACTTTTCAATCGGCTCCCTGGCTTGCCCGGGGAGCCAGTTTTCTTTGAATGCGCCCCATGCGCGGGTTGCAGGTCGGGAATGCCCGGGCGTATGCTCGCCCTAGAGGCAAACCGGACCAGTTCGGATACATCGCACAAGATAGGTAAAGCCAATGGGATCACGCAGGATGTTCGTCGTGCTAATTGGGAGCTCACTCGCACTCGTGGCGGGTTGGGCTGGCTCGACCCACGGCGCCCGATCGACAAGCGGTGGCGCTGCCGGGCAAGCGCAGGCTCCCGCAGAGAGGCAGGCGAGCAGCAAAGACGCACAGTCTGGAGTGCCTGCCTTGCCGCGGGGCAAGAAGCTCGTCCTGAAGGACGGAACCTTTCAGCTAGTGCGGGATTACCGCCGGAACGGGGAGCGGGTCCGCTATTTGAGCGCCGAACGAGGCGACTGGGAGGAAATCCCCGCCGCGGTAGTGGATTGGGACGCGACCGCCAAAGCCGCCGCGGCTGAACAGGCTGAAGAAGACGCTCTAGCTAAGAAGATCCACGCGCAGGAGCAAGCCCAGAAAATTGAGACGATGATGGACGTGGATGCGAGCCTGCAAGTGGCACCGGGTGTCTTCCTGCCACCGGGGGAAGGGATGTTCCTGATTGACGGAAAATCCGTAAGGCCACTCGAGCAGGTCGGCTCCCAGGTCAAAACGGACAAGAAACAATTTCTGAAAAAGGTGCTTTCACCCATTCCGATAGTTCCCAGCAAGCGAAACGTGGAAATCCTGGGAAACAGGGCAAGTATCCGCGTGACAAACGGGCAGGCGGAGTTTTATTTGCGAGAGGCGCCACCGGATCCGGACCGCACAACGCCAATCGTGAAAAGCAGCCGGCCCGGCGAATCCGGGCCTGAACTGGAGCTTGTGCGAGCGACTGTCAAAGGCAACAAACGGCAATTAGAATCAATCAAGAACCTGTTCGGAGAACAGCTGGAGGAAAAGCGCAATTCGATTTCGATCCAGCGATGGGAGATCGCGCCTACTGTTTTTCGCTTCACGATAAGCGAGCCGCTGCCACCGGGCGAATATGCTCTGGCGGAGATTCTGCCGGACGGAATGAACCTGTACGTTTGGGATTTTGGCGTGGACAACGCGGCGGGCGCGAAGCCTGCGCCCGCAAGCAAGAAAAATTGACCGCGCCAGCCGACCCAGCAGCGCATCGCCCGCGTTTCGGATCCCCGTCGGTAACAAACCGCCGCAGGGCAATGGGATGGAAAACTTCGTCGCCTCGTTCATTTCATCCATCGCCAGCAGCGTGGTCGCGCTTGACCAGCTAAGGGTGCAAACTGTCCCGGATCAATTTTTTCAGTTCCGGGTCGGTTTCGTGTTCTAAATGATGTCGCAACGCCTTGCGAGAGGCCGGCGTGCCCATGTTTCTTAGGATCAAGACCGCTCGACCCCGGGTTCCCTTATCCGGGCTCTTTAGGAAATCTACGACAGAAGGGATTGCTGGATCCCCCATTTGGGAAAGCGTCTTTGCGACGATGTCATGGTCGAGCCTCATCATCCCTCCACCTGTGATGTATGGCTCGGCGGGGAACGGACGGCGCGACATCGCCCGCACTAATGACGGAACTGCTTCCGTCGCCTTCATTTGCCCCGCCAGATGAACCACATTAAGCCACACGTCATCTTCAGGCTTGTCAATCATCGCAGGGAGCTTATGGACAACGTATTCGCGTGCTACGGAGTCCTTGGCCGCTATCTTTAGGATTTGATCTGATGCACGGTATGTCGCGGTAGGCTGCGCCAGTTCATCCACCAAGACACGGATATCAGGGGCCGCATTCCTCTGACCACGCGTTGCGTCTAGAGCCACGAAGGAAAGGCAAATTAAGATCCAACAGTATCGCCTCATATGAACTCCGTCTGTAGGGTCCATAAGAGGTGTTGACGTGTGCTCCTTACGATAGCAAGCTGTTCCGAATTAATTTCTTAACTTCCGGGTCGGTTTCGTGTGGCAGACGATTCTCCAGCGCCTTCCGCGCTGCGGGCGATCCTATGTTTCTCAGGATCAGGACCGCTCGTCCTCGCCTTCCCGCATTCGCGCTCTTTAGCAGATCTACAACGGAGGGAATCGCCGGATCTCCAATTTGGGCGAGCGTCTTGGCGACGATATCATTGTCTAGCCGCGTGATCCCCGCAAATGTGATGTTCGGCTCCGCAGGGATCGGAGGGCGCGACATCGCCTTTTGCAACGCGGGAATGGCCTCCTTTGCTTTTAATCTGCCCGCGATCCGGATTGCATCCAGCCAAACGTCGGACTGCGGTCTGCGAATCAGCTCGGGCAATTTCTGCACGACATATTCCCGCGCGCGGGGATCATTTCTCGCGAGCTTCAGGATTTGTTATCGCGACGTATTGTCCTGACGTCGCTCAGTTCGGTCATTAAGCTAGGAATATCGCGGGAAGGAGCCGTTTGGGCGTCCGTCGCGCCCTGAGCCGCGAAGGCAACGCAAATTACGATCCAACAATATCGTCTCATAAATATACCTCGAAGCGCCTCATGGCAAACGTCCACTGTTGGCTCTGGAACCTTAATTGAGGCGTGTTTCCGCCGGAGCATCTGCCAGAACTTCTCTCAAGAGAGACAGCACGTCGGAGACTCGGAAAGGTTTTTGGAGACAAACGGGCTCACTTTGGCCTTCAGCTTCCTGACTGCCTTCAATTAAGTCGCCGGTCATATAAATGAGAGTTGGTTTCTGCGCTCCCGCAGCTTGGAGGATGCGACCGGCGGCATCGCGGCCGTTTACGAAGAAGCCGCCGGAAGAAAGGTGCAAGTCACAGAGAAACGCGTCATAGCTGGAACGCGTGACGAGGGCGAGAGCCTCCTCAGTCGTCGCCGCGCAACCCACCCGCAAACCATGAGCCGACAGGCCTTCCTGAAGCAGCATGCGGAGGCTTTCCTCATCGTCGAGAACGAGCACCGCGCGGCCTGTGAGAAGATCCGCAGCCGACCGAACTTCGCCGGGGGGCGCAGATGCCGGTTCCGGAGGAGCAGAAGGCGTCCCAGGGCTCTCAACGGGTGCAATGGGCAAGTAGATCGTGAAGGCCGATCCGCCAGCCGGAAGAGTTTCCGCTTCGATGTTCCCGCCATGTTCGCGAATGATGGACATGCAGATGCTGAGTCCCAGGCCGGTGCCTCCGCCGGGACGTTTGGTGGTGTAAAAAGGATCGAAAATGCGTGGGAGCGATTCGGGGCGGATGCCCACGCCGTCATCCTGGACCGTGATCGCGAGCTGGTTGCCGTTCCTGCCGGCGCGAATCTGGATGCGGCCAGTATCGCGGACTTCGCGGATCGCTTGTTCGGCATTGGTGATAAGGTTCAGAAAAACCTGAATCAGCTGGTTGGCGTCCCCAATAACGCCGGGTAGATCTGGTTGTAGACGGAAATCCACCTCAACATTGTTGCGGCGCAGAGAATGTTCGTGAAGTTGGAGTGTGCGCTCGAGGAGGTTGTTCAGATCTAGGGGCTTTTTCTGCGGGGAAGCGGGGCGCGAGAATTCGAGAAGATTTTGGACGATACGCGCCGCGCGGCGGGCCTGCCGGTGCGTAAGTTCTAATTGGCGTTTGGTGGAGTCGTCCTCTCCCTGGCGCTCGCGAAGAAGCTCGGTGACGCCAAGGATGGCGGTCAAGGGATTGTTCAACTCGTGGGCGACGCCGGCGAGCATCTGCCCCATTGCGGCGAGTTTTTCCGCCTGGATAAGTTGCTCCTCCAAACGCTTGAGATCCGTAACATCGCGACCGGAGAGAACTACGCCCTCGATGTTCCCTTTTTCGTCCGCTAGGGGACTGAAATTGAAACGAATCCGTCGCCACTCTCCCAGTTTGTGACGCACGCGGATTTCCAGCGAGGCAAAGCTCTGCCTGCCGGCGATGATGTCCTGGTAAAGCAAATTGGCGGCTGGCAAATCCTCGGGATGTGTGCGGCCTCCAAATGCCATGTTCTGCGCCTCCTCGATGTCGTACCCCAGCACGTCTTTGCAACGGGGACTGACAAATGTGTAGTGGGCGTTGGCGTCGAGCACCAAGATGAGGTCGGGAAAACTGTCGACAAGGCGGCGGGCAAATTCCTGCTGCTGATGAAGACGGCGCTCCATCTCGCGGCGCTCGGTTATGTCCATGAGCGCGCCTTGATAGCGGAGCACGCGGCCAGCATTGTCGCGAACGGCCGCAGCGGTGTTCAAACATACGATCGAGGTACCGTCCTTGCGAATCAGCGTGATCTCCCGGCCCTGAATCATTGGCTGACGCTCGACCTCTTCCTTGATGAGCTTCCGCTCCTCGCGGTCGACAAAAATTTCTGGAACCCGTCTTTTCAGAACTTCTTCCTTGGAATCGTAGCCCAGCATGCGCACCAGGGCTGGATTGACGTCCACAATGGTTCCGTCTGGCGTGGTGATATAGATGCCTTCCTGGAGCGATTCAAAAAGTTCAGTGAAGCGCGCTTCGTTCTTGCGAAGCGCGGAAATGTCGCGGGCAAGAACGGTAATGCCGCCAATCTTGTCGCCGCGCATCATTGCGTGGGCTACGCAATCAAAAAAGAAAGGCGATGACTGGCTTTTTAGCCGGGCCTGAATAACACCGGCCCACTGCCGCCGCTCCATGAAACGCGGCATGGCACGCTCCACCAGCCTTGCACCCTCTCCGCTGCTTTCCTGGACGAAGTCTGCCAACGGCTTGCCGATAATTTGCTGAAAGGGGGTATCCACAAGATCGGAAAAGCTGCGATTAACAGCGCGAATCTGGCCGTCGAGAGAGACGGCAAGAAGGATGTCGTCGAAAGAATCGATTAGATCGCGATAACCCTGCTGGGAGCGGGAGATAATCTCGAAGAGCTGGTCGAGCTGCTTTTCGCTGGGAGGGTTCTCATCGCGGTGCTCCATGCCGTGCATGAGACCGCGCAGTTCGGAGATTTCCTGCGTCTTGTTCCACATGTAAACGCCGAATAGGAGAATGAGAACGACGAACCCGATAGGGAGCGCTTCGTAATGGTGTGCGAGTGAACGAATGGAATCCCAAGATGTCCAGGCATAGGCCACCCCAAGTAGAAAAATGACAAGGATGGCCATCAGCCAGAGTTCCCTCTGACGCTTCTCAAACTGTTCGAAACGGTCAGAGATCACCGCATGCTTGTCAGTATGCGGCGTCGAGCGGTTGGCGGACTGCTTGGCGCGTTGGTGGTCTTCGTGCATTCAAGTGGACGGACTCCGCAGAATCAGGAGTCTTTCGTCAGAAAGAGCTATAACACTTATTGTAAGAACCGACGCTGGATTTCGGCAATCGCAGCAGAGATAACAGGTTCCTGAACGATACCTGTACGCGAGGCATGGAACAAAAACGGCGTCCCGGCTACACCGGGACGCCGTTTAGATTTGAGCTCTAACCAGCTTTGAAGACCGGCCAAAAAGGAGGTTATCCCTCGGTAGCCGCGTCCGCCTCTGTATCTTTCTGCAGGAAGTCCAGCGCGGCTGCTTCCTCAGCGGTGAGTTCAGCGGCCTCCGGAATTTCCTCGACTGGGGCCGGGGCGGGCATTTCGGTCAGCAACTGAATGCTGCGGTAGTGCTCGAGGCCCGTACCAGCGGGGATGAGGCGGCCCATGATGACGTTTTCCTTGAGGCCGCGCAGGTAGTCCACTTTGCCGGCGACAGCCGCTTCTGTAAGGACGCGGGTAGTCTCCTGGAAGCTTGCGGCTGAGATGAACGAGTCGGTCGAAAGCGACGCCTTGGTGATGCCAAGGAGCAGCGGACGGCCCGTTGCGGGGCGGCCACCATCGGCGATGACACGATCGTTTTCCTCGCGGAAGCGGAACTTATCCACCTGCTCTTCGAGGAGGAACGTGGTATCGCCCACGTCCTCAACCTTCACCCAACGCATCATCTGGCGCGAGATCGTCTCGATGTGCTTGTCGTTGATGTTCACGCCCTGGAGGCGGTAAACCTCCTGAATGGCGTTGACCAAGTACGATTGCGTGAACTTTTCGCCGAGGACCGCGAGCAAGTCGTGCAAGTTGAGCGGGCCATCGATGAGGGCCTCGCCGGCTTTGACGTGGTCGCCTTCCTGAACGTTGATGTGCACGCCGCGGGGGATGGAGTATTCCTTGGTGGTCTTGCCATCCTCGCTTTCGACGTAGACCTTGCGCATGCCCTTGGCAATGTCGCCGTAACGGACGCTGCCATCAATTTCGCTGATGACGGCAGGATCCTTGGGTTTGCGGGTCTCGAAGAGTTCGACAACGCGCGGCAAACCGCCGGTGATGTCTTTCGTCTTGGTAGTTTCACGCGGGATCTTCGCGAGCACGTCACCGGCTTGCACCTCATCGCCGTCCTTGACCATCAAGTGGGCGCGCGAAGGCATGAGGTATTTCTTGCGGACCTTGCCCGAAGAATCGCGGACCAGGATCGCGGGCTGGTGCTTCTCATCACCCGGAGGCAATGTGACCACGTCCTGGGAGAGGCCAGTGACTTCGTCGACTTGCTCTTCAATTGTCAAGCCGGGGCGCAGGTCGTCGAATTTCACGTCGCCAGCAGTTTCCGTGAGGATCGAGAAGGTGAAGGGATCCCATTCGGCAAGGGTCTGGCCGTGAGTCACGTGTTCGCCGTCCTGAACGCGGAGGCGCGCGCCGTAAACGACGTGATAGCGCTCCTTTTCGCGGCCCTTTTCATCCACGATGGCAATCAAACCGGAGCGGTTCATGGCGATGGCCGTACCGCCGCGACCTTCGACGTGCTTGAGATCCACGAACTTGATGACGCCGTTGTTGCGCGCTTCGAGAGTGGAGCGCTCGGAGACGCGCGTAGCGGTTCCACCAATGTGGAACGTGCGCATGGTGAGCTGCGTGCCCGGTTCGCCGATGGACTGCGCGGCGATGACGCCCACGGCTTCGCCGAGTTCAACCATGCGGCCGGTGGCAAGGTTGCGCCCGTAGCAAAGCGCGCAAACGCCACGGCGGGATTCGCACGTAAGCACAGAACGAATGCGCACGCGCTCGATGCCCGCTGCCTGCACCTGGTTGGCAAGTTCCTCGGTGATTTCCTGGTTCACGTCAACGATGACCGTGCCCTCGAAGTCCTTGATCTTGTCGAGCGAAACGCGGCCCACGATTCGGTCGCGCAGCGGCTCGACTTCAACGCCGGCTTCGATGATGGGTTCGACGTAGATGCCGTCGTTCGTGCCGCAATCGCGTTCGTTGATGATCACGTCTTGCGCCACGTCCACGAGGCGGCGGGTCAAGTAGCCGGAATCGGCGGTCTTGAGCGCTGTGTCTGCCAAGCCCTTGCGCGCGCCGTGC
>MNDE01000072.1 GCA_001914785.1 Acidobacteria bacterium 13_2_20CM_57_17 | reverse complement strand
TTATAGGAACGCCGTTTGCGGGTCGCAAGGAGGAGCATTGGCGCTTCCCTACCGGTGGCAGTGGCGTGTGGAGCGGTGGAAAAATTCGATGCGCGGTTTTTTCGGCGGCGAACAGCAGCCCCGGCCGAAAATCTGCCCCGCCTGCGGAGCGCTGGTCGGAATCAGCGCGACGCGCTGCCACGAATGCGGCGCGAGCATGCGCTTTTCCCTCGCAGCCGTTAGTAAAGGTCTCTCCCGAATACTCGGCGACCACGATGCCCCCGTGACCTCAGCTCTCTTGATCGCAAACTTCTTGATGCTTGGAGTCAGTTGGCTTGCATATGCCGCGGTTGGCAAGGGAGGAGGCCTCACAATATTGTGGGGATTGGTCGGTGAACCACAGTACCGTCTAGGCGCAAGCTACGGCCTTCCGATTTTCTATGCAAATGAATGGTGGAGACTGGTGACAGCCATGTTTCTCCACGGCGGGTTAATCCACATCGGATTCAACATGATGTCGCTAATGCAACTTGGTCCGGCTCTTGAAGAGGTTTACGGATCTGCTCGTTATCTGTTTATCTATGTGTTCACAGGCGCGTTTGGCTTTTTAGTGAGCGCATTTACTGGACATCGCTCAGTAGGAGCGAGCGGCGCGTTGCTCGGACTTGTCGGAGCGATGCTTGCGATCACCACGAAGCGCGGCGGCGCTTATATGCAAGATCTGCGTTCGCGACTGGTCAGTTCGGTTGTTATTCTGTTCGTACTGGGCTTTTCTGGTTTCATGGCAATGGACAATTGGGCGCATGGCGGCGGCCTGGCAGCAGGATTCGTGCTGGGGAAATTGCTTGCCGATCGGCAACCGATGAATTCGAGGGAACGCCGGACAGCCTATGTCCTGGGTTGGCTTGCTGGCCTCGCAATCGCCGCGAGTTTTGTGTTTATGCTTATGCACTATCACGATCCCACGCCGTTTTCGCAGCAGAGTACCTCGTCCGGAGTTGGCCCGTGCGTATCCGCGATTTCGACAACGCATCCCCCATCAGACCCCAGTTCCTGTACTCTGTAGGGGAATAGAGTTCACGCCTAACTCATGGACCCGCACTCGATCGTCGTCGTCAGCCTGCACACCCCCAAGGAAAAAGTGTGGGGCGAACTGCTGTCCATCAACCCGTCTGGAATAACGCTGCGCTGCATCGATCTGAATTCCTTCGACCACTTCATCCGCCAGATCAATGAGCCGGACGGCGAGCGCATGGGCTTTCCCACCATTTTCTTTCTTTCGCGCGAAAAATCGGGCGTTCCCTCTCCGACTATCTCGCGCAATTCGCCTGAATTGCGTTATCCTGAATCACAATGAAAGGCCGCATCTG
The DNA here is from genome assembly GCA_001914785.1 of Acidobacteria bacterium 13_2_20CM_57_17. Lineage (GTDB taxonomy): Bacteria > Acidobacteriota > Terriglobia > Acidiferrales > UBA7541 > Acidiferrum. The sequence continues at coordinate 13,260 of MNDE01000072.1, read as the reverse complement.
GACGGTCCCCAACCAAATCACGTTTCTGCGACTCGGCTTCCTGCCGGTCTTTCTCATGCTCATCGCTTACGATCGTTACCGCTGGGCGCTCCTGGTTCTTGTTGTCTCCGGCCTTTCCGATGGGATTGACGGTTTGCTCGCGCGCAGTTTGAATCAGCGCTCCGCCCTCGGCGCGTATCTCGACCCCATTGCCGACAAACTCTTGTTGTCTTCCTCGTTCGTTCTTCTGGCGTTTAAGAGGCAACTGGCGTGGTGGCTCACGATTCTTGTTCTCAGCCGCGATGTGCTGATTCTCATTGTCGCGGTCGTAATTCTGCTGGTCTCCGGCTACCGGCCGTTCCCGCCCAGCATCTACGGCAAGCTCACCACGGCTACGGAGATTATCCTGGTCTTCCTCGTAGTTTTAGGCGCTGCCTATCCCAATTACCACATAGACGCTCTCAATCGCGCATTCATTTACGCGATTACCGCGTTGAGCGTCGTGTCCGGCTTTCACTATTCGTTTACCACCGCCAGACACCTCAGCGGTCCCACTCCTTAGAACAAGTGAAGCTGATTCGCGCTAGGCGTCTATTTTGGGGCGGCTTCGTACGCGCGGCCGAGCCAGCCAAGGGCACTCTGCATGGCTGAAGCATCATCCATCTCGAAGAGAAACCATCCGGGGCCGGGCACACCCGAAATTGTGTCTATTCTGGAATCTTTCTTTGCTGAGTCCAGCAACTCCGAGGACATAGATGCAAATTTGAACATGAGTGACCTTGGCGATTTCATGGCACGGGAGCGAGGGAGCGCAGCAAAGATCGCCCCGTCTCGATAGAGTCCTTGGTATCCGAACATAGGTCTCTTTGACACGCCGGGCCAGTCCGAGACTTCTTTTTCCAGCATGGCCGAAAGCTCCTTCATCTCGTCGTCGACGGGAAACCATTTCGGCATCTTCGGGCGCTTGGATTTCGTCTTGGCTGCTTTTTTCTTGGGTTTCATTTGACAAGCCTTCGTTGACAACATTGCAAAACTACACCGGCATGGGTTTGGGGCCGCCAGCCGGGAGCAGCAGCTTAGGCTCGGTCAGCGACTGGACTTGTTCGAGCATGGCATCGGGTGCGAGTTCGCGGAGGAGCAGGCCATTGGGCGTGACGTCGATGAGCGCAAGCTCGGTCACAATATGATCAACGACTTCAACGCCGGTAAGCGGGAGCGTGCACTTTTTCAGGATTTTTGGTTTGTTGTCGCGGGTAGCGTGTTCCATGGCAACAAAGACGCGCTTCGCGCCGGCGACAAGGTCCATGGCGCCGCCCATGCCTTTCAGCATTTTGCCGGGAATAGCCCAATTGGCGAGCGTGCCCTTTTCATCGACTTGCAGCGCGCCAAGAACCGTGAGATCGACGTGACCACCGCGAATCATGGCGAAAGAATCCGCGGAAGAAAAGTAAGCAGTGCCGGGTAGCTCAGTGACCGTTTCCTTCCCGGCGTTGATGAGGTCGGGATCGACTTCAGTTTCGAGCGGATAGGGCCCGACACCGAGCATCCCGTTTTCGGATTGCAGAATCACGTCCATGCCTTTGGGGACGTAGTTTGCAACGAGCGTGGGCATGCCAATGCCGAGATTGACGTAGTAGCCGTCGCGCAGTTCCAGCGCGATGCGTCGTGCGATCCGTTCGCGTTTTTGATCGTCAGTCAGTGGCATGAAGTCTTCAGTTTTTCACACCGAGTTATTTACGCGTCGTGCGGCGCTCGATGCGTTTTTCGTACTTAGAACCCTGGAAAATGGCGTCCACGAAAATGCCGGGCGTGTGAATCTGGTCCGGCGGAAGCTGGCCGATGTTGACAAGCTCTTCGACTTCGGCGATGACGTAATTGGCGGCAGTGGCCATCATGGGATTGAAGTTGCGCGCGGTCTTCCGATAGATGAGATTGCCCCAGCGGTCGCCTTTCCACGCCTTAATGAACGCGAAATCGCCGCGCAGGCCGCGTTCCATCACGTACATGCGGCCATCGAATTCACGCGTCTCTTTCCCTTCGGCGACCATAGTGCCGTAGCCAGTGGGTGTGTAAAACGCGGGAATGCCGGCACCTCCCGCGCGCAACCGTTCGCTCAAGGTCCCCTGTGGATTCAATTCCACTTGCAATTCACCGCTCAGGACGAGTTGCTCGAAGAGTTTGTTTTCGCCGACGTAAGTGGAGATCATCTTTTTCGCCTGCCGCTGCTGGAGCAGCAGGCCGATGCCGAAATCATCGACTCCCGCGTTATTGCTGACGATGGTCAGGTCCTTCGTGCCTTTGCGGCGAACAGCCGCGATAAGGTTTTCCGGGATGCCGCAGAGGCCGAAGCCGCCCATGAGAATCGTGGCGCCGTCGCGGAGTTTTTCAATTCCGACGTCAGCCGAGGCGATTCGCTTGTCCATTCGATGCTCCGCAGCGTTCGAAGCAGTTTACTGCATCCGGTGTGGGAGAGTGAAGGTGGCCACGCTTACAAACTGCGCAGGAGTTTGTAGAGTTCGTTGGCGGCGTCGAAGTCGCTTTCGAGCTCGCGACTGGCCAGCTTTTCACGAAGTTCGTCAAGGCGCCGGGCGAAGAGATCGAGTGCAGCGGAAAGTACTTCCTGATTCGTTAGAACAATATCGCGCCAGGTGGAATAGGAACTGCCTGCCAGCCGCAACGAATCGCGCAAACCTGGGCCGGCGAGTGTAATGGGCAAGCCATTTTCGTCAAGGCGGTCGTAGAGAAAAGATCCCAGCGCCACGGCGGCAAGTTGCGGAAGATGCGATGCCAGGCCGACTGCGTAATCATGCTGCGGGGCTCCAAGCCAGAGCGGCCGCGCGCCAATTTTTTCCAGGATTCTTACAAAGGCGGAAATACGCGGACCGTGTGTAGCCTCAGGCTCTTCCACAGAGGAGGAACCCGCTTTAACACCTGCCACCACGGCTTCGGTAGATTCGGCGATCAGGGCGTAAGCGTTTTCGCGGAATAGGTCGGCGTCGGCATGTGCAATCCCAGGCAGTTCCCTTCCAGCCATAGGATGGCCGCCAAGGAAGAGCGGACCTTTTTCGCTAGTGAAAAGTTCCGCAGCAGCTTGGGCAATGCGAACTTTAGTGCTGCAAGCGTCGGTGACCAGCGCGTGAGAGGGAGCGTGGCGCGCAATTTCCGGAAGCAGATCGATGGTCGCCGCGATGGGAAGCGCAATGTAGATTAAGTCTGCTTTTTGCAGAGCCGGCGCCAGTTCGGCGCAGAACGCTTCGTCGATCGCGCCGCGACTTTGCGCTTCGCGGACAACTTCGGGGCTGTCCCAGCCGGAAATATGCGTGCCTGTCGTGTATTTGCGCAGCGCCAGCGCGAACGACCCGCCGATCAGGCCGGTGCCGAGAATCGTGACCCGCGAAATGAGATGCCCGGCCGCCATGGTCAGGCGATGCGGCGACCGATCGCGGGAGCAATGATGCGCAGTTCGCCCATGAGTTGCGCGAATTGGCCGGGCTCGAGAGATTGCGCGCCGTCGGAAAGCGCGTGATCCGGATCATTGTGCACTTCAATGAGCAAGCCATCGGCACCGGCAGCGACGGCAGCGCGGGCCATTGGTGGCACTTTGTCGCGGCGACCTGTGCCGTGCGAAGGATCGGCGAGCATCGGCAGGTGAGAAAGCTTTTTGATGACCGGGATCGCCGCGATATCAAACGTATTGCGCGTGTAGGTTTCAAACGTGCGAATGCCGCGCTCGCAGAGGATAACGTTGTAATTCCCGCCGGCAAGAATGTACTCGGCGCTCATCAAAAGTTCTTCCATTGTGGCGGACATGCCGCGCTTCAGGAGAACAGGTTTTCGTATTTCACCAAGCGCGCGAAGCAGGTAGTAGTTCTGCATGTTGCGCGCGCCGACCTGGAAGATGTCGACGTAGCCCAGCATCATCGAAATCTGCGAGGCGTCCATCACTTCGCTGATGGTGAAGAGGCCGAACTTGTCGGCGGCTTCGCGCATCAGCTTGAGGCCCGGCTCACCCATGCCCTGGAAGGCGTAAGGAGAAGTGCGCGGCTTAAACGCCCCGCCGCGCAGGATTTTTGCGCCGGCTTTGGCAACACTTTCGGCGACGGAAAAAATTTGTTCGCGCGATTCGACCGAGCACGGCCCCGCGGCGACAGCGACTTCCGTGCCGCCAATTTTCACACCGCGGCCAAGATCCACGATGGTGCCCTCGGGTTTGAACTGCCGGCTGGCAAGTTTGAAAGGCTGGGTGATGCGCATGACCTCGCGCACGCCGTCAAGCAATTCGAAGTCGCGATGATCGAAGTCGCGGTGCACGCCGACCGCCCCGAGGACGGTGTGCGATTCTCCAGTCGAGCGGTGCACGTTGAACCCGCTCGCGACCAGCCGGTCGATAACATGCTGGATTTGGGCGTCGGTGGCCCCCTCTTGCATTACGATGACCATAAGCGCTCTCAGTTCTCCTGAAACTTTCCTTTGATAACCGGAAGCTGACCGTCCTTATTTCTTGCCCTTCTTCGCGCCATCGCCGGAATGCATGGCGTCGCGTTCTGCAGCGCGAGCCTCGTCAATAATGCGCTCGAACAGGCGGCGAATGGCCGCGTCCGTCAACGGGCCGGAATTATTGCGTTCGGCGTTCGCCAGCACCTCGTTCTCGCGGTCAGGCTGGTACAGTGGAATTTTCGCCTCCTGCTTGAGCTTGCCGATTTCAAGGGCGCACTGTGACCGCTCGTTCAACAGTTCGACCAATTTCCTGTCGATTTCATCGATGCGGCGTCGCCAATCACTTAAGTTCATGGCGCCACCTCGCGCCGCGACAAGCCATGCCGAGCCGCCTCTTTGAGCGACCGCACGCGTTCAGCGAGCGCGTTGGCAGCGCCATCAACGGACTTTGCCTTTTCGATTTCAGAAACGAGCGCCGAGCCTACCACTGCGGCATCGGCAAGGCCGCCGAGAACGGAAACATGGCCGGGCAGTGAAATCCCGAAGCCGACGGCGATAGGAAGTACCGTAACGCTGCGGGCTCGCCGCAATAGTGCAGGGAGATCATCCGGCAAGGAATCTTTCGCACCGGTGACGTCTGTGCGCGAAATCAAATAGAGAAAACCAGAGGAGCAGCCTGCGATTTTCGCAAGCCGCTCATCCGTAGAAGTCGGCGCGCCAAGAAAAATCGTGTCGAGGCTGTGAAGGCGCATGATGCGACGATAGTCTTCCGATTCTTCGGGCGTCAGATCGGTGGCAAGTACGCCGTCGGCTCCGGCTGATGCTGCAGCAGATGCAAATTTCTCCAAGCCCATCTGCAAAATGGGATTGTAGTAGCTGAAGAGCACCAGCGGGACTTGTGACGACTTGCGAATCCGGCGAACAATCTCTAGAACACCGGCGAGCGTCGTGCCGGATTTCAAAGCACGCTCGGAAGCGCGCTGAATCGTCGGCCCGTCAGCCAGCGGATCGCTGAAGGGCACCCCAAGTTCGATAACGTCGGCACCCGCCTCGGCAAGCGCGAGAACAAATTTTGGTGTAGCGTCGAGCGAAGGATCGCCCGCGGTGATATACGCGACGATGCCAAGTTCGCCGCTGCTCCGTAGCGCCTCAAACGCCGAACGAATTCGCATCTCTATACCCGCCAACCGCACCAGGCCTCAATGGTTTTCAATAGATTTAATACTGCCAAGAACAGCCCCCGACATATTCCCAACCACTTGCGTCTTTAACCATGAGATTGAAACTACCGGCTCCACAAAGACCACCGCAGACATAGTCGATGAAAGCGATCCCGTGCGTCTTGTCTTGGTCAAAGCCCACTGGGGAGACATGGTACACACCGCCGCTAATCCCGTCAGGAACGGCTTTCTTTTCCCTTAATACGCTGTAGTGAACTTTGGTTGTGAACATTTTCCGCAAAGCAAGGCGTTGCTGCGTCTTGTCCTCAAAGTCCTTGGCAGCGGCCTGAAATTCGACAGGAAGTTCGGTACAGGCCCTGAGACTCTCGCCGTGAGCCATTTCCGTTCGAGAAACAGTCAGGCCATCCAGTCGAATCACGGTGTTCTTCCAGCCCTTGGCATCCGAATCTAACAACCGGGACAATACCGCATATCCTTCTGAATCTGCATAGGCTTCCAGCTTGTTCTTCCGACTGCCGCAGATCCCTCCGGCGGAAACAGACAGAAATATAAAGGCGAGAATGAGGGTGAGCGTTGTTCTCTTTTCGTTCATGGATAATCTCCAGCTGCATTGTACCCGACGTTGGGAAACACTAATTCAATTTGACGTATCTGTCTGAGGCTATTGGACCCAATGCTTTTGGTAAGTGTCCATGTCCTTGTCGCCGCGGCCGGAGAGATTGAGGATCACCAGGTCGTCCTTCTTGAATTGCGGGAGCCGTTCGACAAGGCCGGCGATGGCATGTGCGGATTCGAGCGCGGGAATAATGCCCTCCGCGCGCGAGAGCAGGCGTGCGGCATCGAGAGCGGCTTGATCGGAAACAGCGGAGTATTCGGCGCGGCGCTGATCCGCGAGCCAGGAGTGTTCGGGCCCGATGGCCGGATAGTCGAGCCCTGCGGAAATCGAATGCGTTGCGGCGATCTGGCCGTCTTCGTTCTGCAAAACGTAGGTGTACGTCCCCTGCAACACACCGGGCCTAGCGCCACTGAAACCCTGGTGCGCAGCCAGCCGCGCCGCGTGCTCACCGAGTGCGGCGCCACGGCCGCCGGCTTCGATACCAATCATTTTCACGCTCGCGTCGCCCAGAAATTGATGAAAGAGGCCGATGGAGTTCGAGCCGCCGCCAACGCAGGCGAAAAGATGCGTGGGCAGGCGCTTCTCCGCGGCGAGAATCTGCTCGCGCGCTTCGCGGCCAATGACGGCCTGAAAATCGCGCACCATCGTGGGATACGGATGCGCGCCCAGAACGGATCCAAGCAAATAGTGCGTGCTTCGCACATTGGTGACCCAATCGCGCATCGCTTCGTTGATGGCATCTTTCAACGTGCGGCTGCCAGATTCCACCCCTATGACTTGAGTGCCAACCATGCGCATGCGCGCAACATTGAGCGCCTGCCGCTCCATGTCTTCCGTGCCCATGTAGACGACGCATTCGAGGCCGAGATGGGCGGCGACCGTGGCGGACGCGACTCCGTGCTGTCCCGCGCCTGTTTCCGCGATGATGCGCGGCTTGCCCATTTTTGCTGCGAGCAGGCCCTGACCGATGGCGTTGTTGATTTTGTGCGCCCCGGTGTGCAGCAAATCTTCGCGCTTCAAATAAATGCGCGGCCCGCCGAGTTTTTCCGTAAGGCGCGAAGCAAATTGCAGTGGTGTGGGGCGGCCTGCAAAATTTTTCAGCAGATCATGGAATCGCGATTGAAACGAAGGATCAGCCTTCGCAGCTTCGTAGGCGCGCTCGAGTTCGAAGAGCGGCACCATCAGCGTTTCGGGAACGTAGCGCCCGCCGTAGGGGCCGAAGCGTCCCGGCGCCGTAGCCGATGATTGTAGAATCGAGCTCATCTTCTATTTCTATTCTCTATTTTCAAATTTCTATTTTTCTGCCGCGTTTTTCTACTTACGTTCGCCGCGCCGCACTTCCTGAATGAACTCGCGCATGCGCCCGTGATCTTTTTTCCCCGGCCTGGATTCCACGCCGCTGGCCACATCCACGGCGTACGGCCGCACAATGCGCACGGCTGCAGCCACGTTTTCGACCTTCAGCCCGCCTGCCAAAATGATACGGTGGCCGGCTGCGGCGCGCCGGGCCACATCCCAATCCGTTGTGTGCCCTGTACCACCATATTGGCCTGTGTGCGCGGCGTCAAACAGAAACGCGAAGGCCTCGGGGTATTCATCGAGAGTCTTCAAATGAAAATCGGGATCGACGCGAAAGGCTTTCCAAACGCGAACGTTGCGGGAAACTTCCGCAACCGCCTCAGGCGTTTCGTCGCCATGAAGCTGGGCCGCGTTGAGCTTCAGCAACTTACAAAACGTTGTGACGTCCGCCGCCGAGGCATTCACGAAAATTCCTATGGCTTCGACTTTCTTCGGAAGCTGCGGGCGAATTTTTGCGGCTTCGACTTCGGCGATGTAGCGTGGGCTCTTCTCGTAGAAATTGAAACCCAGGAAGTTCGCTCCCGCTTCGATGGCGGCGAGAGCATCGGCTGCATTCGTGATTCCGCAAATTTTGACACGCACCATGGCTGACTACGAGCCGCTCGCAGGCGGAGTAAGGAGAGCAGCAAGGGCAGCGCCCGGGTCAGGAGAGAGCATAAGGCGCGTGCCGACGAGGAAGGCGTCAAATCCGGCAGAGCGCAGTTTTAGCAATTCGTCGTGTGTGCGAATACCGGATTCGCTGACGGCGATACACTCGTCGGGGATACGTCCTGCCAATGCGAACGAAGTTTCCACGTTGACGGTCATCGTCTTCAGATCGCGATTGTTGACGCCGATAATTCGCGCGCCGGCTGCCAAGGCGCGGTCCAATTCTTCTGCGGTGTGAATTTCGACGAGCGGTTCCATGCCAATCTCGCGGCCGAGAACGATCAGGTCCCTAAGAAGCGGATCTCCTAGCGCAACCACCATGAGGAGAAAACTGTCGGCGTCATTGGCGCGGGATTCCCACACTTGCCAGGGATCAAAGATAAAATCCTTGCGAAGGACCGGGATCTGAATGGACATGCGGGCATCGCGCAGGTTTTTCAGCGAGCCGCGAAAAAATTCGCCTTCGGTGAGAATGGAGAGCGCGCAAGCTCCTGCCGCTTGCAGCGACTGCGCCAGCTCCACCGGTTCAAATGGTTCGCGAATCACGCCTCGCGAAGGCGAAGCCGGCTTCAGCTCCGCGAGAACGTTCAAGCCGTCGCGGCATAGCGCCGCGGAAAAATCGCGCAGCGGCGTGGCCGCTTTCACGCCATACTTTAGCGCGGTTTCCGGCAAGACGCGCTTGCGGTGGTCCACCTCGGCGCGGCGCGCTTCCAGAATGCGGTCCAGCACGGTTCCGGTGTTGGCTTGAGCAGACATGGCGATAACTTTGTATGCTAGGGGTGTGCGGAGACAGAGTCAAATCGGGTGATTTGCAGCTCGTGATGGGTGGCTCGGAAGTGGCGCGGCGATGATGTACCTCGGATAGGGAGAAGCAATGGGATACGGCGAAATCTATGGAGGCTTACTGAAAGAAATCGCGGAGGAAGCGGATGCGATTGCGATGCGGTATTTTCGCGGCGACGAGTTACGCATCGACAGGAAAGGCGACGGAACCGCGGTGACGCAGGCGGATCGCGGCGTGGAAGAGATGGCGCGGGCCAGAGTGGCGGCTAGCGGATTGCCGCTGGACGTTCTTGGGGAGGAAATGGGCGGCGGCGATGCGAAGTCGCCGAACGCTGAGCGGGCGCGCATGATTATCGACCCGATCGATGGCACGGAAGAATTTTCGCGCGGCATTCCAACGTTCGGCACGCTGATGGGAATCGAATCAAATGGCGAAATCGTTGCGGCGATGGTGAGCGCGCCGGGATTGCACTCGCGGTGGTGGGCGTATCGCAGCGAAGGCGCGTATCGCGATGGAAAACGGCTCCACGTTTCCAACGTGAACAGCCTGGGCAAGGCCATGGTTTTTACTACTGGCACTGGGCCGAGCAAAAACGCGCATGACCAGGCGAAAATCCGCGCCCTGCTGGACGCGGCGCGCAACAGCCGCTCGTTTGGCGGATTCTGGCAGCACATGCTGGTTGCGGAAGGAGCGATCGAAGTCGCGCTCGATTGGACTTCCAAGCCGTGGGACCTCGCACCGCTGGGAATCATGGTCGAGGAAGCCGGAGGCCGCTCGACAAATGTGCGCGGCGAGCGAACGATTTATACGGGACAACTCATCAGCACGAACGGAAAGATTCACGACGAAGTCTTGGCGATTTTACGGCGGAGCAAGTGATGTTGCGCATCAAGAGAGTCTACGACAAAGCGGCGAAGGAAGACGGCGGGCGCGTGCTGGTAGACCGCTTGTGGCCGCGGGGCATGAAAAAACAAGCGGCGAAGATTGATTTGTGGATGAAAGATGTTGCTCCCAGCGACGTGCTGCGAAAATCTTTTTGTCACGACGCGGAAAAGTGGCCGGAATTTCAGAAGAGATATCGCGCTGAACTGAAACAGAAAAAAGAATTGCTCGCGGAATTGAAGAAAATGGAAAAAGAGCATGGAATGCTGACGCTTCTTTTTGGCTCGAAGGATACGGAACACAATCAAGCCGTAGTTCTTGCGGAAGTCTTGAAAGAAAAATGAAAGAACACTTCCGCGCGCCAATCGGCACGGACGCGGCAAACTCGCCGGCGGAATGCCCCTCCAAATTGGCCGTTTCGCCAGGTAGGGAAGAACCTTAGGCTCTAAATCTAGTTACCCTGCATCTTTCCGTTGAAGGTTCCGATGAATGTGCGCGTACAAGCCGAAAAAGCCGAACAGTTCCGAAAGCTTCATCACGGGCCGCGAATGCTGGTGCTCGCGAACGCTTGGGATGTGGTAAGCGCGCGGATTTTGGAAGAATGCGGACATCCAGCAATCGCAACAAGCAGCGCGGCGGTCGCCTTTTCCCGGGGCTATCCCGACGGTCAACGAATCCCGCGGGACGAGATGCTGGACGTTGTGGCGCGAATTGCCCGCGCCGTGCGCGTTCCGGTAACGGCGGATCTGGAAGCGGGCTACGGCACTACTGCGAAGGACATGGCGGAAATGACAAAAGCAGCCATCGATGCCGGCGCTATCGGGATGAACCTCGAAGACGTGACCGGCGATGACGAGCGTTCGCATGTGGCTTTGCCGCTGCAAGTGGAAAAGATTCGCGCCATCCGCGAGACGGCGAAATCCATCGGTGTTCCTTTCGTGTTGAATGCGCGCACGGATATTTATTTGATGCCCATCGGTCCGGAGGCCACGCGGTTCGAGCGAGCTTTGGAACGGTTGCGGGCATACCGCGACGCCGGAGCCGATTGCCTGTTTGCGCCTGGCGTTTACGACGGCGAAACGATCGCCAAGCTGGTGAAGGCAGTCCCAGCTCCCATAAATATTCTTGCGAATCCAGCATGCCCTCCGATGGCAGAATTGGAGAAAATCGGGGTAGCTCGGTTAAGCGCGGGTTCGGGGATCATGCGCGCCGCAATGGGGGTCGTGCAGCGAATTGGAAAAGAAATCTTGCAAGCGCGCTCTTGCGAGTCGATGTTCACGGGAGCGACTCCCTACGCCGAGTTGAATCGCATGATGAATCGTCGCGCCAATGAGGCCAGTGCCTGAAACGCGCTCTCCGCTTCACGTTCTGAATGAAGAGATTGTGGCCTGCCGCAAGTGTCCGCGGCTGGTGCGCTACCGCGAAAAAGTGGCTCGCGAAAAGCGGCGCGCGTATCGCGAGTGGACGTACTGGGGAAAACCAGTTCCGGGATTTGGAGACGCCAACGCGAGGCTGCTAATACTTGGACTTGCTCCCGCGGCGCATGGAGCGAATCGCACGGGAAGGATGTTCACGGGTGACCGATCAGGCGATTTTTTGTACGCAGCTCTGCACAAAGCAGGATTTGCGAATCAACCCGTTTCAGAGAATCGCGAAGACGGGCTGCGCTTGGAAAATGTGTACATCAGCGCGACGTGCCGCTGCGCGCCGCCTGACAACAAGCCACTCCCCGGAGAAATCTTGAATTGCCGCGGCTACTTCGAGCGCGAACTGGAAATCTTGAAACCCAGAGCGTTGCTGGCTCTGGGGAAAATCGCCTGGGATGCCTACCTCGAAATCTTGAAGCAACGCGGCGTGATTGCATCGTGCGCGCTGTACAAATTTGCGCACGGCGCGGAAGCGGAAGTGGCCGCCGGGTTTCCGCGACTGTTCGGTGTGTACCACCCAAGCCAGCAAAATACGCAGACTGGCCGCGTGACACCGGTCATGTACGCTGCTGTGTTGCGCCGCATCCGCCAGTTCCTGTTGCCGTAGGGTCGCAGCCCGCTGCGGCGGGCACCTCCTGCCACCGAATTCAACCGTTAGGTGTCGGGAAGCCCTTGCGGGGCGATGGCGGGATCAGCCGACAGGGCCCCGGCAATCCGGGATGCCTGCCGTACGGCGCTTCCAAGTGTCCGCTTTTCAATTCTTTGCAGCGCCCCAAAATTGCGTGTAATGGCTGCTCAGGTGCATTCCCTGTATGCCTCAGCACTTCGTGGGAGGAGACCATGGAACGAAGGAAACTCAGCGGTGTATTTGTGCGCGTCACGATTTTGGCTACGGCACTCGGTTTGGCTGGCACGTGCAGAGCGCAGGATCAGTCCTCAGAAAGGCCACGAGAAGCGACAACACAAGCGCCCGAACAGCCGCGCCAGAAAGCGGACGGGGAACGGCACGGGCTGCCGATTGAAACTTATGCTGTTGCTCCGGGGACGAAGTTTCTGGTGCGGCTCGAAGATGAGCTGGGCACCAAGGGCACACAGGAAAACGCCAAGTTCAAAGTGAAGACGCTCGAGCCGCTCGAAGCTGGCAGCGGGATTTATCTGCCGCCGGGAGCGGAGATTCACGGGCACATCAGCCACGTGGAACCGGCGGGAGTGGCCGGACGCGCGAAACTTTGGCTGACGTTCGACGAGATTCGCACCAAATTTGGCAGCCTGCCGATCGTGGCGGAAGTCGTGAGCGTGCCGGGCGACCACAGCGTGAAGTCCGCCAACACAAAAGAAGGACTGATCGAAGGGCGATCCAGCAACCAGCACGACGCTGCCGAAGCAGCGGCGGCTGGAGCGGCCATCGGCGCCGTCAAAGGCGTAAAGGAAAAAGACAAGAAAGAAGCCGCTGAGGGTGCTGCACTCGGAGCGCTGACCGCGTACCTCATGGAATCAGGGCGCGGCCACGAGTTGAACCTGCCAAAGGGCGCCAAGCTCGAATTGGAGCTGGAACGGGCGCTCTACCTCCTTAAGGAGTAACGTCGGACTTGGGTCAATTTGCCACGTTGCTCGTCGCTGCTATGTGCGTGGACGCCAGTTACTGGGATCCCCCACCCCCGTGTTTTTTGTAAGTGTTGCATCTAAAGGGTTTAGGGCTTATGTAAGCGGTTTAGAATCAACGCTTTGTGGGCATTTCTGTAAGTGTTGATTCTAAACGTACTTACGTTGGACCAAAATTGTACAAAATGGGCTCGCTCCGCCCGCACTTCTTCCCAGTGTTCATCTTACGAAATGATGGAACCGCGAGAACGCATTATAAAAGGGCGCCCCTTTTGAAGTAGGTTTTGAGCGTTGACCTCATCCCCTACGGAAAGGAGCACCCTCATGGATAGCACGAAGTATATC
>MNDE01000185.1 GCA_001914785.1 Acidobacteria bacterium 13_2_20CM_57_17 | reverse complement strand
GGTGCACTTGAGCGGGTGCCCGGCGATGCGACCGCCAACGCTAGTGGTCACCACGATCAACAGCGCCGAGCTCATTAAGCATGCGTCCAACTCATTTCTGGCCATGAAGATTTCGTACGCCAACATTATTGCGGACGTTTGTGAAAAAGTTGGCGCCGACATCAAGGAAGTTACCTACGCAATGGGCTTGGATCCTCGCATCGGACCGCGATTCCTAGAGGCAGGACTGGGATTCGGCGGCTTTTGTTTGCCCAAAGATGTTCAAGCATTCATCCGCTTGGCGGATCGCTCCGGAGTGGATTTCGGCATGTTGAAAGAGGCCGAACACGTGAATAAACGCCGCATCGAGCTGTTCTTTGAGAAGATTCGGCAAGCGCTTTGGGTCGTAAAGGACAAGCAAGTGGGAGTGCTTGGCCTGGCATTCAAGGCCAACACCGATGACATCCGCTTTGCACCGTCGCTTGAAATCATTCGGCGATTGCTAGCCGAGGGAGCCCATGTACGCGCCTATGATCAGGAGGCGATGGACAAGACTTCCGAAATATTGCCGCAGGTCCGCTATTCTCGAGAGCCTCACGAGGTCGCTCAAGATGCGGACGCCCTGCTGATCCTTACTGAATGGCCGGAGTTCCGTCAGCTCGATTGGGCACGCATCTACAGCATGATGGGTCGGCCGCTAGTGCTTGATGGTCGAAACCTGCTCAATCCTGCAGCGATGATGGACTTGGGCTTTGAGTATTTTAGTTTCGGCCGTCCGACAGAAGCTTTGACCCCGAACCTTGTCCCCTCGGGCGTTTCCAGTGCCTCGACGGCGAGTGCAAGCGCCTAAGTCGCTTTTTACGCGCCCGTGGCCGGTTACGTCTGATCCCCCAGTTCGTACTGCCTCAGGGAGTGTTCCTCGGGCCATCCGGCGACAAGCCGACGGAAGTGTATCAAGTCGATAGTTGCCATTAGTTCTTTTTCTTCACCAGCCCGTCCCCGCCAGTCCGTCGTTCTCTTACCCAATTACCCAATTCTAATCTCCTTCCAACAGCTTGACTCTGTAAGACTTACGCTGACAACCCTACATGGACAAAAGCTCACGGCCCATTTACTGGCCTTGCGAGCAGTTGTCCGCCTAAGGTCTTCCCCTTATCGTTTTATTCGCCACCCGGCCAGTGTCCCGACCTGGGTGGCTGGCTGGAGAGTCTGCCCTCCCCATCCGTTTCTGTTTGCCAACAAAGGCGTGCCGGGGAACTTACTTTGAGAGAGATGCTTGCATGAATCGGTCAGTTCTAGCAGTAATACTACTTGCAGTCCTTTGTGCGGGATGTTCGGGACTCGCGTCTCAAACCACTCAGACCGCCGGGCCAGTCGCCACAGCTCCTTCGATTACGACCCAGCCTGGCAGCCAATCGGTGACTGCCGGGCAGACGGCTACCTTCTCGGTGGCAGCCACGGGCACTGCTCCTCTGAGTTATCAATGGAAGAAAAATGGGCTCGCCGTCAGTGGTGCGAGTTCCTCCGCTTACACAACACTGCCCACGAGTAGCTCGGACACGGGTGCGCAATTTACTGTGGTTGTCAGCAACTCATCCGGAAGCGTGACCAGTAGTGCTGCTGTTTTGACAGTGAGTACCTCTATTCCACCTCTAGAACTCACGACCTCGCAATTGCCCGGCGGAACGGTGGGTAGCTCTTACAGCACTACGCTCAGTGCCTCAGGCGGAACCCCACCTTATTCATGGTCGGTTTCGAGCGGTACACTTCCTACTGGCCTGAGCCTGTCTTCGTCTGGCACTCTTTCTGGTACTCCAACAGTCGCCGGGGCATTTCCCTTTACTGTGGCGGTCAAGGATACTGCCAGTGCTTCGGCCTCCGCCAGTCTCAGCATTAACGTCGCGAGCGTTTCGCCTTTGCAAATCACGAGTTCGCAGTTGCCCGGCGGGACGGTTAGTAGTGCTTACAGCGCAACACTCAGCGCCTCAGGTGGAACGTCGCCTTATTCATGGTCGGTTTCGAGCGGCACGCTTCCTACTGGCCTGAGCCTGTCTTCGTCTGGCGCTCTTTCTGGAACTCCGACAGTCGCGGGGTCTTTTCCCTTTACCGTGGCGGTCAAGGATGCTGCCAGTGCCTCCGCTTCAGCCAGTCTCAGTATTAACGTGGTGACGGCAGCTCCGCCTACGGTGTCGATCAGCAACCCCGCTAGTGGCGCTACCCTCTCCGGTACCACCACCGTTTCCGGTGTAGCCTCCGACGGTCTGCCCATCACCTCCGTGCAGCTCTCCGTCGATGGCGGCGCCTTCTCGAATGCCTCCGGCACCACCAGCTGGTCTTTCTCCCTCAACACCAATTCTCTCTCCAACGGAGCGCACACGCTTACCGCGAAGGTGAACGACTCCTCAGGCAACTCAGCGACGAGCTCCCCGGTGAGCATCACTGTGAACAACGGCTCGACGACGGCTACCGATTGCAGTCTCTATGCTTCGCCTTCAGGAAGTGACTCCAATTCCGGCACTAGCTCTTCTTCTCCCAAAACCTTTCAGGGTGCGGCTAATTCCACGCAATCTGGGTCCGTCGTTTGCCTGCTCGGCGGTACCTATAGTCTTTCCTCCTCCTTCTCTCCCCCTACCAGCGGCTCCCCTTCTTCCTGGATCACTTACAAAAACTACGACTCTACCCCGGTCAACTTCGTCTGGTCCGGCGGCTCCAACGCTTCCGCCATGTTCTATATCGGCGGCGGCTCCTTCCCTTCCGGCCCCGCTTATCTCGAATTCCGCGGCCTTAACCTCAACGGCAATACCAACGCCGCTGACGGCTTTTTCTGCCGCGGCTCCCACCCCCTCCGCTTCATCTCCAACTCCATCTCCAATACCGGCGGCTCCGGCATCGCTTCCATCGACTGCGATTACCTCACCTCCGATCACAACCTCATCAACCACAACGGCTATATCCCCTCAGGGACCGCCAACCCTCAGTGGTACAGCTGGACCAGCGCCATCTCCTACAACTCCAACCAGTGGTTCGATAACTACGCCGGCTTCCACAACATCATCTCCAACAACATCATCTCCGGCGAAGTCGACCAGAGCACTCACCACACCGACGGCAACGGCATCATCCTCGACCTCTCCAGCGGCTCCTACGACCCCTCTACCGCCAACACTCCTCCCGCCCTCATCCTTAACAACGTCGTCTACGGCAATGGCGGCCGCTGCATCGTCGCCTACGTCGTCACCAACTTCTGGATCGTCAACAATACCTGCTTCAAAAACGACCTGGATACCTCCGAATCCAGCTTCGGCTCCTTCGAACCCAACGACTCCCACGACGGCTACCTCATCAACAACATCGCCGTCGCTTACCAGTCCGGCCACCCTCCCTACGAACAAGGCGGCACCGTCACCAACGTCCACTACTATGCCGATCTCTATTTCGGAGCCTCCAACAACTTCTCTTACTCCGATCCTTCTCAGTTCCTCCAGGCCGATCCCCTGTTCCTCAATCCTCCCAGCCTGGGCGCCGGTGGATACGCCAATGCTCTCGCTCCTTCCCTGTTGAGTACCGGACTGACCCTGCTGCCCACCAGCCCGGCTTACAACCGTGGCATCGACCCCAGTACCTTATCCGGATTGCCGGCCAACATCGTCAGCGACCTCAAAAAGTACATCTACACCGACATTAACGGCAAAGCTCGCCCGCAAGGCGGCGGTGTCGACCTCGGAGCCTATCAACACTAGGCTCCGGCCAAACGCCTCTGGGCGTTCGGTATATCCCTCAATCCAAGCGGGCGGAGCTGGTCAGAGTGAAGACCGGCACCGCCCGTCCCCAAAAGCACCAGGCCCCGCGGTTTGGGCGCCTAGCAATGCCCCTAAAGTCTTCCAGGAGGCAACCGTAGGGCGATAGAAGACAAACAGGCCAATGGCCGCACCAGCGGCACCGGACCTGCTCTTGAAAGGGAAGGTAAAGTCGATGAATAAGAGGAAACCAACTGGAGGGGGCATTCTTCTAAAGCCGGTCCCGCCTAAGGACGAAGGGAGGGGCTATCGCATTGAGCCTAAGACGATAAGCCTGGACGTGCCGCAAGCCAACCCCCTGAGGGTAACGGAGCCGAGTGCGGAGCGGTGGCAAGGCAGTTTGTCCAAGGAGGTGGAATGACTATGGCGAAAATGGGAAAGAACCTTCGCCCTCTTTGCTACGAACATTACGTCGCGATGAAGCCCGTTCAACTTGAAAACAGCACTCATACCTTCACGACCCACTCCCTCGCTTACGCATGCCCACTTTCTGACTGCTTCATCTTTTTTTCAGACAATACCGGATACTTTTCGGTTGAGGGCGACGAGCAACAAAGCAAGCAAACAGGAGTGCTGCGGGTTACTTGTCCACAAGATGGACTACCTATGTATCTCGCTGAGGTTCACCCCCAGAAGAAGAATCTTCGCTTGTGGAGATGCGGAAAACCCAACTGCAAGGGGCATCGCGCAATCGAAGAATACATATTTGATCCACAAGACGCTTCTGTACAACAGTATTTCCGAACGAACTGATAGGAATTTTGGCCTTGGGCGTGAGGAACTGGACTCAAACCATGCGGGCGCGGATCGTGACATTGGATTGGGCCACGCCGCTCTTAGTTGACACTCGATGAAAGCTCTCTTCGAACCCACATTCCTGGAGTATTTCAGCATCTTCGGGATAGCTTTCCGGCGGAAGCGGCTTCATCAGGAATCCTCTTAATAATCCTTCGGCCATGAGCACGCGGTGGAACAAAGTGTAGAGGCCACGTCTCAAGCTGCGCTTTCGGACGGCGGCAATACCAAGCAGCAAGCAGCAGAAAAGCACCCACAAGCCCAACGGAATGAAGTCTTGAGTAATCAAAGTCCACAGGAGAGAGCCGAGACCGGCAGCTAGCCACAGCGCCGCCGTAAGACTCCACAGGCCCCGTTCCTTGAGATACGGCCAGAGCAAGTTGGTTCCCATGTGGTAGCGGATGCATTGACCTACACCGAGAAGGAAATTGCGCTTGCGCCTGCCCAGCAACGCTGATGGCGTTTCTTGCGGCTGCGAGTAGTGGCGGACAATGGGGGCATCGAGTTGCAGGACTTGATACCCCGCATGACGGATTCGGATATAAAGTTCTGGCTCTTCATCTGAAAAGAGGTAAGGATTAAACGTCCCGACATGCTCAAGCACGGACCGCCGATACAAAGCTGCGCCACCAGCGACGAAGGACACGCGGGAGACCTCTTTCGGAATGGCCCCGTGGGTGATCGGAGCTGGCGAAGGGGGCACTGATGCACCAGACGGGGGTAGTTCGATAACCTTTCTGGACAGCGTCACTCCGCCTTTGGGCATTTCTCGCATCACTTGAACGGCTTGCCCGAGCCAACCCTGGAGCAGTTCCATGTCGCCGTCCAGAAAGAGGACGAACTCTCCTCGCGTGCGCTTGTAACCAATGTACCGCCCAGCAGCAGGAGAAAGACGCTGCCCTGGCCGGAGACGCACAACGTTGATCGGATAGCGGCCGGCGAACTTAACAGTTTCGTCCGTAGAGTTCGAATCCACCAGAATGATCTCCCTGGAAGGAAACAAGGACGTTGCCTGGAGGACGGACTCGATCAGGCGCGGGATGTTCCAAGCCTGATTCTTGGTGATCAATACGATCGACAATTCAATCATGGTTGGTAGTTGAAGACCAGGTCCACCCAATAGTTCGCAGAGTTGTAAGTGCTGGTTGGGAAGCCGCTGGCGCTGCTGTACGCATAAGGCCCGTTGGGAGTGCCGCTGCCATTCGGTGGAGCGTGCAACGGCGCATTGTCCACGCCAGAACTCGCGAAATAATCCCCGTCCACGCTGTAGTGCCCTGATGGGGCATGGTAGGAGGCCACGTACAAGGCGTTGGCATTGACTGGCACAGGATTTGGAAAGTCCACCTCCTGCCAACCAGAGTCGGTTTCCCCGGTGAAAGTCGCAGTAGCCAGCAAATTACCCGCGCTGTCCCAAAGACTTCCCACATGCGTTCCCGTATTGGCGGCGCTCTTATAAAAGCGAATGCCCGTAATGTAACCGTTGAAATCGGACTTGAAGGAAACTCCCAACTCGACTGGGTCATCAGGACCAACATCAACAAGCGACGGAACAGCGGTGCTCGGCCAGATGGTGCAGGGACAGTTGGTTAGGCCCACGGCGAGCGTGATACCCCCGTTGGGAACCTCCAGATTCCCGCTGTCATCAACCGCTCGACTCTGGACGCTTAGAGTTGAGGAATTGCCAACCGTGGAGGTATAACTCCAATTTTCGCGACCCACAGCAGGGTGCCACGTGTTTCCCCCATCCACAGACACCTCAACTGCGCCCACCACGCCACCTCCAGAGTCGATAGCGGTTCCGGAGATGGTCACTGTAGAACCCGGGCCCGCCGCACTGCCCGAGGCGGGCGAGGTTATCGTTGATTGGGGCGGTGTGGTGTCAGTAGAAGGTGTCGCAGGAAAAAGGCCTCTCTGTAACGCCGCCGGCTGAACTCCCATGTCAGCAAGAATGTTTACGGTGGCCTGTTGCATGTTGAGGTCGGTCGGCGTGATATTGTCTATCGCATGATTGTTGTCCAGCCCCCAAGACCACTGGACAGTACCCGCCCCGAAGACAAGGGCTCCACTCGCGGCGCGGTAGAAAGTCAGATGGTGGGTTGCCGAACAAGTGCCACTGCTGTTGTAGCCGATGAGGCAAGTCGGCACGGTTAATGTCGTGGTCGAGAGGGGCACAAGACCTGCCGGACGGAATCCGTTATCGGCATCCACATCCCACTCGTAGCCAAGCACGCCCGCCGGCAGCGTAGCAACTTGCCCGGGCGCCAAGGACGCAATGCTGGTATTCCTCCAGAAGCGCATTCTACCGTCTGCCTGCGGCACGGTGATGGAATCTCTGCGCACTTCGTTAACCAGGAAGCTTGTGCCGCTCAAAGCGTTTTCTGGACGGCCCCCATCGGCTGGCGGACTGAATCGCGAGTCTCGCCACATGCCGGTCCAAATGGGCGGATCCGCGGGATCGATGACTCTGTTCGCCAATGTCTCCTTATAGCAAACCAGCGTGCGGTATGGCGTACTTGTGCCGTCAACGCTTGATTCCCAGCGAGTCTTCCAAAAGATCTCGTTGCCACTGAAGAAAGCCAGATTCACACCGGCCGCCCGGGCAGCTTCCACATTGGCGCGTTGTCCGCCCGACCAATATTCGTCATGACCGATTGACATGAAAACTTTGTGCTGGGTGATCAGCGCGCGGTTACGGTGCGTATCCACGCCCGTAAAATAGCTGACGTCGTAGCCATTCGCTTCCAGCCAGCGAATCATGGGATATTCCGCGCTGAAAAACCAAGCATACATATTTGGCACGTTAAACGGCCGGTTGTAGCTGACTTTGTACGCGCGACCGAGCTCGCCGGAATAAAAACTGTATCCCCCATAGTCGTTGTAAGCGTGCCAACTAGTGTCCGACGTTTGCGCCAAGACGTCGGAATGGCTGGCATCGTTGCGCACAACAAAAAGCATGGGACTCGCCTCACCGGTATCCTGGCGCACGAGCTGAGCAAAATAGACTCCCGACGTAGCCGCGCTGGGCACAGTCCAAGAGGCGGATGGGGCCCAGTTGCCGCAGTCGGTTAGTCCGGTAGAGCCATCCCACAGGCAAGGAGGCTGGCTTTGCGGGAGCGCCACGGAAGGAGATACGGAAGCGACGAAGCGCGCTCCATTCCCCTGGTAATAGCCTATTCTGTAGATATTAATGCTGTACGCTGCGGCGCTGGTGTTGACTTTGAAGAACACCGTTTGGCCAACGTTCACGCTAATATCCGTGGTAAATCCCTGTATGTTGCTCGAGCCTGCTCCCGCTACATACCACTGACCAGGAGGATTGCCAGGCAGACAATTCTCCGCTTCAATCGGATTTGCAGGAGCATCGCATGTGGCAAAGGCTGAGGCAGCTCCACATGCGTTCATTAATATGAACAGCAAAACAATTCTGAATAAAAAACCGATCTCGCCGAATTCCCTATGCTGGCAGCGTTTTGCTTCTTGTACAAGGCGGATCAGCAGTGCTAGGTTCTGAGCATGACACATGGCCCTAACTCGTTTTCAGATCTGGAGTGGTGGCTGGGCACGGTTGAGGTCAAAGAACAAGAAAATGAACAGGACGTGGGAGAGTCTTGTTCCGCCTGACTTGTACTCCAAGCAGCGGTCCTCTCCTGCTAGTTTTCTCGTGGCGCTATTCCGTCAACGGAAGAAGATACTTGTCTCTAAATCGGCGAACACCTCCAGAAGCCCAGATGGCCAAGACAATCAACGCAGCGCTGTAGATCCCTGCCGCGGAAACACCCCTCAGAATCCCAGTTTGAGTTGAGGAGAAAAGAAGATATGCCGTCATGCAGACGCCGGCAATAATAGGCTTCCAAATGATCTGCGAGAGCGGGATCCCGCGGAATAGCCGCGACACGGGGATATAGTGCTGGCAGCAATCCACCAATCTCGTCACTAGCAGCGCGATCGCGGCCCCGCGCAAACCGAAGAGGCGGATCAAAGGCCAGCCGACTAGCAGATTGACTACCGTATCCACTGCGACGATTCTTAGGGTGATTCTCTCACGATGGCTGGCTACAAGCGCTTGACCTAGAACACTCGTGAATACTTGCGAGATCAGCACCCAAGCTACAATTCGCAACGCAGGGAACGCTTGTTGAAATACAGGATTCTTGTAGAGGATTGACAGAGCCCAATCGCCAAGGAAGAAGAGACCAGCTAGGGCGGGGAGCGCCAGGATCAACAGAACTTCAATGACTTGCGCTGAGATGCGTTTCAGGCTTTGAAAACCTGGCTCTGCCTTTCGGCACATGAGTGGGAACACGCTTTGTCCGATGCTCTGGTAAACCAGCAGCAGCGGTACCATCAGCTGCGTCGCCGCGCTGTAGAGGCCAACTTCCATTTCTGTCGCCAATTTGGATAGGAGCAGGACATTTAGACTGCTCATAACTGCAATGGTGCCTTCGATGCCAAGAAATGTAACCGCAGACCGGAAGGTGGCCAGACAAAAGCGAAAGTCAAACGGATCCGCCTGCATGGGAAATTTTCGGAAGAGAATCCAGACTTCAGTCAGGGCTGTGACGAGAAAGGACGCTAGTAGAGTCAGGATGATCGCATATAATCCACTCTTCCTCGTTAAGAGCAAAAATGCGCAGCCGACCTTGGCTACATTCACGGGCACATTCACGTAGGGAATGAGGTGCATCCGCTCCCAGGCTTGAAAAATGCCATCGCAAATCGCTGCTATTGCGTTCGGAAGGAGGCCGATGCAGAGAAGCAAAATGGCCAGAGTAGTGTCGGCCGGATAGTGCATTAAACGAAGGAACCCAAACAACAAGGCTAAGGAAGAAAAGGAAGAGAACGTCACAATAGCGCAACCCGTGGTGAAATATCGACCCGTCTGGCTCCGATCGAGAGAGACTTGCCGGATTGTGAGTGTCTTCAGACCGGCTACGGCAAGTACTTGGAAGATGTAGAAGAGAGTAAGCGCCAAGGAAAGCTGGCCGAACTCGTGCGCGCCAAGGTGTCGAGCGACTAGGGCGTACAAGATAAAGCTCGTCGCCCGGTTCATCGCATCGCTTGTGAGGATCGAAAGGGCGTTGCCGCTCGTCTTGCGGAAGTTCAAAGACACGGAAGGACCCTAGTTGAGGACTTTTCTACAGTAGAATTGCGGCATTTACCGGATGGCAAAGCCTTGCCGGTTATTCGCAGCATACGTTGTGATCTTCCCTTTGCAACGTATCGCCGCATCGTTCGGTGAGCGTCTGATCGGCAGAATTCGTACTGGATGAGTCCGCGAATTCGGAGAAAAGGCGCGAATCCGGCGATGGATAGAAATCCCACAAGTGGTGATCGGTTGCTTGAAAACCTCCCGGGTCGAGGAATTCTTCTTCTGACATCGCTTGGCATCGTCACCTTCTTGTTGTTGCTAGTGTATTTTCTGAGGCATGTCCCCCGGCTTACCGTTGCGAACCCTGAGTCTGCCGCCCCCAACTGCACGCTCTTTGTTTCGCCAGCAGGAAAGGACGCCAATTCCGGCACAAGCACCACTTCGCCAAAGTCACTCTCCGGCGCCGCTGCCGTCGCAAGGCCCGGATCGATCGTCTGTCTTCTCGGCGGCGATTACTCTCTGAACTCGTCCTTCAAGCCACGCTCCAGCGGCACGGCTTCTTCTTGGATCGTCTACAAGAATTATGGCGATGGCCCCGTCAACATCATCTGGAACGGCGCCGCGGACGCTTCCGCTATGTTCTATCTCGGCGGTGGCAGTTTCCCTTCCAACCCTGCTTATCTCGAATTCCGCGGGCTCAACCTAGATGGCAGAGGCAGCGCCGCCGACGGCTTTATCTGCCGCGGTTCCCATCACCTTCGTTTCATCTCGAACTCCATCTCCAATACCGGTGGTTCCGGCATCGCCTCCATCAACTGCGACTACCTCACCGCCGATCACAACGTCGTTCATCACAACGGATACATGCCTTTGACTACGGCGGTACCCGGCGATTATGGCTGGACGAGCGGGATCTCCTTCAATAGTGCGCAGTGGTTCGACTCCTATTCCGGGTTTCACAACATAATCTCCAACAACATCGTCGCTGGGGAATACGACGGGTCCAGCCATCACACTGATGGAAACGGGATCATCTTGGACCTCAGCAACGGTTCGTACGATTACGACTCTGCTGATACACCCCCCGCGCTAATCATCAACAATGTGGTTTACGGGAACGGGGGAAGATGTATCGTCGCGTATGTTGTCACAAACTTCTGGATCGTGAACAACACCTGTTACAAGAACAATCTCGACCCCGAAATCAAAAACGCCGGCTCTCTTACGACCAACAATTCCAAGAATGGGAGATTTATTAACAACATCGCCGTAGCCTGGAAGAGCGATCAGCCACCCTACGAGCAGAAGAATCCCAACAGCGACATCCTTTATTACTCGGACTTATACTTCGGAGCCCCCAACAATTTCGTCTATTCAGACCCTTCGCAGCTCATTGAAGCAGATCTCCTCTTTGTCTATGCACCTGTACTTGATCTTAAGCTTCCCAGCCAGCATGCGAGTGTCCCGCACCCCTCTCAGATAGGAAACGGCTTGGCTTTGTCGCCGTCCAGCCCTGCGATTGGCAGGGGCATCGACCCCACGGCCCTGCCCAAATTGCCGAAAAACATCATCACGGACTTAAGGAAATACGTCTATACGGACATCGATGGCAAGAAGCGTCCACGTGGAGGACCTTTTGACCTAGGGGCTTACCAGTCGTCCAAAAACTTAAGTAAATAACCGATAGAGGTCTTCACCAGCCTTCTCGGTGACGCGATCGGGGACCATATGGTCGGTAAATCGATTCGTCAGCGTGCCCAGGAGTTGTCTCAATTCCTTCTCGGCCGGGGTCGCCGGACCGTTGGGCGCGTGCCGAAGAAAGGAAATGGTCTTTTCCTCCGTTCCGAATTTACGCTTGTAACGCACCAATCCTTCCTGGTCGATGTCGCTCAAGCCAAAATCCAGATACGAAAAGCCCCGTTCCTTTCCGCGTTGAATCCCTTCCCAGATCAGCAAATCGTTCGGCCGAGAAGAAAGGTCATCATGGAGGGACGCATTGAACTTGTAGTAGAGCGTGTCTTTCCAATCCAGGAAGAAATCACCGGCCACAATCTTATCCTCGTGAATCGCCAGAAGCAGAAATCCGTGATTCGCATCCACGAACTGCCGCCAGATATTCTGGAAGAAACTATAAGGTTGCGCGAGAAGACCGTACTTATACTTCCTCACTTTCAAGTGCATTTCAAAAAAGGACCGCAGTTCGTGCTCTGACTCGGCGACACGAACGGTGAGCGTGGCCCGCTCCGACTTACGAATGGCGCGATGTGTGGAATCGTGCATCGCATTCCACAATGCTTCGAGTTCCGGACGCAGGTCCAAGCGGTGCCATTTGGCCTGTTTCGCAAGGGTGAACCGTTCGTCGCTAAGCGGCAGGCTGTTGTGCAAGCAACGCAGGTTGATGGGGCAGCAATCGGGCAGCAAACGATCGATAAGGAGGCGCCAGGATTGCTCGTCACTTACTAGCGGGTCGCAGTAATCCGAAAATGGAAGCGCAACGATTCGTTCTCCTAACATGTCTGAAATCTTGCAAAAAGGTAAGCCAGCCTGAGGTTCTCCCCGGTCATTGAGCACAAGATAAGCGCTCAGTTCCCATCCATAGGTGTCCGAGAGCACGCGCATCCAGCTCGGAGAGTGAAAAACGCTGCTTGGGGCGTGCATGACCAGCCTGCACCACAATGGGTCAGTCCGAGGATCGACGCAGACAACCTTCAAGTAACTTACCTCCGGAAATTTTTAGATTCACATCGCAAAGAGAGTGTCGACGAGGAACGGAAGCAGGCTTCGGGAGCGTTCACCTCAGTCCACCCAGTTCCCCGATTTATAGCTCGGCGCTTGTGCAAGTGACGAATGTTGCGGCTGAACCGTGCTAATGGGCTCTTGGGAAACCTGTTCCTCTATTTGGGCTGCTCGAGGAAGAACCAGCCGGTAAGCGCGCAGAAGATTGGGAATCGAATATTCCCATGCCAATTGCGTCTTTATCCTGCGAGGGCCAACCTCTCCGAGAGCCGCCCGGCGTTGCGGATCGTCCATAAGCTGTGCGATCGCTCTAGCAAAAGCGCTTTCGTCATTTGCAGGTACGTAGACTGCCGCATCCTGTGCGGTGAACCGATGCTCCGTCAAATCAAAGGCAACAATCGGTTTTCCCAGCGACATGTACTCCATAATCTTGAACATAGTGGAATGATTGGTGTACGGATTAGACGGCGAGGCATCCACACAGATGTCCGCAGCGGAGAGATAGCGGCGAAGTTCCTCGCCGAAGACGAACCCCATGAACTGCACGTGTTCGTCAAGGCCAAGCTGATGTGCCTGCGCCTTCAGGCTTGCCCAGGCATCTCCGCCGCCGATGAGTGCGCAATGAAAATCAGTTCGGCGCAGATCATGGACAAGGTGTTGAAGAACCCGCAGCAGACAGTCGACACCGTCCTGAAAGCCCATGACACCCACAAAGCCGATGATCGTCTTTCCCATCCCTCGTAAACCACGGTCAGGCTCGCTGCCATTGAGACTGCTCAGCTCGATTCCATTGCGAACGATGGTTATACGGGTTTCCGGCACACCTCCGCGTTCCACGGCGAACCTTTTGTACGATTCATTCGTGACGATAACGTGATCGGCAAAAAAGCAGGTCAGCTTCTCCAGCCATATGAGCACGCGATAGACAACGGAATTCCCGCGGCCGGATACCCTGGCTTGATACATTTCCGCAGACAGGTCGTGATGGTCATAAACAAAACGTTTGCCGAACAACTTGTACAGCATAGCGATAAAGACAAAGGTATCCGGCGGATTATGCGCATGGATAACATCAAAGCCTTCAGTTAGGAAAACCAGTGCCGTTAGAAAAAAGCTGGCTGCCATGGACCAGCCGTACTCCCAAATGTATCCCAGAAAACCGATGGCAGCGCGTGGCGCCGGATAGCGATATACGCGAACTCCGTTCACTGTTTCACGATGTGGCTGGTCTTTACCGGCCGGACAAATAACCGTTACGCGATAGCCTGCTGCGCTTAACGCATTTGCTTCCCGGCGGACTCGCAGGTCCTGAGGGAAGGTCATGTTTTCCAACAGCATGAGGATTCGGTTATTCACCGGCTTGTTCACGGGGATTTCCCTCATCAGCTTCACTAACTCGGCCATCCTCATACCGCCTGAGCGGTCAACGCTGGGGCCTTTCGCTGCGGTCGCACACGGGAATCCGTGAAAATGCGTTGCCACAGTTCGATGTTCATGAGTCCCCACAGAAGCGAACTGTGATCGGCGAAACCATTTTCGTGTTGCTGAATCAGATTCTCAACGAAGGCGGGATTGAAGAGTCCTCGGCTCTTCAAGGCGGAGGGAGAGAGGAGGTCTCTTACAAAGGACCGCGCTTCATTGCGAAGCCATAAAGAGGAAGGCATTGGAAAGCCTTGCTTTTTCCGATGAATGATCTCCGGAGGAAGCCAGCGCTGACTCACTTTTTTCAGCAAGTACTTACGAACTAAGCCCTTCAATTTCAAGGTCAAAGGCAGGGAGGCGGCGAACTCCACGAGCTTGTGATCCAGCAGCGGAACGCGAGCTTCCAGGGAGACGGCCATGCTCATCTTGTCTCCCCTCGCCAAGAGCAGGTCTGGCAACCACAGTTTCGTATCCACGTAAAGCATGCGGTTTACGGATGCGGTAGCGTTCGTGGACGCGAGATGTTGCGCGAACACGTAATCCGCATCGTAGCCGCTTAAAGATGCCTTCAGGTCCTTTGAGAGCAACGCCTGTTTCATCTCCGAATTGAAGAGCGGGAACCAATTTACGAATCGAGTGACCTCCTCAGGCTGGCTTAGCGCGTAGAGAGCCAGCTTTTGGCGGCGCAATCCAGGAAGTCGCGAACCTGCGGCCAGTGCTAAAGACCTTACGGCCTTGGGAATCCGCTGGAAAAAGGATGAGAAACGTTCACCGCTGTATCGCGCGTAGCCCGAGAAGAGCTCGTCACCGCCCTCTCCCGTAAGGACCATCTTTACGTCGCGAGCAGCCAACTCTGCGACCATGTAGTTGGCCAGTGTCGCGTGCTCCGCGAGCGGCTGATCCAAATGCCACGCAACTTTTTCAGCAAGGTCAATGAGGTGGGACGGACGGATGAAAACCTCGTGATGGTCGGTGTGAAATTTGTTCGCGACCGCGCGCGCGTAAGGAAGTTCGCTGAATGCTTGTCCTTGACCTTCAAATCCGACTGAGTAAGTTTTTACAGGTTCGTTTAGAAACTGGCTCATTAAAGCAACGATCGTGCTGGAATCCATCCCCCCGCTCAAGAACGCTCCGAAGGGCACGTCACTAATGAGGTGCATCCTCACGCACTCGCGCAGCAGGGCTTCCAGTTGTTCGGCATATTCTTCTTCCCGAACATTCCGATCGTTGTGATTGGTAAACGACAGGTCCCAATAACGGCGAACCTCCACGCCATTCGCGTCGCACTTAAGGATGCATCCAGGTGGGAGCGCGCAGATGTCTTCAAACATCGTTTGTGGCGCTGGAACATATTTCAGAGACAAAAAATTGTTCAGGCCTTCCGTGTTTAAGACTGCTTTAACAGACGGATGTTGGAGGATCGCCTTGATCTCAGAACCAAAAATCAACCTTCCACCGGCTTGCGTGTAATACAAAGGTTTGATCCCAAGGCGGTCACGCGCCAGCAGGAGCCGCCGCTTGCGCTTATCCCACACTCCGAATCCAAACATCCCGCGCAGGTGCTGAACGCACTGTTCGCCGAACTCCTCATAAAGATGAACGATTACTTCAGTGTCGCTTGCGGTCGCAAGAGTATGCCCCCGGCCTTCAAGCTGTTCTCTGAGAGACTGGTAGTTATAAATTTCGCCGTTGAAGACAGTCACGACAGTCCCGTCTTCGTTGTTTATTGGCTGCTTTCCTCCATTCAGATCGATGATGCTGAGCCGCCGCATTCCGATTGCGAGGTCCCGGTCTAGAAACCAGCCCGCATCATCCGGCCCACGGTGGTGTAAGACCTGGAGCATATCGTCCAAAACCTGTTGGTCCACAGGCTTCTGGGTCTTGTATTCGTAAATACCACAGATTCCACACATGGCTTGGGTTCCGGCCCCTATGAGTTGGGTTTACTTGCCGGCAGAAGAACGCGGGCCCGTGTCCGGTGCGCGGTGCGACCGCCATGATTTCGCAAAACCTGTTCGTAAACCTGAATGATTCGCTGGGCGACCGCAGGGCCGGACAAATGCTGTACGTGCTCCCGCCCGCGCGTCCTTTGACGGTGGCGCAAAATATCAGTGAGACGCTCGCTGAATTCTTGCACGTCCGGCTCGCAAATGTGACACCCGTCCGTGTTGCCAATAATTTCGCGGACATCACCCACATCGGTGGACACAATCGGCAAATTGCAGGCCATGGCCTGCTTCACAACGTTGGGCGAGCCTTCCTGATAGGAAGTAAATACGAGGGCATCACATGCATTCATGAAGAAAGGCAAGCGGTCTTGAGGTTCCTTATGAACAACCAGCAATTCGATCTCAGAATTTTGTCGGCGCAGGCGGTCCACGACCTCCTTCGCCAAAGGAAAGCGCTTGACTGGTATGTCCGGGCTGGCCGCGAACAGCAGATATTTTTTTCGGAGATCCAAGCCCAGTGCGATTCGAGCTTGTTCGCGGTCCATGGGCCGAAAAAGTTCGAAATCTACTTCATGGGGAATAACGTAAACGTCCTTTCTTTTAAGCCTGCTTGCCATCCCTCGGCTTTTGACAATGACGCCATCCGCCACATGGCTCAGCAGACGTCCGCCGAAGACCGCGAGTCTGCTGAACAAGGTCTGTTTCCCCCGCACGTTCACTGTTCCCAGAAGGTCGTCGCCGCAATAACTCACGACTACGGGAACTTTCCATTGGGTGCGCGCAATAATACCTACATAACTGTAATGCGCGTGTACCAGATCAATCGCACTGGCCGCCAGTCGCCGGCGCAATTCCAGCACCGCCTTGGGATACATTAACTTTCGCGAGGGCCCCTTCAGATGGAGGAGTTCAACTTCCACTCCAGCGCGCTTCAAATACTCAACCTGCGTTCGAACGAACGTTCCTCTGGAGGGATTTTCACTCGCGGGATAAATCGACGTGGCAAC
The DNA here is from genome assembly GCA_001914785.1 of Acidobacteria bacterium 13_2_20CM_57_17. Lineage (GTDB taxonomy): Bacteria > Acidobacteriota > Terriglobia > Acidiferrales > UBA7541 > Acidiferrum. Next base: position 14,329 of record MNDE01000185.1, on the reverse strand, counting down.
CAGGACTTTCATAGAGTTTTACGGTTAGTGGACTTCAGCCTTGAACGCAGATTGACGCATGTTGTTTAGATGACGGAAATTCAATTTAAAGAGGCGGCGACTCTTGTCTCGCCAGAAGGTTGTCGCCATCCATGCGATGCGCTCGAATTCTTGTAGAGTTTGCTCCACGTGGCGTAATTCAACAGCAGCCAGAGAACCGACGAGTGATCCCGTTCACCTTTGCGATGCTGGGCGATTAACCGGCTGATGGTCACATAGTTAAAGATACCAGGCGCCAGGTGACCGTTTGTCGCACTCAGGGAATCGCAAATCATTTCATACAAGCCCCCGCGCAGCCATTCACGCAAAGGCACGCTGAACCCATGTTTGCGTTTTTTCAGTGTGGCCGCGGGCAAATAGCGGCGGACCGTATCGCGAAATATGGCTTTCGTTTGCCAGCCGCGCAGCTTCAGCGAGGGAGGCAAGCTGGCAGCGAACTCCACCAACCGATGATCGAGCAGTGGTGAGCGAACCTCCAGGGAATGGGCCATGCTCATTCTGTCCACTTTGACGAGCATATCTTCCAGCAGCCTGTGACGCAGATCGATATAACTCGCCTTGTTAAGCGCGGGGAGATCCGAATGCATCGCCGCGATGACATCGTCTGAATACAGTGGGGCGGAAACCTGGGAAGTCTGCGCCAAAAACTCTCTGGTGAAGAGCTCTTTCAGCAGATCCTCGCTACAGAGAGCGCCCTTGCTAACATACATCTGCTCGAACGGAAGTAAACTATCCTCAAGTACTTTTACAGTGCGCAAGGCGCCGTACTTTTTACCGGCGGGCAAGCAGGCTGCTCCCGCTCGTGCAAAGGCAGGCAGAATCCCTCGGTTTAGCCAGGATGGCAGACGCTGATAATAGCTGGCAAACCGCACGCCCTGGTGGCTCGTATAGCCCAAGAACAGTTCATCACCGCCGTCCCCACTAAGAATCACAGTCACATGTTGGCGCGCCAGCTTGGACACGTAATAGGTAGGTAGCGACGAAGAGTCTCCGAAGGGCTCATCAAAATGCCGCACCAGGCTTACCACGGTTTCCGGCAAATGCGCCTTCAAGTCGGCTTCGTTCAGCCGTAAGACATGATGGTCCGTCTTAAAATGGTCCGCAACGACTTGCGCGTCGCGGGATTCGTCCCACTCCGGCCGATCAAACCCGATCGTGAACGTCTTGAGCGGCCGCAACCCTGCTTTGTGGGCATACGCGACGACAGCGCTAGAATCCAGACCTCCACTTAGAAACACGCCCAGTGGTACTTCGCTCATCAAGCGAATGCGAACACTCTCCGCCAGGAGGGCGTCCAGCTCTTCCGCAACTTCCCCTTCTGGCCGAGAGGCTCGGTCGCTCTCCTGAAAGTTCAGATGCCAGTATTTGCCGGTAGTGACCGTGCCGTATTGATAGGTGAGCCAGTGCGCCGCAGGCAGCTTTCGGATGCCCCTGAACATGGTTCTTGGTTCAGAAATGAAGCCATGCCGAAAGTAAGGAACGACACCTTCCGGGTCAGGGTCGGCCAACTCTGGGACCGCGGCCAGAATGGCCTTGATCTCCGACCCAAATACCAGTCGACTGCCCAGCTGAGTATAGAAGAGCGGTTTCTTGCCAAGTCGATCGCGACCCAGAAGCAAACTCTGGGTTCGTTGAGCCCACACCGCTACCCCAAACATGCCCCGCAGCGGGGTCAGGCAGTCAGCGCCCCTTTCCTCATACAAATGCGCGATGACTTCCGTATCCGAGGCAGTGCGAAAGGTGTGCCCGCGTCCAGCCAGTTCCGACCTCAGATCGAGATAGTTGTAAATCTCTCCGTTCAGAACAACCTGGACCTGGCCATCTTCGTTCTCCACCGGCTGATGGCCGCCCGCCACGTCAATTATGCTAAGGCGTCTGATGGCCAGGCCGACGCCGTCGCGTACGAAGTACCCGTCCTCATCGGGACCGCGATGCCAAATCGCGTCCGCCATGCGCTGGAGCGTGCGCCGTATTTCCGCGCTCGCCATTGCTGGGTCGATGATGCCTGCTATCCCGCACATATGGATTTCTGAGCAACCAACTCTCTAAGCTGCTCCCCGTGAGCTTGGCTGCTTGCGATTTCAGGGGGCGGAACAGCCGGCGAGTTGGTGCAACACCCTCGGAGCTCCGGATGAGAAGACAAACCTCAGACCGCGCTGGAAAGTGGAATCTGCCGCTGATCAGCCATGCAAATCCTGTACATCGCAGCCAGGAGGCCGGCAACCAACCAGAGCAACTGTTGAAGGGGACGATCCCGGAATAAGTCCACACCCTGGTGAAGCATATGACCGGCAATGGCCGCAACAAGGCCGAGCGCTAGCGGTGAGAGGACAGAGTCCCCGAGCTTCCAGCACTGCCAGCCCTTACGCAGAGTACTCAGCAGAAATGCCAGATAGGCCAGCAGGCCACCAATCCCCGTCTCCGCCAGGATCAATAGGTATTTGTTGTGAACGGCCCAGAGCCATTCGTGACGAAACTCGGAAGTCGCATATTGGTCCATAGCCGAGGTGAAATTATTTGCGCCCACTCCCAGCAGCGGGTTATCCGCAATCATCCGAAATGCCAGCTTGTTCAAAGGAATACGGGACTCCGCCGATCCTTGGTCGTTGCCGAAAAGACGTTCCGAAATGACGCCGTGAAGGGGCAGGTACAGTAATGCAATGACTACGAAGATCGCGATGGGCCGTTTCAAAGAAATGCCGCGCTGGCGCCACTGTACGAAGCACAGCACCACGATCGCAAAGACTAGGGCAATCCACGCTCCACGCGAGAAGGTGAAAATTAGCGCGACGCCGCCTAATCCAAGCACCGCCGATGCCAGCCATTTGTACATCTTGCCTAGATTCGCAAATAGGATGCCGGCTGCAAACGCAAGCATCACGCTGAAGTAGGCGCCCGCTACGTTGGGCACTCCGATCGTGCCACCGATTCTCATGCGCCCGCTGTCGCCAAGGCCTTCGGCGATGATATGGATTGGGAAATCCCACGTCGTCGAGGCTGTCACCGTGAATTTCATTACGGTGATGACCAGGCTCTCAAACAAGCATCCGCCCAGTAGCAACGACACAACGAACAGGACGTCCTGGCGGGTTCGAACATTATTGGCAACATAAAAGTAAATGAGGCAGGCTTCAAACAAAAGGTACAGTTCGAAGAGCGAGAGGACTTGATCTCCGGCAACAAGCACTGAGAGTGCGGCGATGGCGAGATACACTAGAAGGGGCAAATTGAAGTGAGGCGAGGAACGCTCTCTCGTCGTTCTTCTTGCCAGTGCCCGGACGACCCAGGATATGTAAAGTGCCGCTAGGGCGAGCGTTGTCGCCGAAATACTCAGTCCTTTTAATGCTCCTCGCGCGGCATCTAGTGGCCTGTAGAAGAGATATGTGCCAAATTCAATGGGGATGTCCAAGATGACGACCGCCAGGAGGAATCTTTGAAGACTCCTGGAAGTCAAAGCAAGAAAAGGACTCAAAATGGCGACTATCAGAGAGTCCGCGCCGAATGAGCGGAGACGCGCGTAGGTCGCCGCTCCCCCTGTGTGGCTCGGGCTCGAAATTGCGTTGACCGCTCGTGCCTGCAACTCCTTCCCCAGGTCTAACCTCCTTTCGCTGATTGCTCCAGGTGTGGTATTCCCGGCAGACTCACGCACTAGCGCTCGGGCCCTGGTCAAGAGACTTTGACACCGAGTGAGCATCTTGCCCGGCGGACATGAAATCGCGTATCGCCTTGGCGACGTATTCGATTTGATCTTGCGTAAGTTCTGCGTACATCGGCAATGACAGAACCTGCTCGGCACACGATTCGGTGACCGGGAAATCTCCTCGCTTGTGCCCCAAATCTCGATACGCCGGCTGTAGATGGATTGGAATGGGATAGTGAATGCCCGCGCTAATGCCCCGCGTAAGGAGGTGTTCTTTCAGTGCGTCCCGTTGCTCGGTGCGAATCACATAGAGATGCCAGACGGATTCGGCGCCTGCCACCTCGTGCGGAAGTACGACGTTGCAACCATCCAAGAATTGGTGATAGAGAGTCGCGTTGCGGCAGCGTGCGGCATTCCACTTTTCCAGGTATTTCAGCTTCACGCGCAGAACGGCGGCCTGCAAAGTGTCGAGCCGTCGATTGTAGCCGCGGAACTGGTGATGATATTTTTCTTTCTGCCCGTAATTGCGCAGCATTTCCAAACGTCTTGCGACCCCAAGGTCATTTGTGACCACCGCGCCGGCGTCGCCGTAAGCTCCCAAGTTTTTGCCTGGATAGAAGCTGAAAGCCGCTGCATGCCCCAATGAGCCCGCCCGCTTCCTCTTGTACCGCGCGCCGTGGGCCTGGCAAGCATCTTCAATAATCACCAGCCCATGCTTGTCCGCGAGTTGACGAATTGGATCCATATGTGCGGGATGGCCATAGAGGTGCACGGGGAGAACCGCTTTCGTCCGAGGAGTAATGGCGCTCTCGATGGCTGAGACATCCACAGTGTGGGTGGATGGATCGACATCCACCAGGATTGGCGTTGCGCCAACGTGGGAAATTGCCAGTGCGGAAGCAATGAAGCTGTTCGCAGCGGTGATTACTTCGTCGCCGGGCCCGATGTCAAAGGCTCGGAGGGCCAGCTCCAGAGCCGACGTCCCCGAATCCATGCCAACTGCGTATTTCGCTTCACAAAACGCAGCGAACTCTTCCTCGAAGAGGCTTACTTCACGTCCCAGGATAAAATCAGTTTGCTGTATTACTCTGGACGTCGCCTCATTGATTTCTCGTTCGATGGTGCGGTACTGAGCAGCAAGATCAACGAACGGCACTTGTGGCTGTTTCGAGTGCATTAACATTTGGGTGGACATAATCACCTTTGTTTTCTACCTCCACTTGGAGTCCCTTGCATTCAATCGAACGATTTACGGCTTCAAGCACTCGCACAACGTCTCGGCCTTCAACCCCACTGCTGATGGGCCGCTTCCCGGTTCGCACACAATCCAGAAAATGCCGGCACTGATGCTTCAGCGGCTCAACCGGCTCGATGCGGGGACTGATGATGTCGCCATCCCGGATCTCGAATCGAAATTCGCCATAGTTCAGTGGTTCGTGTTCAACAGGACTGACGCCCTTCTCAAACACGCGTACCTGCTCAACTCCGTTCAGGTCATTGAAGACGATCCTCTTATCACTTTTGACGACCACGACCTCTCGAGCTTTGTCTGGATCGGCCCAGCTAACATGAACGTGAGCAAGAACATTGTCAGGATAGCCGAGCGAGATGAACCCAACATCGTCACGGCAGTTGCCTAGTACCTTGCCTCCAACCGCACTCACCCATTGGGGCGTGGTGCCGAGGAGGTAGTTGAAGATCGCGATGTCGTGGGGGGCGAGGTCCCAAAGGGCATTAACGTCGCGTCGGATGGGGCCCAGGTTTGTCCTGCGAGCGTATAAATAATAAACTCGGCCACGGTCGTCTTGCACGTACTCCTTCACCTTCCGGACACCAGCGTTGAAGATGAAGGTGTGCCCGACCATCAAGATGGCGGAGTTGGATTCAGCCAAGTCAATCAGCTTCTCAGAGTCGGCAGCAATGATGGTCAGTGGTTTTTCCACGAGGACGTGTTTCCCAGCCATTAACAGGCGGCGCGCCACGTTAAAGTGCGTCGAAGCTTCAGTGCAAACGACAACCGCTTCTACGTCTGGCTGCGACGCCGCATCCTCAATCTGCGTCGTCAGGTACACTCCCGGAAACCGTCGCGCAACCTCATTCAGACGTTCTGCACTCTGGTCGCAGACTGCCAGTACGCGCGCATCCGTCAGTTCGTTGAAAATCCGGACATAATTCATACCCCAGTAGCCGCACCCAATAATGGCGACTCCCAACGGTTTCGCGCTTTCCAGATGTTTCTTGCCTCCGAGTGGAAGCAATGTGGTGTTCATTCTGCACCTCTCCTGGATACTACCGCTGGGACGGTAAGACAAAGAATTTTGAGATCCTGCCAAAGGGACGTGTTCTGAATGTACTCGAGGTCCATACGGATCATCTCCTCGAAGGAAACCTTGCCGCGCCCCTTCACTTGCCAAAGGCCAGTGATCCCGGGCAGCGCAGCCAGTCTCTTGTGATGCCCGTTTCCATAGCAGGCGACTTCGTAAGGAGGCACCGGACGAGGCCCCACAAGGCTCATGTCTCCTTTCAATACGTTCAAGAGTTGCGGCAGCTCATCCAAACTGAACTTCCGCAGAAATCGGCCGAGTCGCGTCACTCGGGGATCATTGGTGAGCTTGAATGTCCCGCCATTTTCCGGCGAGGGTTGGGCACGACCTTCGACAAAGTCTCGAATGTACGCCTCGTGAATTGAGGAATCAGCGTTCTTCACCATGGACCGGAACTTGTACATCGTGAAATTCTGAACGAGCCAGAATGCACGTCCCCCCGCCGATTGCCGTTTTGCTCCAACGCGTTCCTGGGTGAACAGCACTGGGCCCGGTGAATCCAGCCTGATCAGGACAGAGATCAGCAAGAATAGCGGGAAAAGAAAGACAAACAGCACACCTGCAAAGATCAAGTCCAGGCAACGCTTGCAGGTGAAATAGAAATTTCTTTCTGATCGGTCGGCCAGCAGGGCTATCCGGCTTGGCCATTGCCAAGTTTGTTGTTCAGCCATTTTGTCTAACCATTCTTTCTGAAATTAGGGCGGTGAGTCGGGTGGGCAGGATTTTCTTAGGTCTATTAAGAGGCGCCTGCTTTTGAGGGGACGAAGCTCATCACATTCGAAACAGCCCGGGTTTGTAATCGCGTTTAACCTCACGAGATGTAGAATCTATCTTTAGAGCCTCCGGTAGATCGCGTCGGGAATTGGAAATGCGCGATTGTTCAACACAACTCCAAGTACGCTCACGTTAGCAACCGCTAGATTATCCTTCACGCGCCGCGCCGCTTCCTTCCGCGTGTTATTTGCCTCCACCACCAGCACGACACCATCGGTCCAACGACTAAGCTGCATCGCGCTGGTTTGCAGTCGGAGCGGTCCCGAATGGATGACGACATACCGGAAGGTGTCGCGCAGTTCTTTTATTCTTTCTCGCAATCCTTCTGCCATGGTGGGAAAACGTAATTCAGTAGCTGACTTCCCGCTTGGCAGCAACCACAGGTCATGGTCCGGGATTTGCTGGGCGAAATTCTGTATGGGACCGGATTCAACGGTGGCTTCGGCCAATCCTTTGCAATTTTCCACACCAAAGTATTCATGCAGCGAGGGCGCCCGGAAATTTGCATCCACAACACACACTGGCCCTTCGGCACGAGACGCAAGGATCTTCCCCGCGCGGGCGCAGATCGAACCACAGCCCGACTCGCTTTCAAGACCAGCAAACAGCGCTACCCGCGGCGAACCCTGAGTTGTTCCGGGGAAAACACGCTGAACTAACTTGAATTCTTCTTCGCGCGCGATCGCGTCGATACGCTTATCTTGCTGGCTACCGCGCGCCGGTAGCTTCCGTTCCCACTTATTGGCGGCGCGCTTAATTCCTTCAATCCATTGGAATGAGGGAGAGAACTTTGGACGGAAGCTCCGCTGCGCCTCTTCCCTAAATGGGGCAGTGGATCCCACACCCGTCGGGCTAGTCGGCACGCGAAGTTCCTGTTCCTCAGGCGCTGCTTTCGGTAAGGAAGGGCTCTCCACTGCATTCTGCATGGAATTCTTCTCAACATAGTCCGCAAAATCGTCAATCCAGCTGGTTGGATTTTCCGAAGGTCGAAATATGGCCGCAAAATCATCGTTTTGCGCAACACTCGCTTTATTATGCTCCAGCACAGAGCTGGGGTCGGGCCACGTACTGAAAGCTTCGAGAGGAGGCTCGTTAACTGTCTCGAAGACGTCGGGCAAAGATGCATTCAGCATGATTCTCTCGAAGGTCTCTTTATCCAGGGCAAGACTTGCTTCATCCCTCGCCGCCGGAACAGTATCCTCCCCCTGGATCGCTGTTTCGAACAGGGTCTGAACGTTACCTACTCGTTGGAGAAGCTCAAAGTTCTTGCTCATAAGTGTTCGGTTGCTCCGCGCTGCGATTTCAACATCTGTACCCGCTCGGAAGTGTGTTTCTCACTTTGCCCACGACATCGGGAGCTGGATTTCTTGTCCTACGTGAAGATGGTCAAGGTCTTTTAGATTTGGATTAAGCCTGCGGATTTCGGACAAAACCTTGCTGTCATATCGCCCTACCATAGACATGCAGAGATCTTGCAAGGTGTCTGTCGGTTGAATCACATACGTAAATGTCCGAATTGAACTCTCCCCTGCCCTTGTTTGAGGCGCCTTCGGGGAAAGCACGCCGGAGGAAACACTGCGCGCTTGTTGTTCAGACCTGGGTTCCAAACCCCGAGCCGGAACAGAACTTGCACTGTCGACCGGGAGGACAGCAGAAGGCTGCGCAGTTGCCGGTCGTATCCGCGTGCCCAGGAAAATCCCCAAACTGCCGATCGCAACCAAAAAGATCGTCGTCTGAAGAAGGTGACGCCGCCGGAAATTTTCGCGAACGCGGGAATAAAGGGACTTTCGCGATGAGCGAGCGTTCCGAGCAACGGGTGGCGCTGCCCCTTGTTGCGAAACTGCGGGTCCCGCGACTTCGAAACCGGTCGATAGGTCCTCGGCGGCTTCCTTCGCCACACCGGCGTCAATTTGCCTCATTCGCATCGCACAACCCAACGACAGCGCATTGAAGCAAAGGTTGTTGATGAGTCGTGGTATTCCCCGGCTGCGTTTGGCGATCAGCTCCAAAGCTTCACGAGTAAACAACTCAGGACCTTGATACCCCGCAACCTTCAGACGGTGCTGAACGTAACGGACCGTCTCGTCGAAAGGAAGCGGATCCAGCCGCGCCTGAACTGCAATGCGTTGGCGGAGCTGGACCAGGCTCGGTCGCGCCAGCCGCTGTGCCAGCGCCGGTTGACCGGCCAGAATGATCTGAAGGAGTTTCTTGTCCGGCGCTTCAAAGTCCGAGAGCAGTCGCACGGTCTCAAGCACTGCGTCGGAGAGATTTTGCGCCTCGTCAATAAAAACTACTACTCGCCTTCCTACTTTCGTCTCGCGAAACAGGAATTCGTTTAGTTCCGAGTGCATCCGTACAATGTCTTCGCCCTTGTTCTCGATGCCCAGGTCATCCAGCAAGTAGCGAATCAACTCTCGGGAGTCACACTGCGTCTGAAACAGGAACGCGCTGTGGACGTAGCCCTTCCATCGCTGCAGGAGCTGGAACAGCAGCGTGGTCTTGCCCATCCCAGGCTCCGCAACGAGGGATAGAAAACCGCGTCCGGTTTCAATACCGTAAAACATGGATGCCAGCGCTTCTCTATGCCCGGGACTGAAATAGAGGTAGCGCGGATCCGGCGTCACGCCAAACGGTTGGTCGCGCAGCTTATAAAAATCGAGGAACATGGTTTCTAATCGCCATTCTTCGGAAACGCGGCAACCACGGGGCTGCCCAGGAAGGATTCGACCTCTTCCGGCGTCCGCAACGACGGATCCCAGCGGTCCGCGACAACAGCCAGAATTACGCTCGCCAGGCTCCCAAGGACCACGCCAAGAGCCATGACCAGCAGCCACCGCGATTGGGATGTAAACGGTACCGTGGCGGGTTCCGCTACCACCACGTTTGAAAAGCGCTGTCGGTCCAGTGCGTCTGAAATTCGCGCCTCCTCTGCTTTGCGGAGGTACAACATGTAATTCTCTTCGTTTGACTTGGCCGTACGGAGCATGTCCTGCTGCAGGAGTTCCTTGCGGTCCAGTTGCTCATTCTCAGCCCGGTACGTCCGAATCAGCGAAGACATAGCCCCCGCGCGCGCCTCTGTTGCTGCGAGCTCCGTTTTTGCCTTCGCCAGTTCAGCTCGCATCGCATCATAAGTGGGATCGCGGTCCGTTGTTTCGTCTCTCAGGGGCGCTTTTTCTGCCGCAGTGATGGCCGCGCGCGTCGCTGCAATTTCCTGCTCGACTTCCTGCACCGGCCGGTATGTTGGCTCGAATTTTGTCAGGAGCTCAGTGCGCTTCAATTCCAATTCCAGGAGCTTGGACTTCATGTTCTGCATAAGTTGCGGATTGTCTGACGTACGCACCTGCGTCGTCTGACGGTTGGGAAGCGAGGCTAGTTGAGCCCCGAGCGTGGCAATGCGTTGTCGGCTCTCTGCTATCGTCGCCCGCGCAGCCTTCTTGTCGGCTTCGAATTCCGCGAGCTTGCGCACGCTCATTTCTTTCTCAAGCGTCGGATTGACGACACCCTGGTCCCGGCTGAAACTCGTCAGTTTTTCCTCGGCGCCCTTTAATGCCTTGCGATATTCCTCGGCCTGCTGGTAGAAGAATTCATATTGCCCCGGAGCCCGATGCATGGCCAGGTGCTTTTCCAGATACAGACTGGCCAGCGAATTCAGCACCTTGGCCGCCATCTGCGGATCTCTCGCTTTGTAAGAAACGCTAATTAGATTCGTCAATTTAATCGGCTGGACTGTCAGCGCTTTTTCCAGTTTGATCACCGCGCGCGCAATTTTCTGCTCGTCGTTCTCCTCCGCTTTGCTCCAGAAAGGAACTGTGTTCAGGGACTGAAGATTACACGCAACCACCACCTTGCCGAGCAAATCCTTGGACCTGATCAATTCCGCTTCCGACTGCAGTTCTTCCTCGCTTACTTCCGTCCGCCATTGCACGGGAGTTTCGCGTTCCGGCGACACGACTTGCTCGGCCCGTTCATGCCTTACCAGAATTTTCATCTGGGCTTCGTATTTCTTGGGCAGCAGAAACGCAATTACGGCGGAAACCGCCACGATCCCTAGAAAGGTATTAATGATCAACCGGCGCTGGCGAAAACCGATCACCAGAAAATCCCGCATTGTGAAACTCTGCTTTTCCTCGTCCGCGTGAGTGTTCAGTGTTCCTTCGATCATTGCTTTGACCTCACTCCTGTGAGAAACGGCTACAGAACGCCCGGATTTGCATACAGACCGAGCGATGAGGTTGGGATGAATCTCCCGATCTTTGACATTGTGTTCTTCGGGACGTAAAGAAAATCGCCAGGTTGCAAGTAGGCGTCCTCGTTCAGGTTCGCATCTTTCAGCATCTTCTTCATGTTTAGTTTCTTGACCTGAACCCAGCCATCCGGCACACGGTGAAATAACACGACCTGCGAATGTTTCGCTGAATCTCTAAGGCCTCCGGCAATGGCAACTGCCTCAGTCGCGGTCGTCTCTCCGCGCAAATCAAATTTCCCGGGATGACCCACTTCCCCGCCCACAATGAAGAACGGTTTCTCAAAATCCTTCAACTCAACGTTGATTACCGGATCGTGCAAAATCTTTCCGTAAACGGCTCGCAGCGAATCGTTCAATTCGGGCAGCGTCTGGCCCTCCACGCGTATGCTGTCCACGCCACGTAGCGTGATGTAACCGTCGGGTTGCACAGTGACGGTCTGATTGAACTCCGGTGTGAAAGGAAAATTCAATTCCAGCACATCCGCTGAGTGCAATTGGTATCGTCGATTGCGGTGCTGCAGCTGCGGTGATTGCCCGCGCTCTCCGGTTCCATCTGCGCTGGGGCGAGTCCCTTGTTGCGAAGGGGAAGACGCCGGCGCTTTGACGTCTTGCGCGTCCGCCACATATGCCGCGCCCGCTATTGCGCAAGCTAGCAATCTAATATGAAGTACATATTTTCGAAGCATCGATACCTCATTGGCCTTCCAAATCCTGCATTCGGGCGGCTTCATCGCCCCTCGAACGACTCGCCCGCCAGGCCGCGCGTGCTATCAAGCGGCATTTGATGTATGGAGATAGATTTTGCCGGACCGGACGGGGCATCAATGAGTGAAGCCCTTGCCCCGGCATGTACGCTGCTGATCCATCTGCGGTCAATTTCCACCGCCACCGAGCGCTGCAACAGGCTGACGGATAGCACCAGTTTTAGTCCGGACTTGATCTTGAGGACCATTCCAGATAAACCCTGCAGCGGCCCCTCCTCAATCCGAACCACGTGCCCGACCTCCAAATACGGCCAGGGCATAGTCGGGAGACCGCTCTTGCCGACGCGCTGGATCGCAGCAATTTCCGGCTCTTCCACGGGAATGGGGGTTTTGCCTACTCCGACAATCTGGATCACGCCCGGTGTCATCAATACAGGTAATCGGTTGTGCGGGTTCATCCGGCAGAAGAGATACCCGGGGAAGAGGGGCAGATCGACCTCTTTTACCCGATCGGACCATCGGCGAATGAACTTGCTGACGGGCAAATAGCACTCGTAACCCGCGTTCTCCAGCAACAGGGTCGCATTCCTTTCTCTGCCGGTCCTGGCCAGGATCGCGAACCACGGCCACTGCTGATTGCGCATTCCCATGACAACTCCTCTATAGATGCTACCGCCCTTGGAGTCCCAGAAATCCCAGGACCCGGTTTCGGCAAATGCCTAGCTCCCCTCGGACACACCGTCTCAACTCACACAACATTCACTTTCGAGGGGGTAGCTTGGCTCTCACGAAAAAGTAGCCCATGCCAAACCCCTTCACAATCCGGTCTTAACCTCAAATTGCGCAAGGGACAATTCCCCAGACACAGAAGGAATCGTTATTTCAGCGCTCTTGCAGTACTTCAGGGCGGTTGGATGTAAGCAATTCACGCAGGATCCCCTTTGCTCCTGGACTCAGGTATTAACCTGAATCCAAATCCTTGATTCAACTGATTGTCCCCCTCGCACACCTCTCCATATCCTAACTAGGGATCATTCCTCGTCCAGCCCAGTGGAGAGAATGTGGGAATAATACTCATCTGACCGGAAGACATGCTATTCGACTCCCCTGCTTATTTTCTCTTCCTGATACCCGTCGTGCTCTTGTACTGGCGTCTCAACCAACGCGCCCAAAATATTTTTCTCCTCCTGGCAAGCTACTTTTTCTACGGATGGTGGGATTGGCGCTTTCTCGCTCTGATGATAGGCAGCACCACCGTGGACTACCTGATCGCTCAGAAGATTGCTCCGTCTCGTGCGGATCCCCACCGGAGGCAATGGTTCATCTTCTCTATCGTTCTCAATTTCACGATTCTTGGGGTTTTCAAATACTTTGATTTCTTCGCGGGTTCCTTCTTAGGCGCCCTCGACAGACTTGGCATTCACAATCTTCCCCTGCCCTTGATTCGCATTATCCTGCCGCCCGGCATTTCGTTTTACACGTTCCAGGAAGTGGCCTATATCGTGGACGTTTATAAAGGAAGAATTGAAGCCTCCAGGTCCTTTTTCGACTATGGTCTTTTTATCAGCCTGTTCGCCCACCTGATCGCCGGTCCGATCCAGAGACCAGGACACCTGCTGCCACAAGTCCAGAAGCCCCGCACTTTCGATGCGGACCGGTTCTTCGACGGGCTGATGCTGATTTTTTCCGGCCTCATTCGCAAATGCGTCGTCGCAGACAATTGCGCCGTTCTGGCAAACGCGGTTTTTGGCGGGCAATTCGGCTCGTCAAACTTCTGGCTCGTATTGCTTGGAACCTACGCGTTTACTTGGCAGGTTTACGGGGACTTCAGCGGTTACAGCGACATCGCGCGCGGCAGCGCACAATTGCTGGGCTTCCATTTTATGGTCAATTTCCGCCAGCCTTTCCTCTCGAATCGTCTCCAGGAATTCTGGCGCCGTTGGCATATCAGCCTGAGCACCTGGCTCCGGGATTACTTGTACATTCCTCTCGGCGGAAGCGCTCATGGACAACGGAAGACCGCCCGGAATCTCTTCATTACCATGGTTCTCGCCGGCCTTTGGCACGGCGCAAATTGGACATTCGTCATCTTTGGCGCCATTCACGGAGTCGTGCTGGCTGTAGAGCGTTACTTCTTTCCTGCCCGCTCCAAATCAGCGCGGCCGGATGTTCCTCCACGCTCCCCTGGCTTCTTAGCACTCTGGGGCCAGAGAATTCTCACATTTAATATACTTGGCTTGAGCCTGGCCTTTTTCCGCGCCACTTCCCTCCGCGCTGCTGTGCAACTATTGGCAGGACTCTCAAATTTCGCCTGGCGGAGTGAATACGCCTCGGCGTTCTTCATGCTTTGCCTCTTCTCCATTCCACTCTTCGTGGTGGACCTGCTATTGGAGGCCAGCAACCACGAATATCCTTTCGCAACTTCACCGTATGCCGTTCGAACGGCCCTCGCAGCCGCTGCGCTTCTCGTGCTGGCACTTTTCTCAGGGAGCAATCTCAATGCCTTCGTCTACTTCCAGTTCTGAATCCCGCGCCCTCTTCTATTCCAAACTTCTGGTTGGGATCTCTGCCCTGCTCATCGTTTTATTTGAATTCTTAAGCG
>MNDE01000134.1 GCA_001914785.1 Acidobacteria bacterium 13_2_20CM_57_17 | reverse complement strand
TCCGAACCAGTTCCGAAGCGGAGTGCCCCGCTGCTCTCGCGCGCTTCAGAGCGCGAACATCCTCTTTGTTCAAGCGAATCGTTGTCGAGATCATCCGCGCCATACACTCACCATACAACAAAATAAACAAACTCGCAACGACCCAAAGGAGCCAAGGAGGCTATGCCTTTTTCGGAAGGCCAAGCCGTCCTCATCGCAGAGATCGACCGGGACAAGATTGTTCGTGGAAAGTATGCGTTGGATGCGGTCAGCCACCGACCGACACACCTTGCATCCATTCCGCAAATAAGCAGGGCAACGAACTCAAGCAGCAATTACGCTGACCCACGCAGCGTGCTACCGAATTGGCGCCCTCGAACCGCACCTGTATCAGGTCGGCGATACTCAATGGTCTCGAGAGCAGACAGCGTACAATTGGGTCTCCTTGGTCGTCAGACGGAAGCGCGCTTGAAAGCAGGCTAGGCTCATGCCCGATATAGTCGACTGGCAGCAACCGCCGCGACGGTTTCTCCCTCGCCGTCTGTTTTTCCTTGTTCTGGCCATCCTGGCCATCGTCATTTTCAGCAGCCGTACGGCGTTAGCGTATTACGTTGACGCCCTCTGGTTCGGGTCGCTCGGTTACGCGGACGTGTTCCGGAAGACACTCACCCTTCAATGGGCAGTCTTTGCGGCATTTTTTGCTGTCACATTTCTCTTTCTGTACGGATGGTTCCTGGCGCTGAGGAGGGCTTACCAGTCCGATCTGCCGGACGATTACATGATTGTCATCGGCGGCCAGCCGTTGAAGCTACCAGTTGCGCGCATCCTGCACCTCCTCGGTCTCGGGGTCTCTCTCGCCGTCGCCATCGTGACCGGGGCCAGCATGATGACTGAGTGGCCTACCTTCGGGCTTTATTGGTACGCAACACGCGCGACCGGTGGCGCTGTGGATCCGACCTTCGGCAAGGCGATTCCCTTTTATCTATTCGCCCTGCCCGCATGGCAGATCATTACGGGCTGGCTGCTGACAGTAGCCGTGATTGCCTGTGCAATCGCCGTTTTCTTTATTTTCGTTACGGGCAGCACACGAATGCTCTCGGGGCGACGAGGCATGTACACCTCCCGGCCGTGGCGCGGGTTCTCCATTGCGTTTGGGTTCCTTTTGCTGACCCTCGCGATGCGCGCGTATATCGCCCGATTCGAGCGATTGTTCGACGAACATACGATCTTTGGCGGTGTCACCTACACGGACGCGCACGTCATGCTTCCTGGAATGCTCGCAGTCTGTGTCGCACTCGTTCTTGGTGCTGCGATTGCAAGCATTAATGTCGTGGCGGTGCCGCACGCGCGCTGGTTGGTGGCAGCAGTTGCTCCGGCCGCGGTCTGTTATCTCGCGCTTCAGATCATTGGCTGGTACGTCAGCAGCTTTATCGTGAAGCCGAATGAATTGGTTCGCGAGCGACCCTACATCGCCTATAACATTGACCTGACGCGTCAGGCCTATGGATTGGACCGCCTCTCGCAGCGCGAATTTCCCGCAGAGACCACCGTAGACGCGGCCGACCCTGCCAACAATCAGGCTACGCTGCAAAACATCCGACTGTGGGACTGGCGCGCCCTGCAGGACACGCTCCGCCAAATTCAGGAAATCCGCACCTACTACGACTTTCCCGATATCGATATCGATCGCTATGAAATCAACGGCACAATGCGTCAGGTGATGCTCGCCCCACGCGAGCTCAACGTTGAGAAACTCCCGGAGAGCAGCCGCAATTGGATCAACGAGAAACTTATTTATACGCACGGCTACGGTATCACCATGAATCCCGTGAATGGGTTCACGTCGGAAGGACTGCCGACCCTGATTCTGAGTAATATGCCTATTCAAAGCACCGTGCAGAACATCGTTGTAAAGCGCCCGGAAATCTATTTTGGCGAGCTCACCAATACCGACGTGTACGTAATGACGCGGCAACAGGAATTCAACTACCCGCAGGGCCAGACCAACAGCCTGACGTCCTACGAGGGCAAAGGCGGCATCCTCCTCGGCGGTTTCTTTCGCCGACTCCTCATCGCATCCGACCGAGGTGACCTGACGAAGCTCCCGTTTAGTGACGATATTAACCGGGAGAGCCGGCTGCTGATGCGTCGCAACGTGCGCGATCGCGTGGCAGCGCTCGCGCCATTTCTCACGTACGATTCGGATCCATACATCGTCGTCGGCGACGATGGTCGGCTGTCGTGGATTATGGACGCGTTTACGACCTCAGACAGCTATCCCTACTCGCGCCACTATGCGCTCGGCAACACCCTCGTTAACTACATGCGGAATAGCGTTAAGGTGGTCATCGACGCCTACGATGGGACCACGACGTTCTATGTGTTTGACCCGCAGGATCCAATCATCATGGCGTATCGCCAGATTTTTCCCGCTCTGTTCCAAGATGCATCGGCCATGCCGCCAGCGCTGCTCAAACACGTGCGGTATCCAGAGTTGTTGCTCAAGCTACAGGCGGCCGTGTACGGCCTTTATCACATGACCGATCCGCAAGTGTTCTATAACCGCGAGGACCTGTGGACCGTCGCTTCGGAAGTCGGGATGGACGAGTCCGGTCAGCAGAAGACGCAGCCAATGGAGCCGAACTTCGTGCTGATGAAACTGCCGGGCGAAAGCGCCGTCGAGTTCGTAGAGATTCTGCCATTTACGCCAAACAACCGGAACAATCTGATTGGCTGGATTGCTGGGCGCAGCGACGGCGCACAATACGGAACGTCGGTAGTCTACGACTTCCCGAAAACGAAGCTGGTCGACGGCCCTCTGCAAATCGAAGCACGAATCGATCAAAACGCGCAGCTGTCGGGACAATTGACGTTGTGGAATCAGCAAGGTTCCCACGTGCGGCGAGGCACTCTGCTGGTAATTCCTTGCGGACGCGCGCTGTTGTATGCGGAGGCTATTTACCTGCAGGCCGAGCGCAGCCCCATGCCCGAGTTGCGTCTGGTGGTGCTCGCGCTGCAAGACCGGCTCGCCTATGGACCGACATTCGAGTCGGCGATGAGAGCCCTCTTTGGGGGAGAGGTCTCGTCGCTGAGCGGCACAACTGCCCCCGCGGAACCGGAACGAGGCGCAGCATCGCCGGCTGCCGCGACCAAGCCTGGAAGGGGCGTGAACGCGCTCATCGCGGGAGCGGCCAAAGATCTCGCCGACTACCAGCGACTTACGGCAGAAGGCAAGCTCGGTGAGGCTGGACAGAAGCTTGAACAGTTGAAGCGCAAGCTCGACGAGCTGAACGCGCGTCAAAAGTGATTGTTTTCTCTGTCAAGATTCATCGGACTCGACTTCGTCTGTAGCAGGTATCTGTGTTAGGATAAATCTCGCATGAGCGCACGAATTCTTATTGGCGGTTTATTAGCGGATTTGGCAGGGACAGCTGCTACCGTATGCACCGCAAGCGAAGGGTGCGCTATATGCAAATCTTGCAACGCCATTATTTGCAACGATTTAGCGTAAGTTGTTGATTCCACGGCTGGGGACGTAGTTCAGTTGGTTAGAACGCTGCCCCGTCGCTTGTTAGAATCCCACACTGTCACGGCCGATACCTTTTTCCTTTTTCTTTGTCTCCTGCCCGCACTCTCACATTTTGCGCGCACTCGAGCTCATTGCAGTTTTCGCGCGATGTGCCCGCGATAGGCACTGCCACCGAGCATTCGGCTGTTAATTTTCACACAAACGTTGATTCTGCACCGTTTAACCCCGATTTTGGCCACCAAGAAGAGGCAAGTTGGACCCCAGTTTGGACCCACAACTTCAGCAGAATCTCGACTTCGTGACGCTTTAACATTCTCCTCCCTCCGCCCGACCGGCTTACCTACCGGGGCACGGAGAGAGTTCTATACCTTCCGGCTATTGCCGGATGGCTCAGAATTTCCGGAATGAAAAGGGTCAGAATTTTCGGAACCGACACAGTCTATTTCAGCAAATGTTCAGCAATATTTCCCCCATCCAAACCTACCGTTAAAGGCCTCGGAGAGCGCTACGCGGCTAAAAGAGCAGTGTCACTAGTCTGTCGCTATGGGCTGGTCGACGACAAGCTTCGGACTAGATGGATTGGCAAAAAAAGTTGCAGCCAAGCCGCAGGCGGCAGCAAACGATAGCCACGCTCCCGGAATGGCGCGATTCCCGGAAACGTGGATCAAATAGGTGCTAAGGGCGGGCGTGAAGCCTCCGAAAATTGCTGTCGCCAAACTGTAGGCCAAAGCGAATCCCGAGGTTCTTACTTCGATAGGCATGATTTCCGTAAGAAATACCACCATCGCGCCATTGTAGCTGCCATAGATAAATGAGAACCAAAGCTCAACTGCCAATAGTCTTCCGAAAGAAGGTTCGTGCACCAGCCAAAGCATCGCAGGATAAGCGGTGATCAACATCAGAACTGTACAGCCGAACAGGAGTGGACGACGCCCAATACCGTCGGAAAGAGCACCCATGATCGGCAGCCAGAAAAGGTTGGAAGCCCCTACGCAGAGAGTCACGATCAAACTATTCATGCTCGTCAAATGCAGCTCAGAGCTTCCGAACGTCGGCGTGTATGCCGTTATCATATAAAAGGAAACAGTGGTCATGGTGACCATGAAGGTTCCGACCAGAACGATGCGCCAATTCTGTGCTAGGGAACGCAGGATTTCAGAGCTGGACGGATGACGCTTGCGAGCGACAAATTCATCGGTTTCCGCCAGAGATTTTCTAAGCCGAAAAAGAAATGGAACGATGGCGCAGCCCAGCAGCAGCGGAACTCGCCAGCCCCACTCCTTCATTTTTTCCGGCGCGAGCCACGAATTGAGCGCTACACCAAGGGAGGCGGCAAACATCACCGCAACTTGCTGGCTGCCGGATTGCCAACTCACGTAAAAGCCCTTGTGGCCGGGAGTGGCGATTTCAGACAGATAGACGGAAACGCCACCAAGTTCCATGCCGGCCGAGAAACCCTGTAGTAATCTTCCGACAACGACCAGCAGCGGAGCCAACAGGCCGATCGTAGCGTACCCGGGCGTGCAGGCGATCGTAAAAATTCCGACTGACATCAGAGAGAGAGTTAAAAGCAATCCGGCGCGCCTTCCATGTTTGTCTGTGTATGCGCCCAAGACCAATGCCCCCACCGGACGCATAAGAAAGCCAGCGCCAAATGTCATCAACGACAGCATCAAGGATGCAAACGCATTTCCGCTCGGGAAAAATGCCCGTCCAATAGCGGCAGCGTAATAGCCAAATACCATGAAGTCGTACATCTCGAGAAAATTTCCACTCGAGACGCGGATCACGGACCAAATTTTTGAATTCCGTTCCATTGGCGCGATCATCGGGCCCTATTTTCGTCAGAACTCGGTGTTGACATTGAGTAAATCAAATTCAATTCGTGCCTCGCCCAAGCTACACTTCGCCCTAGTAGGCTGGTTCGAGGAGTTTCGTTAGTGGCGGGTTTTCTGTTTGAGCTCATCGCGAATCAGCCTGAATTCTCCTGGCCCCCGGCTTCGTTGCCTTTCTCGTGGTCGTGCATCACCAACTCAACTTCAAGTTCTAAATCCGACTGAAATTCAGGATTCTTTCTGCTTCCACAATTTCTAATCCTCCGCCTCAAACGTCCAGACCTGCGCAGGCTCGTTGCCCTTGGCCGGCACCCCCACGTAAAACCGGTCGCGCTTGGCAAAGTAATACCCAGTTCGAATGCCAATTCCTGACGGCACGTTGCTGATCAATTCGTAATGGTCCGGGTCTTGCTGTTGGATCACGCTAATGATTCCTTCGCCGCCAATGACGTAGATACGTTTCCGGGAAGCATCGAAGAAAACATCGTCACATTCGCCCGCCGCCCGCAATCTCGCAACTTCCTTCCCCGTCTGTGTGTCCAGAACCACCAGCATTGGTAGTTTCCGTGTGATCGTAAACAGCCGATGGTCTTCTTCATTCAATGCCATCGCGTAATTTCCCCTTAGACCTTTCAGGGGCCACTTCGTTACCGCGCCCGTTTTACGATCAATCGATTCCACCACATTCCCTGCGTCCGGTACGTTGGCGAAGATGCGCTCTCCGGCGGCTTCCACCTGAAACGACTCCGGATGCCCTTCAGTTTTGTACACTGGGCCTACCCGCTCGTCCGTGGCCGGATCAATCATTGCGATTCCACCGTCCTCTTCCCCAAAGCCCACGAAAATCTTTTTGGAAGCTGCATCGTAGCGAACGTTGTCAGGGTCCGTCCCAAAATCAATTGTTTTTTTAAGAGTGTACGTGGCGCCGTCGTAGACTCTCATTTTGCCGTCTTCCGCGTTCGCCACGTAGAGCTTGTCGAAGCCGGGAACATACAGCGGCCCTTGAGGTTGGCTAAGTCCCTTAATGCTCCGAATCACCTTGCCAGCAAAAACGTCGATGACCTCCACGGTGTTGTTGCCCAAAGCGGATACGAACAGGCGCTTGCGCTTCGCATCCGCGGTAAAGTGATCGAGGCGGCCTGCTACGTTCGGAACTGGAATTTGTTCTTCGAGTTGTAGCGGGAGAATGTCGCGGCTTGTCGATTGCGCCATGGTGATTCTGGTGCCACGGAATGCGAAGAGGCCAAAAGCAGCGATTGCGGACGCGCCCACAGCTAACAGTTTCTTCATCGTTCCTCCTCGATTTGCACTAGCCTGACCTTCCAGTCCGGAATCTGCATCCGAAATCTCACTCGCCGGTTTATGGTTGCGGTTCGAAGACAAGAACAGCCGCCTGCTCGTTGTCGTGAGCGGGCGCCGCCACGTAATAGCGATCCAGTTCCGGCGACCAGAACGACGTTCCGGCACCGGGCTTTGTGGGAATCTTGCTGGCGATCCCATAGCTGTTTGCATCCTTCTGCTGATATGCGTACACGTATCCGGTATCCAGTCCTCTGCCTCCGGAAACGTAAATCCGCTTGCGCGTCGTGTCGAAATAGACGCCGTCCATCCCGTCAACGGTGGGTAGGGTAGCCACTTCCGTACCGGTTTTTGTGCTCACGGCAATCATCTGCGGAGGCGTACGTGTGCCCAAGAACAACCGCTGCGTGGATTCATCGTAGGCGGCGTCTCCCGGCCGCTCACTGCTGACCGGCCACGTCGTTCTAACTTCCCGCGTTTTCGTATCGATCACTTGGATTTTGTTGGCAACGGGAAGCAGCACAAATAATCTCCTCCCCGGTTTGTCCAGCAATATCTCGGCCGGATGAGCGGCAATTCGAATGTCGTAAAGTTTCTTGTCTTTCCGGGCATCAATAATTCCGACTTCGCCGTAGTCCTTGCCGGCGTCCTTACCGCCGTATCCCACATAAAGAAGCTTCTTGCGCGCGTCGTAGGCGACGCGGTTCGCACCGAGGTCCAGCTTGATGGAATCGAGCAGTTCGAGCCTGTCGCCTCGAAAAACACGGAGCATTCCGTCGTCTCCGCTGGCGACAAAGACCTTGTTCACAGCAGCCACGTAGGCGATCCCTTGCGGCTTTTGAAAACCAGCGATACTCCTGGTCCATTTGCCGGCCTTCAGGTCGACAACTTCTACTGACCCATTTTCGAGTCCGGAAACAAAAAGGCGCTCACCTTTTACGTCCACGTCCATGTGGTCGATGCGACCTTTTACGTTCGGCAACGGAATCGTCTGAACCAGTTTTAGGGCGTCTTTGTTTTGCGCATTCATTGTTACCGCGGCCAAAAGGAGAGCCCCGGCCATGGTTGCACTCACAAACATTTGCTGGACGTATTTGCTTCTCGTCAAAGTACTATCCCTCAGAAATGTTGTTCTTATAATCTTTTGACCTCGCCCGTCATTCACGCAGCGGGATCATTGATGGTGATGCATAAACCCGCCATAGATCTGAGCCTCGATTTCTTCTTTTTCTGGGCGGTCTTCACCGGGAACCCTAAACTGCGTGGGACTCTTCATCAACAATCCTCTCCACAAGGAATTTTGTTCGACGTCCTTGCACACATTTACAAGCGAAAATAAGAGCAAGGCAGAAACTGTGAGCCACGCCGCCAAATCTGCGGCGTGGCTCCAAACCCTTTTACCAAGACAACTTGAGCCCAAGTTGAATCTGGCGAGATGAAGTAGAAGTGGAACCAATGACACCAGTATTGGACGTGAGGATGGAGTTGTTGGCATCATTCAAGAAATTCGGAGCGGCGAAGTTCGGATGATTCATGACGTTAAAAAACTCCGCGCGGAACTGCACCTTGTATCGTTCCCGGAAACTGAAATTCTTGAACGTGGAAAAGTCGACTGTCGTAAGTCCGGGCCCATAAAACCTGTTGCGTCCGGAATTGCCTACGAGCACGCCTCCGGCCACGGCGGGTGCTGGGGTGAAACAGTTGGGATCGAATGCCAGCACGCGGCCCGCAGAATTATTCGTAATCCCGGGCGTGGGGTTGCAGCCGGTAACCAACTGCGCGTAATCCATCGAGAAATCGCCGTTAAATCCAGTTTTTAGTGGGTCGCCTCCGCCGCCGAACGTCACCGTAAAAGGAGAACCGCTTGTCGCAGTGACGATCGTGCCGATCTGCCATCCGCCGCCAACGTACGATGCAAATCCGGTCTTTGGTCCCGGAACATCCCAGATAACGCTGCCGACAAGTATGTGTCGGATGTCGAAATCACACGCGCCGATTCTGTAGGATTTGCTCAGGAGCAAAGGAACGGCAACCGAATTGACATAGGTATCGCCGGTGACCGGAGCCGAACTGGTGTCCTTGCAATTTCCATACGTGTAGGACAACTGTCCCTGCAAGCCATGGCTCATGTCCCGCTTCAGTTGAGCCTGGAAGCCGTTATAGGTCGATTCTCCATCGAACAACACAGGGCGAATTCCTGCTCCCCCTGGGCCGCCCGGAGTGATTCCACCGTTCGCACCGCCCCAGTTAGGATCTAGTTGGTAAGTATTGGATGGAATGACGAGTCCCGCTGAAGTCATAACTGGTGGAACCAAGTTGATGTCGTCACCGGAAACGGAGAGATGTACTGAGCGAGAGCCGACATAGCCGACGATTAGCGTCCAGTTCGTTCCAAATTGTCGCTGCACGTTGACGTTCCAGTTCAAAACGTCTGCTCGTTTTGGGTTCTGATCGATATAGCGGTTGCGAATTTTGTTGGGATTGAAACTGATATTGGGATCTACCCCGCTGCCGAGCGTAGCCGCCGGATCGAAACCGATTATTTGGAAGGGAGCCGTGGCGGCAGTATTCAACCCGAACTCATACGGCAAGGGGAGAACATCGAATATTCCAAACCCGCCGCGAACGGCGGTCTTTCCGTCCTTGAATGGATCCCAGGAAAATCCGATGCGGGGTTCAAAGTTTTTCGTGGTCGGATTGCTGTGGATGAAACTATCCACATGCTGCGGACCACACGGGCTGGTTGGGCCTGGTGCGACTCCGGGTGTGGCGCAATTCACAATCGTTGTGATTTCCTGGATTCTGTTGTTGGCATCTTTCGGGAGAGTTGTGAATTCGTACCGGACGCCCATATTGATTGTCAGATTGGGAATGATCCGCCAATCGTCTTGAACATAGCCGGCAAATAGGCTCTCGCGAATGGCAACTTCATTCGAACCGCCGGGGGCAAGGGCATTGAGACGGTCAGGAGCATTGTTAAGCAACGCGGCGAGGCTCGGATAGTTATTCAGTCTGCCGTTGGGACTCAATTTTTCCGTGATGTTGTAGAGCATGCGCTCGAAGGCGAACCCAAATTTGATCGAATGGGTGCCGCGAGTAAGGAACGCGTCATCATAGGCCTGTGCGGAAGTCCAACGGTGAAGAAATCGGTTGAGCCCGCCCAATCCTATGGCCGTGGTCAGAACCCCTGGAACACCAATTTGTGGCGGCCCCACGGCTCCCGGCGCTATCGCGAGCGTCGAATCCTTGGCAACGGAGCTGCCTGAAACTGGATCGTTGATGTCTCCGCGAACGCGGCTGAGTCCGACGCGAAGGGTGTTAGCAAGCGTTGGATTGAAAATATGTGTCTCTTCCACGCTGGCCATTTGGCGTCGCGAGAACACTTGATGAATTGCATTCAGCAGCGGGTCCGGTTGCGATTGAGGACCAGAGTCGTAGAAGTAGCTGCCAAAGAGCGAGTCTTTATCCGAGAACTTCTGATCCACGCGGCCAGTGGCATAGTTTTCGTTGGAGATGGATGGCAGTGCAACGTTAAATGTCTGGGTCACCCCGTTACTATCCACCGGGGTTCCCGCAGGTGCCTCCGGCCAAAGTTTCAGATAAGGCGCCACTGCAGGAACCGCCAGGGCCCTTTCGGCATCGGTGGGCACGTGAATGGTTTGCGAACCCGGCCTGTTTTGGCGAACGCCTTCGTAGGTACCGTAAACAAACGTCTTATCTTTTCTAAGCGCGGTGCCTCCGGATCCCCCGAATTGCACGCGGCGAAACGGCGGAATTGCGCCAGCGGGATCGAAATAGTTTTTCGCGTCAAAAATTTTGTCTCGATCAAACAGGAAAGCCGTTCCGTGGAATTCGTTAACGCCGCTCTTCGAAATCGCGTTAATTACCGCTCCGGAGGTGCGACCGTATTCCGCCGTGTAGTTGCTGGTCAATACGGAAAATTCCTGAATCCCGTCCACTCCAAGATTCAAGCCCGACGCACCACCTGGGGCGCCGTTCGAATAATCGTTTATGCTGACTCCGTTCACCCGATACGTGTTTTCATTTGCACGATGTCCGCCATTGCTCAATTGATTCCCGAACCCGCGATTGCCTTTGTTCGCGCTGAAACCGGTCCCAACTTGATTCGGTATGCTGGAAACTCCCGGCTCGAGCGTTGCCAACGACGTCCAATCGCGACCATTCAGCGGAAGTTCCCTCATCGTCGTGGAGTCCACCGTCGAGCTTATTGTCGATGTCGTGGTCTGCACGTCGGGAGGCGCCGCGGTTACCTCAATGGTTTGATTGAACGAACCGACCTTCAGACTGAGATTCAAGGACTGTTGCGCGCCGACGTTCAACGTAACTGAGTGTTGCACAACATTCTGAAATCCTTTGGCGCTTATGGTGACGTCGTAGCTGCCCGGGTTTAGGTTTGGTGCCGAGTAGAGTCCGTCCGAGTTTGTCCGGACCTCACGCGTTACGCCAGTGCCCAGGTTCTTGATCTTGACGGCTGCGTCCGGCACTGGACCACCCTGTTCGTCAGTAACGACTCCAGAGAGTGTGGCTCCAGAAACTTGTGCGACGACGGAATGGGTCCAAGGACCCAAAAGAGCCAAAGCCATTGCCAGGACAAAAAGCGGAACAGCCACCGCCTTACTTGTGTTCGATCCAAATACTTTCATTCCCACCTCCGAAGCATTCCCCATTTACTTTGGCCCCTGCAATTGTGATGGTCGCGCAAGGGCTTGCGCTCACGTCTCAACTAGCAAGCGTGAATTGGCGCCAATCTGCGCTGTAACGATAACGGACACAATACCTGATGCGTCTCATCGGAATCTTTTATTAGTCTCAGGATTGATGATTGATAATGAACGACTTAGGTTGGCGCATCACAGGTTTTCTTTTGACGCTGATGAGGGAGAGGACTATACTCCGGTCGTTCCCTGTTAAAGCCGAATGGAACAGAACTCTTCTATTGCGAAAACGGTGCGCTGCGGCGCATTTGAAATTGACCTGACTGCCTGCGAAATTCGCAAGCACGGCCTGCGACTGAAGGTGTCCGAGCAGCCTTTCCAAATTCTCTCCATTCTCCTCGAAAAGCCGGGCAATGTGGTTACGCGCGAGGAACTGAGGAACCGGCTCTGGCCGAGCGATACGTTTGTTGATTTTGATCATGGACTGAACAATGCGGTAATGCGGCTGCGCGAAGTTCTCGGAGATTCTTCCGAGAGTCCGCGATTCGTGGAGACACTTCCGCGCAGGGGCTACCGCTTTATTGCGCATGTGGAAGAGTTAAGCCAAAGTGCGATTACTCAGACCGTCAAGATTCTTGAAGCTCCAATTGCCAAGAGCAGCGAAGTTGAAGTCGAGGGAAAAGGCCGAACAACCAGAGACTGGTTGACACTCCACAGGGTTGCAGTGCTTTCCGGACTGACTTTGGCACTAGTCGTCTCTTCCGGGTTTGCTGTTCATTTTTTTCGAGGGAAAGAGCTTGGCAATGTCGCAGCGAGCCGGAGTATCTCGCTGGTGGTTTTGCCCTTGGAAAATTTGTCCGGCGACAAAGAACAAGATTACTTCGCGGATGGCATGACCGACGATCTAATCGCCAGTTTGGCTAAGATCCGGTCGCTGCGGGTGATTTCGCGCTCGACAGCCATGGCGTACAAAGGCACTCATAAGCCGCTTTCGGAAATCGCGCGCGATTTGCATGTGGATGCCGTCGTAGAAGGAACCGTGTTGAAAGCGGGGCCGCGCGTGCGCATAACGGCCGAACTGGTGCAAGTTTCGACGGACCAGCATTTGTGGGCCGAGACGTATGAATCGCAACTGGGGGATATTCTCTCGCTGCAGAATCAAGTCTCATCCGCCATCGTAGATGAAATTCGGGTTAATCTTTCCTCGCAAGATAAAGAGCGGCTCTCGAAGAAGACGACTCTAGTGCCGGAGGCTTACGACGACTACTTAAAAGGCCGCTATTACTGGAACAAACGATCGGGAGAAGGATTCGAAAGAGCGATAGGGTACTTCGAAGACGCGACGCACAAAGACCCGCAATACGCCCTGGCATACGCCGGACTCGCCGATTGTTATGGCATTATTGGCGCAACGATGTTTGGGAATGCTCCGGCTGCACGAGCAGGACCGAAAGCGAAGGCAGCGGCGCTTCGTGCTTTGGAACTGGACCCCACGCTGGCCGAGGCGGAAACTTCTCTCGCGACAGCGGAGTTCAACTACGATTGGGACTGGCAAACCGCGTCAATGGGATTTCAGAAAGCTATAAGGCTGAACCCGAGCTATGCAACTGCGTATCAACGCTACTCGCTCTACTTGATTGCCATGGGCCACATTGACGAAAGCCTTGAGCAAATTAACAAGGCGCGCGAACTTGACCCCCTTTCGATCAGCATCAATACCAGTTACGGATGGCGGCTGTACCTTGCGAGGCAGTACAACCGCGCTATCGAGCAGCTTCGAACCACTCTCGAGATGGATCCGGGCTACGAATGGGCGCACCTGATTCTGGGGCAAGCTTACGAGCAAAAAGGCCAGCTCGATTTGGCAATCTCCGAACTACGCAAAGCTTCCGACCTTTCCCACCAAAGCCCCCTGATGGTCTCGGCGCTGGCACACGCCTATGCACTCTCTGGCAACCAAGCAAAGGCGCAAGAGCTGCTGACGCTGCTTTTCACAGAGTCGCGAAAACAGTATGTATCGCCGTTTTATATCGGCGTGGTTTACGCCGGGCTTGCCAAGAACGACGCAGCCATGGACTGGCTTGAAAAAGCGTACGGGGATCGTTCGAATGGGCTCGTGTTTCTGCGCGTTGAGCCGGAGTTGGATTCGTTGCGCACAAATCCCCGATTTATCGCCCTTCAGCGCGAGCTAAACTTCCCAAACTAGAGTGTAATCGCTGTGTTGTGGTTCGCCAAAACTTCAGCCGAGGCCCAAAACGGTGCGGTTCTTGGTGGAGTAGGCCTGAATACGATTATCGACTCGATGCAGCAAGAAGACTCTACAGAGGGTGGACCCGCGTGCGCATGTGGAGCGCAGATATATAAAGGACCGGTCGAAAGTCGATCCGGACTATGCCGCTCGATTGTAACGATGGTGCAGCCCTCCGAGTCGCTCCTGTGAAAGGACCCGACGCGAAGCTTCGGAACGAATTCTGCCGTCAGGTGTCCTGTGCCTACCGAAAACCTCGTCTGGCCCATTACGGCTCCCCGCAGGGCCCGTGTAACTGCTACACAGCCCCATTGCATCTTGTTGATTTCAAATGTGCTTCTAGTTTTGGCGAGGCACAACCGCTATTCAGTTGCTATTGAAGAAGCGTATGCCATGACTCTCTATATCTCGGAGCACGCCGAAGATTCCAGCGTTTCGCGGATCCGATCGTTTCACTGCCACCGTATCAATTCGCCATAGACACGCTCAATCGAGCAGAGAGCGCCCCGCCAAGCCTGGGGCAGGCTAGAGAGGGCAGCCAGGACCAGCGCCGAGGAGCCAGGTGAGACACCGCCACGTGTTCCCAGGGCGAGGCGCGAACGCGTCGCGGTCCAGGCGAAACGTCAGGCTGACGCCGCGGCTCCCGACCGCGCGCAGCCCAGGGGCGCCGATGCAACGGAAACGGTCGGAGCAGAAAGGATCAAGCTGGGTGTTCTCGAAGTTGCGCGTGTTGGCGAAGGCGCCCAGTTGTAGCCGCCCGTTCCAGAGGCCGAAGACCGGCACGCCCGTCTGCCGAATGAAGGGAGTCTTAACGACGTCTGCTTGGAAGAGGCGCTCGAGTCTGTGGTCGCGGTTCCGTATGGCGGCAAGCAGGAATGAAAAACGGGAAGGTTGCTGATCGAGCGAGAGGGCCTGGACAAAGGGCTCGCGGGGCAAGCTGGCCGAGGCCGCAGTCGCCACGACGACGGGACTGGTGCGTTCCGGCATCAGCGTCAAACGTATTGGGCCGGTCTGCGCAGTCGCCGACAAGCAACTGCTCAGCAAGACACCACACCCCAAAACGAGGCGATTTTTCACCAGGGAACTGTGTGCAACTTGCCTTCCGTCCGGTTCTGGGCGCGTGGCAGTGCCGGAGGCGAAGCGCAAGGGGCTGAAGCGTCATGGGTTGCTGGAGACCAATCCTTGTGGAAATCATTGAAAAGAGAGAAGCTGTGCCGCTTCCTATCTGAACTCTTTTGCCTTCTCTTGGCACTTTCGCGGCCATTAAGGCTTGCAGGCGGGATGAGTATCAAGAAGGAATGCTTAGGATTGTGTTCCGCAAGAAATGTCATCGTTCTGAATTTTCGCCCGCTTTTCATGCCGCCACCTTCTCCAGTCGGTAGTCGTGATGCAGCCCGCCCAGAACAGGTCTTCCTACCACCCGGTGACCACACCTAATACAGTGACCTGAAATTTGGGGTGCCGGAATGCCTGCCGACGGTTCGGGAATACCTGGCCCCAGGCTGGAGTGTGGCCGGCCCCGGTTGTAATGAGCCACCCACTCCTTGAGAATTCTCCGCAGGTGTCTCTCGTTCAGCGGAATCAGGAAATCCAAACACTCGCGGCGGATACTTCCGACGAGGTGTTCGCAGAAAGCGTTCGCCTGGGGCGCGTGGAACGGCGTTTTCAAGATGCTCAAGCCCATCGACTTCAGGCCGAATCGAGCTCGCAGGAGTAAATGTTGTCGCGGTCGTGGATGAGGAACCGGTACGGTTTCTCTCCCGTGATGGTCTCCCGGAACTGCTGGAGCGTCCAGTGCGCGGTGGGATGAGTGGTGGCGTTGCAGTGAGCGATCCTGCGCGTTCTCACTTC
>MNDE01000105.1 GCA_001914785.1 Acidobacteria bacterium 13_2_20CM_57_17 | reverse complement strand
TCCCTGGTCCTGAATTTCGAGGAAGAAATTGCCTTTGCCGAAAACGTCGCGCAGGCGGTAAGCATTTTCGCGCGCCTGATCGTACTTCTGATCCACGACGGCTTCGGTCACCGGGCCTCGCAGGCATGCCGAAAGGGCGATCAAGCCCTTGCTGTGTTTGGCAAGCAGGTCGTAGTCAATGCGCGGTTTGTAATAGAAACCCTCAAGGAAGCCAGCGGAAACCAGCTTGATTAAGTTGTGATAGCCCTCAAGCGATTCGCAAAGCAGTACGAGATGATTGCTGCCGCGCATACCCGGCTCGGCGTCGCCTCGATCCTGGCCGTTGCCTCCGTTGGTTTTCTCGCCGCGTTCATGGCGGCTGCCTTTGGCTACGTAAACTTCGCAGCCAATGATGGGCTTGACGTCGCGCTTGCTGGCTTCATAGAAAAAATTGGCAGCGGCGAAAAGATTGCCGTGGTCGGTAATGGCCACGGCGGGCATTTTCTGGCGAGATGCTTCATCCAAAAGCTCGGAGGTTTCGCAAGCCCCGTCGAGCAGACTGTAATCCGTATGAACGTGAAGATGCACGAACTGCGGTTGGCCCATGGAACTCCATTTTAGAACGCTGGGACCCGTTTTGCATTACGCATTCTGACGTTTCCCACAGGCAGCACGGAATAGCCTATCAGGCGCTACCTGCGTCCGTGACTCTTCTTGCCAGCGGAAGCTCCCTTCCCATGAGATGAATGTGCCGTGCGCTTCGCGTGGGGCTTAGCGTGAACGGGCTTGCCCTTGGCAGCTTGTTTGGCTTCAGCTTTTGCGGCTGCGTGCTTCTTGTGAGCGGCATCGCCCATGGCCGCCGCAGCGCGGGCTTTATCGGTGCCCTTTGACGGCTTCTTTTCCTTCTCTTTTTTCTTCGGCTGTTCCTTGATGCCAGAAACCTTGCGCAGGATTTTCTCTCGCTCTTCCTTGGTCTTGCCGCGGCCGGTGAGCTGCATAGCGAAGACCTGCTCGACGATGGCATCAAACTTCGGCCCGCGGGCCATGCCAAGCGCCTCCAGTTCCGTGGCCACAGCCGGAAGAGCGATTCGAATGGGGCGCCACTTGTTCAGAAAGGCACGAATCTTGGAAAGAGCGGCGGACTTATTGGACTCCGCCATTAAATAGGCGATCTGATCGAGCGGCATTTTTTCAAGAAACCGGAAGGCATCCACGGGGGCGTTCAATTTTCGCCCCAGGAGTTCTTTCTGGGCTTCCAGCGCTTCTTCCTCAAAACCGAGCGCCGCTTCAACTTCAGCCGAGCGGAATCCGGCTTTCGAGAGGACGTTCGCCACTTCGCGGTCCTTTAACCTCCCGAGAATAGCGAGGAGCATCGGAGCGGCGAGGCGCGGACGGAAGCCCGCAGTGAAGAGATCCTCGCGCACCTTCATGAGGCGGGCGATGGCGTCGTAGGACGGATGTTTCTTCGCCAAGACGGGACTGACGGCGTCAAGAAGGTCATGTTCTTCCCAAGCCTTCAGTACAACGGCCGGGCGTTCTTCGCGCGCTAGGCCGCGTAGTTCATCGCCCGCATCTTCCGGCGTGATGGTTTCCTGCAGGTTGCGCTCGATGGCCAGATCAAACCATTCCTGAGTGCGCTGCTCGATTTTGAAACCCATGCGCGCGGCGTAGCGCAAGACGCGCAATAAACGGACCGGCTGGTTGGTGAAGCTGTGAATGGTAAGGGCGCGAACCTCGGCGCGCTCGATGTCGGAGAGGCCGTTGGTAGGATCAAGCAGCAAGCCGCGCGAGGCGGGGTTCAGCGAAATGGCGATGGCGTTGAGGGAAAAATCGCGGCGGCGCAAATCCTCCATGATGGTGGACCAGCGAATCTCGGGCCGCGTTCCCGGGCGGACATAATGGTCGTCGCGGGCGGCGGAGATGCTGCCTTCGCAGTCGCCGGCGAAGAGCAGCTCGACATGGCGAAGCTTTTCGTCTTCGTGAAGGATTTTGGCGCCGCCCTTTTCGAGTTCGTGGGCAATCTTCGAGGGATTCCCCTCTACGGTGAAATCGAGATCGCGCAGCGAAGCACCGGTAACGAGGTCGCGCACGGTTCCGCCCGTCAGATACACATTGAATCCCAGCGCGGCGGAAAGTTCCTGCACGCGCAACATCACGGCGCGCTGCTCCGGCGAGAGCCGGCTTTCCAGCAAAAACATGTAGTCTGGCATTGCGCTCCTTCTGCTTCAGGGTGTCCGCGCTGACCGTCGCAGAGGCACCCGCAATAAGTCTCCCGGGACCGGCCGCGCTACGCGCGCGGGTGATGCGCTTTATAAATTTGCTTCAACCGCTCCTCGACGACATGCGTATAAATCTGAGTAGTGGAAATGTCGGCGTGGCCGAGCATGAGCTGAACCGACCGAAGGTCCGCACCGCGCTCGAGCAAGTGTGTGGCAAAACTGTGCCGCAGCATATGCGGCGTAAGCGCTACGCGCAGACCCGCCAGCCGCCCGTAAGCCGAAAGAATCTTCCAGACGCCGACGCGGCTCAACGACACACCTCGGCGATTCACGAATAACGCCGGACTGCCCGGGACTTTGCCGAGCAACTTCGGCCGCGCGTCGCGGAGATACCGTTCGACAATGGCGAGCGCCTTTTTGCCAACCGGCACGATACGTTCCTTGTCGCCCTTGCCAATACACCGAACGCATCCGACTTTTGCATCCAGATCGCTGGTGCGCAGACTAATGAGCTCCGATACGCGCAAGCCCGTCGAGTAGAGAACTTCAAGCATGGCGCGGTCCCGCAGACCGATGGGCACTTTCACATCAGGCTGGTTGAGGAGGCGTTCGACTTCCTCGAGACGAAGATAGCCGGGCAAAGCGCGGTGGATCTTTGGCGATTCAAGGTTAACCGAGGGGTCTTCGCGAATGAGCTCGCGGATCTGAGCAAAACGGAAAAAGTTACGGAGGGTGACCAGGTGCCGGGCCACGGTCTTGCTCTCAAGCTTCTGGCGATAGAGTGCGGCGAGGAAATCCACCAGGTCGTCGCGGCTGACGGCTTCGAGGGCAAGCTTGCGCTTGCGGACAAATTCATCGAATTTCAGAAGGTCGCGACGATAAGCCGACACTGTGTTGGGGGAGAGCCCTTTTTCCACCCGCACGTGGGTCAAAAACGACGCAATGGTCGCGGTGATTTCCATCAGCTCCCCATGTATCCGTCGCCGGCCCCGGCAGTTCGCCGAGTGGCAATTCCGTAGACTTCCTCGATTTCGTGGCAGCGGAAGAGCCAGGCGAGGGCCAGATAAAGCGCTGTAGCCCCGAGAATCAGGCCGGCAAAAACAAGAAATTGCACCAGGAAGCGCGAATGCAGGGCGAACCCGGTGTAGTAATTCCCGAACCAGCAGGCCACACCCATCAGGCTGGCACAAATGGAAATTTTTGCAAACGAGCGGAGGATACCCATGGTTCCCATCGGACCATAGCGAATACGGAAAATAATGAATAATGCGAAGAAATCAAAGAAAGTTGCAAGAGCTGTAGCCAGCGCGGGACCGCCGTTTTGCACGCGCTTGTATAAAAAAGTCTCCAGAAAAACTATGTTCAAAATGATGTTGATGAGAAGCGAAATGGAAGCGATGATGACCGGCGTCTTGGTATCCCGCGTGGAATAGAACGCCGGAACGACCAGTTTAACGGTGGCCAACGCCGGAAGCCCGACGGCGTAATAAAGAAGCGCGCGGGCCGTCAAGCGAGTGGATTCCGCGACAAACTGCCCGTGCTGGAAGAGTACGCGGATGATCGGCTCGCGCAGAATCATCAGCCCGAGCGCTGCGGGGATAGTAATGAAGGCCACGATGCGCACGGAAAACGACAGCGTTTTCTTGAGCGAGTTATAATCCTTGGCAGCTGCTTGGTGAGACATCAGTGGCAGAATGGCCGTGGCGACGGCGATGGCGTAGCCGCCGAGCACCAACTCCATGACCCGATCGGCAACGTAGAGAGCTGCGAGACTCCCGGAGGGCATACGCGCGGCAGTGGCAAATCGCGTGTCGATCAAGAGATTGATCTGGCCGATGCCGATCCCGAAAAGCCGAGGCAGCATCAAGCGGGCCACGTCCCGAATCGCGGGATGGGAGAACGAGATGCCGAACGAAAACTTCATGCCTCGCCGGACAAGCGACGGCACTTGAATCAAGAATTGCAGTACACCCCCGACCAAAACGCCAATCGCTAGAGATTTGGCCGGGTTTCCTACGTAGTGCCAAACGATCCCAACCGAAAAGGCAATGGTGGACACGTTCAACAATACAGGCGTGGCGGCGGGCAAGCCAAAAACGTGAAAGCAGTTCAGGATGCCCATTGCTAAGGCAGCCAAAGCGATGAAGAACAGATACGGGAAGATAATGCGGTTCAGGTCTACCGCCTCGGCGCGGGCGACATTTTCGCCGGAGAACAATTGAACGACCGCGGGAGAGAAAACCATTCCCAGAATGGTAATGACCGCCACTACGAGGGAGAGCGTCCAAAACAGACGGTTGGCGAAATCCCAAACCTCTTCTTTGGACTTCTCCCGCATATAAGACGTGAAGACGGGGATGAAGGAGGCAGTCATGGAACCTTCGGCGACGAGACGGCGGAAGAGATTCGGTATACGATAGGCCAGCACGTAGGCGTCGGCAGCGAAGGACGTGCCCAACAGGAGGGTAATACGCTGGTCGCGCACATAACCTAGGACGCGGCTAGCGATGGTGACCAGGGAGATGATCGAAGCCGATTTGAGGATATGCTTTTTGTCGGTCAAAGGGCAGTGCTCCGGGGCCCTAACCCTAATGAAAACAACAACTTGACAGGAAAAACGTGCTTAACATAACATACATTTTGCCGATTGGCAAATTTCGGCCATCCGGACCGGGAAACGCGCAATTTGAAGAATAAGCCCCCAGCCTCAACGCACAAGAAGGTTATTGTTGTGCTCATCGACAAGAAACCCTTGCGCGGCTACTTGAACCCTGTCCGGCTGGGGCAGGCCGATCCCATTGACCTGCTAACGCCTGAGGGGGAACACATGGAACTCCCCCTGGTGCGCGTACGATCCGTCTATTTCGTGCGCGAGTTTTCCGACGACTTCGAACCAGAGCGCAAGGCGTTCCTGAGCCGGCCGAAATTGGACGGACTGTGGGTAAAGTTGCGTTACAGCGATGGAGAAACCTTGGAAGGAGTAGTGCCCAACGATTTGCTGGCGCTGCTGGATAATGGTTTGCAAGTCACCTCGCCGGATTTGAATTCTTCCACGGACCGCATTTTTGTTCCGCGCGCCGCGCTCTCGGAAGTGACGGTTCTCGGAGTCGTCGGCGTCGCGCGCCGGAAGCCCGCCGCTGCTGCGGCCACAGCGTCGCAGCCTCGCCTTTTCAACGAGTAAGGTCCACGCCCCCGCTGTACTTCCCTCTTTGCCCTGTGCGAGACTCGCAGTCAGCCTCACCAAACAATTCAGGAGCTTTTCCATGAGACTTGCCGATATCGCGCAAAAATTGTGTTGCCGCTTGGAAGGCCCGCCGGAAATCGAGATTCACGGAGTCGCGGGCATCGAACACGCCGAAGCGGGGCAAATCACCTTCCTCGCGAACCGGCGGTATTTTCCGTTGCTTAAGACCACGCGCGCCTCGGCGGTTCTCATCGAAGAGGGAATTGCGCTGGATCGCGAAGCGTCCATGCTCCCCCTCGCCGCGTTGCGCTCACCAAATCCTTATCTCGCCTTTGCCCATGCGCTCGAGCTTTTTTATCAGCCGCCACGCTATGCGCCAGGGATTCATCCCACGGCGATCATCGGCAAGAGCGCAAAGATCGGTGACGGCGCCCACGTCGGACCGTACTGCTACGTGGACGAGGACGTTGAAATTGGCCGCAATGCCGTGCTGCACAGCTTCGTGACAATCTATCGCGGCGCAAAAATCGGCGATGATTTTTTTGCCCATGCGCACGCCGTCGTGCGCGAATTCTGCCGCATTGGCCATCGGGTCATTCTGCAAAATGGCGTGGTCATCGGCGGAGACGGCCTTGGTTTCGCCAAACAGAAAGACGGCACCTGGTACAAGATGACGCAGTCGGGCCCGGCGGTCCTGGAAGACGACGTGGAAGTGCAAGCCAACGCGTGTGTCGACCGCGCCACCGTTGGCGAAACCCGCATTGGCCGCGGCACCAAGCTCGATGATCTCGTCTTGATTGGCCACGCGTCGCAAGTTGGCGCTAATACGATGCTTTGCGGGCAGGTGGGCCTGGCCGGTTCCACTAAAGTCGGCAGCAACTGCATCCTCGCCGGCCAAGTGGGCACCGCCGGCCACCTGACGGTGGGAGACGGCGCGGTGATCACTGCCCAGAGCGGCGTTCCCAACGACGTCCCTCCGCGTTCGCTGTACTCTGGATATCCCGCAGTCGAGAATCGCGAGTGGCTAAAGACCATGGCGGCGCTGAACCGCCTTCCCGAACTTCAAAAGCGCGTCCGCGAACTCGAATCCCAACTCGCCCGTCTCCAGCGCCCCTGACATGCGCCGCTCATAGTTTCTAGAACCTGTCTCATAAATGGCTCTTAGGAGGGCACGGCTTCAGCCGTGCCGCAAACGCCTTAGAAAGACTGGGCTTTAGCCTCTGAAGCATCCTGGTTTTTCCGGATCTTTGATTTATGAGTTGAGTTCTAGTTTCTGCTTTCCAGTTTTCTTCCCCTCCCCGCCCATCATTCCCTTCTCCACGGGCTGTCATCCCGACCGCAGCGGAGGGATCTCTCTTCTCTTCCTCCCCACTTTCCAGTTTCTGCCTTCCGGTTTTCTTCCCCTCCGCCCGTCATTTGCGCCTTCTGCATCCCGGACGGGTTTACGGACGAGCACAGCGAGAAATCCCTCTTCTCCGTTTTCTATTTTCCGTTTTCTATTTTCCGTTTTCTATTTTCCATTCTCCGCTTCTACTTCCCCCTAGTACTCCCTTAGTACCTTCCCTCAGCAATTCACCTGATTCCAATCTAGAGAATCCTCCCGATTGTTGCCCCCATTGTTCTGCTTTACTTTCCCCCGCGCCGTCTCCCTCCCGACGGCAAATTTCAGCCTCCACGCTCCTGCTCGCGCTCGATTGGTCCGTGGACTTGCAATCTGGAGGCCCCATGCCCTCGATTCGGTTCATCCGACTTCTTTTCGCGGTTGT
This sequence comes from Acidobacteria bacterium 13_2_20CM_57_17, assembly GCA_001914785.1. Taxonomy (GTDB): domain Bacteria; phylum Acidobacteriota; class Terriglobia; order Acidiferrales; family UBA7541; genus Acidiferrum. The sequence continues at coordinate 7,383 of MNDE01000105.1, read as the reverse complement.
TCCCTTGTTTATTGCGTCCGTTACGAGCGCTCAAATACCCGATCCAGCCACAGTCGCGCAATTGCCGAAACCGGGAGTGGGTCATGATTACATTGGCATTGGGGCGGAAACCGTAAATCCGGCTGACGGGTCGCTATCGTTCGACCTCCCGATTCAGCCTCCACCCGGACGCAAGTTATCTTTTCCATTCGGAATCCATTACAACTCGTCGGAGCGCTTCTCGCCATCGGGTACAGGCCCGACCGTATTGTGGGTACTGTTCCCGGCACCGCCCTTTCAGCTTAACGGCTGGAACTACCAACTGCCTGTCTACACTGCGGAGGTCTACAAAGCGCCCTACGGCTTGAATCCTCAACAACAAGAGGTCTATTGCGACTACACAGAGAATTACGTTTTTCGGGGTTCTGACGGCATTCAACGCAACTTCTCAATGCACGGGCAGTGGCCGGACGACGGCAACACTCAATACGGTTGGGAGTGCAGCGTGATCGGCGTCGGCGGGCCGTCGTACGACTTTGTCGCATCGTCAGGCACTCCGTCTTGGCCCGTTCATCCAGCGCTCACGGTCACCGATCCCTCTGGGACCAACTACCAGTTTCCGGGCTTCCAACTCGCACCTTCCGATACGCCTACGCCATGGGGATTAATGGCCCAAACAATCACGGACAGAAACGGGAATCAAATCACTTTCACCGGAAGTTCTAACAGCGGAACAAGCGGCAGCTATAAAGATACGTTGGGCCGCACAGTCGTTTCTTGGTCCGGCATTGGCAGCAGCAGTGGCGATCAGGTCACGGTCGCGGGTCTTAGTGGCAACGTGCTGGTTCATTGGACAACAGTTACAGAGAGCTTTCCAGAATCGGGCCACGACGTTGGCGATAACGGAGTAGCCGGGCCATGCACTATGACCGCAAATCAAACCTCTCCACAACAGATTTCGGCAGTCAGCGAAATAGATATCCCCGGCAATCCCACGCAGAAATACTTTTTCTCATATGACTCTACCTATGCGAGGCCAAACAAGATTACTTTTCCGGGCGGCGGCTACGTTCGGTACGTCTGGGGACTGAACACGTCATCCGAAGTGTCCTACGAACAGTGGCCAGTATCAGGCACAGCCAACGCCACGTGCTGGTTGCTTCATGACACAGCGGCGATCACGGATCGATACGTTAGTTATGACGGCGTGACTGAGGTCCTTCATCAGCATTTCTCTTATGCGCCCACTACTTGGGGACTCGGCGGAAATTCTGCCGCGTGGTCACAAAAGAGCACGACCGTCACGAGCACTGACTTAGCCGCAACCCATCAAGTCACGGTTACGACGTACAACTACGTTCCCGGCAGTGTGATTGGAAGCAGTCAAGTTCCCGTCGAACAACAGATCGTCTACCAAGACGGAAGCAGCCACACGCTGAAAACGGTCAACAAAACATGGTTGAGCGGCTTTCACATGATCGGAGAGCAGGCTATTCTCGATAATGGCCAAGGCAATGCAACCCTGCGCTGCTACAGCAATTGGGAGGTTTCCGATATTTATGAGTACGGCTTTCAAGCCGAGGGCGCGAAGCCACCGGACCCTTCATGTGGAAATAACGGGACAACTCTAAGCGCGGGACTAAACGCATCGGCAATCGGCCCGCTCAGGCGGCACACAGCGGTTGTTTACCACAACTTCGGCACGCACATCTTGAACGAACCCGACAGCGTGACGGTGTACGATGGTTCGGGCACTCAGATGAAGCAAACCACGTATGGGTACGACGGAAGCTCGTTAGTGGCATCCGGCGCTGTAAACGTGGTTCCTGTAAGTACGCCTCGTGGCAATGCCACCTCCGTAACTCGCTGGCTGAACACGGGTGGAACATCCCCCGCAACGACGTTCACGTACTACGACACCGGACAAGTTGCCACGATGACCGATCCATGTGGCAGCACTAGCTGCGCTGATATGACTGGCTCCAATCACACAACCCAGTACTTTTACGCCGACAGCTATGCTTCGTGCGGCGGTGCTGCTCCACCATCAGGTCAAACCAATGCGTACCCCACGCAGATCATCGATGCGCTCGGGCACGCGCAAAATCTTTGCTATGGATACACAGACGGACAACTACGAAGCTCGACCGACCAGAACAGCCAAACCACTAACTACCAGTACGCGGACCCGCTGCTTAGGCTTACGGAGGTGGATTATCCCCCCGACCCCAACAACGGGAATCAGCGCGGCAAGACGACACATTCCTACAACGATTCGCCTCCGTCTCCCAGCGTTACAACGTCGCGGCTGATGAACACTTCGAACCAGTACGTCACCAGCACCACTACCATGGACGGTCTTGGCCACACCGTCAGGTCTGTCCTTACCAGTGACCCGGACTGCGCCAGCGGCGACCGCACCGACACGACGTATGACGGTCTCGGCCACGTTTACACTGTCTCCAATCCCTACTGCACCACCGGCGACTCAACTTACGGACTCACGACGTATTTCTACGACGCCCTCGGTCGGTCCTGCCTCGTCGTTCCACCGGACGGCACGCTGCCCTCTGGTGGCGCGTGCCCAGGTTCTCAGCCCGCCAATACCGTGTTCACCGCCTACTCGGGAAACACGACCACGGTTACAGACCAAGCTGGCAAGAAGCGCCAAAGCGCGACCGATGGTCTTGGCCGCCTTACGCAGGTCACTGAAGACCCCGGTGGCCTCGGTTACGTCACCGCCTACGGCTACGACGTGCTCGATAATCTGCTCTCTGTCGTGCAGAACGGCTCCCGCCAGCGCACCTTCGTCTACGACTCCCTCTCTCGCCTGACCAGCGCCACAAATCCCGAATCCGGCACCACCACCTATTCTTACGACGCCAACGGCAATCTAACCGGCAAGACGGACGCTCGAAACGTTTCGGTCGGCTATTGCTATGACGCGCTCAATCGTCTGGCATGCAAGACCTATTCTCCTACCTTCGCTATCGGTTACTACTACGATCAAACCACCTGGGGAAACTGGACGCTGACCAACCCCATCGGCAGGCTCACAAGCGAAGGAACATACGACGGCATTTGCTGGCCAACCTACTCCATTTTTGGCTATGACACCATGGGCCGCGTGAGCTTTCAAGAGGATTATCTGAATACGGCCGAAACTTCCGGCTGTCCCGGTGCTTGGAGCACAATCTCGGCGAGCTACGACCTTGCAGGCAACCAAACCTCTCTAACCTACCCCAGCGGGCGCGCAATCAAGAGCCAGTTCAATGGCGCCAGTCGGCCCACGAAGATTTTTGTCGATGATTTCAACGGTTACAACTACTTGAGCAGCGCCAACTACGCTCCTTTCGGCTCACCCACGACCTTCGCCCTCGGCAACGGCGCCACGGAAACCAGCACCTACAATAAGCGCCTCCAGCCCTTGAACCAGCAGCTCGCGAACACCACGTCCACTCTTCTCAATCGCACTTACGGCTTTTATGACACTTCGGCCCACAACAACGGCAACGTCATCAGCATCACCGACAACCTCAACTCCGGCCTCTCTCAGAATTTTTCCTATGACTCGCTCAATCGCCTGTACACCGCACAAACCACCGGCACCTCGGGGCCCGACTGCTGGGGACAACAATTCGGCTATGACCCCTGGGGCAACTTGCGCACCGAAACGCCAAACGTGCCCGGCTGCCCCACGAATATGCTCAACCTCGGCGTCAACGCCAACAACCAAATCACCAACACCGGCTTTGCGTACGATGCTGCCGGTAACATGACCAACGACGGGACCAACAGTTATGCGTATGATGCCGAAAATCACCTGACATCGCTCAATTCCGGAGCCGCAACCTATACGTATGACTCGCAGGGCCGCCGCATGGCCAAGAAAATCGGCTCTGCCACGACCGAGTACATCTACTTCAATGGCGATGTTCTCGCGGAATACAATCCGGGCGATCTCCTGTGGAACGACTACATCTTCGCTGGCGGTCGGCGGCTCGCCGCGGCTGGCACGGATGACATCCTTAACCCAGGCTTTGAACAGGGCATGGAAGCTTGGCAGTGGGGAACGAGCGATCCATCGGGAACCGCTCAAGTAATTACCGACCCTACCCGCGCCCATTCCGGGAATAACTACCTGCAACTCTCTTCCACTACAGCAGTCAGCGTTTCAGCAGGACAATTAGTCTCCGTGAATCCCGGCGACCAACTCACCTTCGGAGGATGGGCCTATATCGAACCGGGCTCCGCCACCGGAGGCGTTATAGCGTGGGACATCGCCGTCCTAGACGCAAACGGTAACGTGCTTGCCTATTACGGCTCCGCCGTCACTTCCACTGGAGTGTGGACCCACCTCTCGACCAATTACACGGTGCCATCGGGTGCCGCTTCGGTTTCACTCTATTGCCAAATCTACCAGCCCACGGGCCTGACCACCGCCCGCTTCGACGATGCTTTCTTAACCGGCGCCAGCGGTCTCGGCGTTCGGTACTACCACGCCGACCACTTGGGCTCCGCCCGCCTCATGACCGACTCCTCCGGCAACCAAACCTGGTCCGCTACCTACCTCCCCTTCGGCCAGGAATGGAACCCCCAGGTCACCACCAACCACTACAAATTCACCGGCAAAGAACGCGACGCCGAATCCGGCCTCGACAACTTCGGCGCCAGATATAACAGCTCTTCAATGGGCCGTTTCATGAGTCCGGACCCGATCGTCATTACCCGGCGTCGGGTAACGGACCCGCAGCGGTTCAACCTTTACGCCTATGCCAGAAACAATCCTCTTCGCTACACCGATCCAACAGGCATGGACCTGTGGGAAAAGGGATGTGGAAAAGAATCGGATGAGTGCCACAAAGACTATGTCGGAACTTGGGACAAAGATCACAAGAATTTCACCAGAACAACGATCCAAACTGACAGTCACGGGAACATCGTAGGGCACGACGTTAATTTCGACAGCAAGGGCATCCACATCGACGGTAAGTATACGGGAGTCTTCGCCTCCAATACGCAAGCAACCGTTGTAAACGGAACCGGCGGATTCGAGGGATTTCAAGGAGTCTTCAACACAAATTGCCGCGGCACCTGCGCGGCTGGCGGCATCCTCACAGCATTGCCGGGACATTCATTCGATCAACTGGCTTCCAGTCTTAGAGGCCCAAATGAGTGGGGCGATAAGCTTTCTCAACACCAAGGGGACCAATACCGAGGTGGAAACCGCGAAGGAGTGGACATACACTTGAGCTATGTCAAGGGTGACGAGTTGCAAGATGTCCACTTTGACTGGCGCTTTCCATTTGGCAGTTGGGATGGACTCATCGAGCATTCGAGAGATTTCATGATCAATAGAGAGCGGCAAAAGACCATGACAAGCGATCCACCAGACGACCTTGTCGGACCAGCGGAGCCGTAAAAAGTGACAACTAACCTAGATTTTGAAAATCGGTTTTTGCAGCGGTTGCGTCTAGTTTTTCGTGCCGCAGTCATTCTGAGTTGGCTCGCTATGCTTGCTTTATTGCCTCTACATGGAGTCCCCAAACCTCTTGCGGTAGGCGCCTTCACGGTATTCAGAGGCACTGCGGTCTGCGCCGCACTCTGGCTAATCGTCGAAATGGGCGAAGCCATCACAAAGCGCACTCGTACACTGAATCCGGTCATCGACGCAATTCTAACCCTACCAATGTTTGGATTCTGGTTTCTAATTCGCGCCAGTACCTTCTGATTTTTGAATGAGTCAAATCCGGACAGCGTCGAGAGAACCGAATTCTACCGGAAGCGTGGGGCCTTGAGTTCAGGAGATTTTGGTGTCGTATGATCCCGTGCGCGGAGCCAGGGGGCAGATCAGTGGACGGGTGGCCCGGACAGCAAATCCTAAAACGAACTTGGGTGCCCCTCGATAAGAGCGAAGGCGAGACAAATCTTCGTCGCAATGCTTTTCAGCACCGCTTGGATCTCAGAGTGGTGGAGGACCGAAGCTCTGAAACTCTCGCGGTGAATCAGCTTTCGGCGGCCCTTACGAACAGATCGTTCCGCCAACCATCGATACGGCCTAACCGCAGCCATGATTCTTCTATCCGAACCCCGATGGGAATCGGGGCGAGAGCGCCCAATCAATCCCTCGGTCTAGCTTGCGCTGACCAGCGGCACCCGCGAGCTGCTCTCGACACGAACGACCTCTGGATACTCGGTATTCGTTCGCAGCATCCAGTAGAGTCGAATCGCCAATTTCCTTGCCGCCGCCACCTTGGCCACTCCTTTCGCTTTCCTGTGGCAGCGATGCACATACTCGTTGCGAAATCCCGGATCGTACCGCACCGCTCCTTGAGCTGCTTCCACCAACAACATCCTCATGAAGCGGTTCCCTTGCTTGCTGATCGACCCCAGTCGCTGATGTCCGCCCGAACTGTACTCTCGCGGAATCAGCCCCAGGTAACTCGCCACCTGCTTGCCACGCTGAAATCGTGAAACATCTCCCATCGTCAGCACGAACGCCATCGAAGTGATCGGCCCCACTCCTGGCTGGGTCATTAGGAGTCGAGCTTTTTTGTTCTTCTCTGCAGCTTCCACCACGGCACGATCGAGCAGATCAATCTGCTCGTTCAACATCTCTCTTACCCTGAACAGGTCTTTTCTCCTTTGGCTGGCCCAGGGCGCGAGCGGCAACTCGCGGAGCACCTTTTCGCCTGCTTTGCTCCACAGTTTCCCCTTCTTGGTGATGCCCTGGTTCATCGCCAGGTGCTGCAGTTCGGTCTTCACTTGCGCGCGTATCCGCACCAGCTTGTAGCGATGAATCAAAAGTTGCCGCAGATCTTTTTCTTCACCTGATGGAGTCCAGATCCGCGGAAACCGCCCTTCCATCAGCAGTTTCAAAATCAGCGCGGCGTCACGCCGATCGTGTTTTTGTGATCTTGGATCGCACGCGCGAATTTTTGACGCATCACCAATCCATATCTCGTGTCCCAGACCAGTCAGCAACTCCACAAACCACTGACAGTTGCCAGTCGACTCCATCCCGATCAGAGCAGCCCCAGGCAATCCGCGGTAAAACCTCTCCGCCTCTCCCGACGCGTGCTCCAACTTTCTTTCTTGGGTCTCCCCGGTGACCGTGTCTACCCAACAAATCTGTTGCCAACTGGGGTGGTAATCACATCCAATTATGATCATCGAAGGCTCCTTCCTACCGAATGCTTCGGTCCTCCAACCGGAAGCTTACTCGGCTACCGAATGGAGCCTTCGCTCTTATCCAATCAATCACGTCGGGTTTACGTGTGGGGCTTTTGATTTTGCTTTTTTCTTGCTCGTCTCACATCCACAGAAACCATTCACCTGTCAATTCCGGTTGAAAATTCCTCATTGTACCGGTTGAAAATTCCCCACCCCTGAACCTCATGAATG
>MNDE01000091.1 GCA_001914785.1 Acidobacteria bacterium 13_2_20CM_57_17 | reverse complement strand
CCGGCCCAGGAACCGCATCCGGATTTGGTTCTTCTGCAGCAGCGGCATCTCCTTGCGCAGATATTCGCGCAAGAGCGCCATCAGGAAGTCGATTTCCGTTTTGGGCCGCCGCCAATTCTCCACGGAAAAGGCATACAGCGTAAGCGCCTCGATTTTCAAACGCGCGCACGTTTCAATGGTAATGCGCGCCGACTGCGTCCCCGAACGGTGCCCCGCGATCCTCGGCAGGTGCCGCTTCTGCGCCCAGCGCCCATTGCCGTCCATGATCACGGCGATATGCCGCGGCAGCCGCGCCAGGTCCAGCTTTTCGAGCAGGCTCGCTTCTTCCGGAGTGACCGGCCCAAGCGAACCGGGGCTGGCGACGTGCAGCGTCTTGGCATTGTGGGTGGAGGACACGTTGTATACTCAGGCTCTTCTGGGAAACCCCTTTACGCCGCAAAGTTAACATACCCTTTGCGTCAGCGCAACGGCAGGTTGCCCAGTCAAACATCAGGGTGGTGGTGGAGCGCTTCGTTGGAATATCGCGGTGTAGGTAAGAACCAGCGTTAGCGCAATCATGCCGATGGCCGTCGCCCAAGCGACGATGTTGAAGGCCATGGTGTTGACATATTCGCCCATCAAATCGCGCCGATTGACCAGCAGTAAAATGAAAATCACCACCACCGGTAGCCAGATGCCGTTGCCCACCTGCGAAAAAATCAGAATCTTCCAGAGAGGAGCATGGGGCAGCAGAACCACGCCCGCTCCAACCACGATCAGAATCGTGTACAACCAATAGAAGATAGGCGCCTCTTTGAATTTATGGTCCAGCCCCGCTTCAAACCCCAGTCCCTCGCAAATCACGTGCGCAGTGGAAAGCGGCAAAATGGAAGCCGCAAAGAGTGACGCGTTGAGCAGTCCGAAAGCGAACAGAATCCCCGCGCCCTTGCCGGCCAAAGGAATCAGCGCCTGCGCCGCCTGCGCGGCATCGGTGATGTCGCGGTGCCCCGAGGTATAGAGCGTGGCCGCCGTGCAAACGATGATGAAAAAAACGATCACCATGCAACTGATGCTGCCGACCAGAACATCCGCGCGCGCCTGCCGGTACTGGCGTGGACCGACCTTCTTTTCCACGAATCCGGCCTGAAGGTAAAAGAATTGCCACGGGGCAATCGTGGTTCCGACCAGGCCCGTCAGCATCAACAGGTACCCGGAATTGAGGCTAAGACTTGGGATCACGGTTTCTTTCGCGGCGACCAGCCAGTCTGGCTTGGCGAAGAATGCGGAAAATACGTACGACAGGTACAAGACGCACGCGAACAGAAAAATGGTCTCGACCTGGCGATATGTCCCTCGAATCACCAGCACCCAAACAAGGATCGCGGCGATCGGCACCGCGACGTATCGGTTGATCCCGAAAATTTGCATCGCTGCTGCGACTCCGGCAAACTCTGCCACCACGTTGGCCAGGTCCACAAAAAAACCCGCGATCATCACGAAAAACGTCGGCCGGAATCCAAACTCTTCGCGGATGAGGTCGGAGAGCCCTTTCCCAGTCACAACTCCCATCCGCGCGCACATCTCTTCCGTGACGTACAGCGCAATGGTCATGGGAATGAGCGACCACAGCAGTGCATAGCCGTATTGCGCTCCGGCCTGCGTATAAACGGAAATTCCGCCCGCGTCGTTATCCACATTCGAGGTGATCAGCCCGGGGCCCACCACGGCCAGCAGCAGCGTCAGGCGCCGGCGCAGTCCGCGGATTTTTTTCTGAAAATCCGTCTCGCCGGTCCTCACGCGCTCAAACTTTGCGGCAATGGCATCCCAGTTCATCGGCCCGCTCGAATTCCCTTCTTAATCCTTCAGCAGCTTGGACACCACGTCGTCCACGGTAATGGCCCCAATTGGCCGGTTTTCCTTGTCAACTATCGTCAGCATACGCAAGTTGTACTTGTCAAAAAGCTCGAAGACTTCTTTGTCATTCGCGTTGGGAGGCAAACTGAGCACAGGATCCATTTTCAGCTCCGCCATGCGCTGATCGCCGGCCGCCAGCAGCAGCCGCGCCACGGAGACGGCGCCGGAGAATTGCGTGAGACTATCCACCAGAACGATGGTGTCCAGCTGGTCCAGGTTAACCTCTTGCTCCCGCATCCACTCCAGCACTTCGTCACGCGCCGAAGCCTCGCCCACGAAAACGAACTCCGTGTTCATCATGCCGCCGGCTGTCGCGGGGTCGAACTCCAGCAACTCGCGGACTTCATTGGCTTCCTGGCCCGGCATCTCGTGCAGAAGTTCCTCGGACGTTTCCTTGGACAAATCGCCCAAGAGGTCGGCTGCCGCATCGGGGGCCATCTCTTCCAGAATGTCCGCGGCCTTCTCCGGGTCCAGTTTTTCCACGATTTGCGTGGTCAGCCGCTCGTCCAACTCCGCGAGGACCGCCGCCGCAGTCTCTTCATCCAGCGAGGCGATAATTCCCTGCCGCTCCGCCGCGGAGAGATCTTCCATAATCTCGGCGATGTCCGCCGGGTGCAGGTCCTCAAGTTTTTCATGCGTGATGCGCAGTTTCAGCCGGCGCATGGGGTCCGGCTCCACAAGATTTACAAACTCCCAGCGAATCGCGCCTTGCGGCAATTTGCTCTGAAGCTTGCGAATCACTTTCGGAGGCACCACGCCCTGAAGCAACCTCCGCACCGCTCCCGGGAGTCCCACGTCCACTTGCGACAGACGCAGCTCGACGTTGCCATTCGTTCGGAAGGGGGTCAGATCGACGTCGTTGACGCGCACCACTTTTCGCCCGCGCGTATCAATGATCTGCTGATCCAGCAAATCTTTCTGGACGGCCAGCCATGACTCGTTCGGGCGGTAGAGTTCCAAGGCCCGCTCACTGACGTTTAGCTCCAACTTCCCTACCGCCACGGATGCGACCTGGTCGTGTTTCGCTACCAGAGGCTGAAAATGGCCGCGCGACAGCAAGTAGTGCGACACGCGGTTGGGCGCCTCCGCCGGTTCGATAAAAAATTCGCGCACGCGTCCGACGTAGTGGCCACCAACGTCGTAAGCCTTGGCTCCCATCAATTCTGTTGCGTAGAGATCCATACGCTTTTCCTCCTCGTGCGTCTCGGTAATCGTTCGAACGGCTACCCGTTCGAACTCATTCCGGCAACAAAAAACCCGCGCACCGGAAAACCTCGGCGGCGGGCAAGTACCTCATAAAAATGGACTTACCTTTAGCCGCCAGGGAACCCTCCCCACCCGACCGCCCACGCCTTGGCTTGCGCCCGGCGCGAAAAAATCGGGACATCCGGCCGTTGGACCATTTTCTGGTTGCACTGCCGCCTGGATCTACCGGGGCCAGGTTCGAGTTCGCTGCCCATACTCATGGGGACGAGATTTGCTCCGTTACAGTGGCCGCTTTGCAGTCACTGTTGCATTGATAAGCTGCGTGCTTCTCGAAGTCAACAAAAATCAACAGAAAACAGAGTTGCGAAGCGATTTTTTTCTTCGAATGGCATTGCAGAGCGTCACTTCCGTTTTGGGAACAGCATGTGGCGGGGTTCTTCGCCCCTGCGGCGGCAGTCTTCCATGTATAAGCGGAGGTAGTTCTTCAAGACATAGTCGCGTTTCGAATAGCCCAGTTCCTCGGCAGCACGATCGATCGCCTCGGCGGGCCCCTCCAGTTCTACGAAGGTGCCGATAGGAGTTTCGTCGAGCTCAATCAGCAGCCCCTTGGCCCAGCCTTTCGAAGCAGGCAGCCGATAGGTGGTACGGTATTTTTCATAGCGAAACCAGCCGTTCATTCCCAGCCCCTCGAAAATCCTGGTCAGATTTGTGGACTCGGCGACTTCGACCTCAATTTCGTCGCGAACTTTGTAGGGTCCATCCGATCGGCTCTCTGTCTCTGCGGCCGCTGGCCGCGTCATGGGTTGCTTGAAGGTCAAAATCACGCGCTGTTTCGGCGCGGACTTCTTCGATTTCCCCCGGACTTCGGGTGTTTCCGTTCGAATACGCAATAGTTGACCGTGCTTGGCGAGACCGCCCTGTGGCGTGTCGAAAATTACATTTTCCTCGTGAACCTTGAAAGTGCCCGGACTGGCGGGGCGAGCTCCCATGCGGTTCAATGCGCGATGAAACGCGGGCACGTCGGTGATCCTCAGCTTGATTTCGGTTTCCTTTGCCATGGCAACACATTACGATACGACAACGCCGGGCGGCGAAACAGTGCGGGTGGAAGGTTTGCGCGGACGGGGTTGCCAAACGCAATGACGCAGACGGCGTACAATGCGAACAATCAGCTGACGAATTGGAAAGGCGCGACGCTCACCTATGACGCGAGCGGAAATTTGACTGACGATGGAACGAACAGTCGTGGGTGAAACGGGGTTGGTAGCTATAGACATTCTCCTCTCAAATGCACTCGCAAATGAACTTGAAGCCGTCAGGTCTGGCACGTGTATTTCTGAAGGTGACCCTCTAAGGGCGATCCTATTTTAACCGGTGAAACAGCGAATGAGTGAAGTTGCGGCAAAGAAGAGATCGCTAGGTGACACGCTGTTGCTGTGGGGAACGGCGTTTGTTGTAGCCTTTTTGGGGGTGGGGTATTTCCTGCTTGGCGACAGTTTGCACATTTCCAAGAAATTGCTGCTATACGCAGCCCTTAATGGAGCATTTTGCCTTTTGGTTGTTTGGAGATTTCGAGCTTGGTTCCGATACCGGGGACTGAGAGTGCTTTTGCCTCTTTGGATCGTCGGGCATCTTTTAGTGTACGGTTTTCTCGTGTACGTTAACGTCAACTTCTTGTTTTGTATTTTTTTGTTTCCGGTTGAGGTAGCAGTAATGCGATGGATTGAGTTGCAACGCGCGGCAATTCGCAGGGAGAAAGAGTTGGAGCGTATTAACCGTAGGCCTGGCCTTGAGAATTAACTCAGGATGGTTAGTTTGGCGAGTGGCTTTGGCGGGTGGGACAGACGAGAGCCCCTAGTACGGTTCTGGGTGCCGCATACGCCGGTTTTGCGTGTGCGGGTTTAGACTTAATTTCCTGCCGCACCGCTTGCACTTTTCAGAGCAGTTCTTGTAGATGGATGAGATAATCAGGTTGCGCGCTGGAGGATCGCCATGGGCACTGCCTCTGAAAATATAATCATCAAAGACCCGAACATTCTCGGGGGAGAACCTGTCTTTCGCGGAACCCGCGTTCCTTTCAAAGTCTTGATTGACTATCTGGAAGGAGGCGACACGTTGGATCAGTTTTTGGAAGAGTATCCTAGCGTCAGCCGCGAACTTGCCATCGCTGCTATCGAAGAAGCAAGGCTGAGTCTTGTTGCGCAGCTGAAATGAGAATTCTGATTGACGAGTGTGCTCCGCGAGCACTCAAGAAGCACCTCATGAATCACGGTCATGAATGCCATACCGTTCAGGAAGCTGGCTGGTCTGGAAAACAGAACGGCGAACTATTGAGCCTCGCGGAACCTGCTTTTGATGTCTTGGTCACCGTGGATACAAACCTCCGATACCAACAAAACCTGAGCGGTCGCAGAATCGCCATTGTAGTTCTGCAGTCGTCCTCCAATCGCCTGGAACATTTGCGGCAACATTTCCCGGCCCTGGTTTTGGCCCTCGATAAAATCGAGCCTGGGGAGATGGTTCAGGTTGGCAGTAGTAGCTAAGCCTCTGATGGACAAGTTCTCCGAGGTTTTTTCCGCGTCAAAATCGTTTATATTGAATTTCCTTGAGACTCGTTCGCTGCTGGAGACTCCATGATGCGCATTCGGTTTTTGTGGATTCTTGCCTTGTCCCTGAGTTTGTTTGTGTTTCCTTCTGCGACGCCATTGGATTCTTCGCCCGCGCCTCTCCGCCCCGGCACTCGGGTTCTCCTCGACGCGCACAATTGCTATCCCTACTACGAATGGTGGTTCGATCGCATCGAGCGTGCCCTCTCAGCAGGCACTCCCCTTGCCATCGAGCAGGATTTGCTTTGGGCGAAAGACCCAAGAACAGGCGCGATGACTTCGCTGGTAAGTCATGGAGGCCCTCCGACAGGAACCGAGCCGGGAATGCGGGAGTATTTCTTTGAACGCGTCCGCCCCATCGTCGAAAAAGCGTTGCACGAGGGAAATCATGGGGATTGGCCGCTAATCACGCTGAATCTCGATCTCAAATCGGAGGAGCCGGAACATCTCGCCGCGATTTGGCAGTTGCTGGCGCAATATCAGGATTGGCTCACCACTGCTCCACGCACCGGCACCATCGACCGGATGGAAACGCTGGAGGTCCGTCCCGTTCTCGTCTTGACCGGCGAGTCCGAAGAGCAAAAAGCTGTCTTCTACGACCAGGTCGCCGAAGGCGGAAAGTTGCTCGTTTTCGGGGCCGTGCGCACCAACACGCATGGCCCCTCCGCGCCGCCTGAAAGGCTGGCGCCAAATCCCGCCGACAACTATCACCGCTGGTGGAACAATAGTTGGCGCGTCGTTGAGCCCGAAGGCCAGTCCAAAGCAGGCGACTGGACTGTGGAAAAAGAATCGCGTCTCAGCCAGCTCGTTCGCTATGCTCATGGCCACAATTTGTGGGTTCGCTTTTACACGCTCGACGGTGCCACCAAACAGGAGCTCAGTTGCAATGGCTGGTTCAGCTCCTACAACTTTGGTTCGAGGGAAGCGGTCCGCAAACGATGGGAGGCCGCTGCCAAAGTGGGCGTGGATTACATAGCGTCGGATCAGTACGAAGAACTCGGCGCCTTGCTCAAATCCCTTAGGTAGAAGCCAGCAACCGTTCAACTTTCAATTTCGACCATTCCAGGCAAAACACTCCACAGCGGGCTGCTTTCTCCCGCCGCCGAGTTCCGATAGTATAGCGACGAACGGATGCATTCCGCGCGTCGCGCCAGCCCGCCGCGCGTCGACGCTGGCCCTCATCACGGCCATCGTAAAAGAGACGCATGAACCCGGACGCCAATATCGCGACGCCACTGACCGTCCAGGAAACTTCAACAGGTACGGTTCCCAAGCCTCCGGTTGCCCGGCGGGAACCCGTAGAACATGTGATGCATGGCGACCGGCGTGTGGATCATTACGCCTGGCTGCGCCACAAAGAAAATCCGGAAGTCATCGACTATCTGAAGGCCGAGAACGCTTATACCGACGCAGTTCTGAAGCCCACGGAGCCTTTTCAAGAGAAGCTCTATCAGGAAATGCTGGGACGCATCCTGCAAACGGATCTTTCCGTCCCTTATCGGCTGCGGGGCTATCTTTATTTCACGCGGACGGAAGAAGGAAAGCAGTATGCGTTCCACTGCCGGCAGCGCGACGTGGAAGGCGCGCCGGAAGAACTGCTGCTCGATCTGAACGTGCTGGCCGAAGGCCATTCGTTTCTGGGATTAGGTTCGTTCGAAGTCAGCGACGACAACCAACTGCTCGCGTATTCGACGGATACGACGGGCTTCCGCCAATATGTGCTGCAAGTCAAAGATCTGCGCAGTGGGACTACTCACCCCGAACGATTCGAACGGGTCACCAGTGTCGCGTGGGCGTCCGACAATCGAACTTTGTTCTACACGGTCGAGGATGAAACGACGAAGCGCTCGCACCGGCTGTATCGGCACGTTTTGGGGTCGACCGAACCAGACATTCTGCTCTACGAAGAAACGGACGAGCGATTTCGAATCGAAGTGGAACGCACGCGCAGCGGCGCTTTCCTTCTTCTGACCATCGCGAGCCATACGACCAGCGAAGTTCGCTACCTGCGCGCTGATCAGCCCAGCGGAGAATTCCGGCTCATCGCCCCGCGCGAGGATAACCACGAATACTACGCGGATCATCATGCGGGGCTAGCTCCGAATCCGACTGACGGCCTGTTTTACGTTCGCACCAATTCCAGCGGGCGGACCTTCCGCTTGGTGGCTGCTCCAGTGAGCGACCCGCGCCGGGAATTCTGGCGCGAGGTCATTTCGAATCGTCCGGATGTCATGCTTTCTACTGTGGAGGCTTTCCAGACGCACCTCGTACTTTTCGAACGCGAGGGCGGCCTGCCTTATCTGCGCATCGTGGATTTGACCGCAGACGCTCCGAACGCTCTTGCGGCCTCGCATCGCATCGAATTCTCCGAGCCCGCGTACAACGCTTCCATCGGGGAGAACCCGGAATTCAGCGCGTCCCACGTACGGTTTCAATACGAATCGTTCGTAACGCCACGCTCGATTTTTGACTACGACGTTCGCACGCGGAAACGAATCCTGCGCAAGCAACAACCCGTTCTTGGCGGCTACGACGCAACGCAATACGTGAGCGAGCGCCTCCACGCCACGGCTTCCGACGGCACGCGCGTACCACTTTCCATCGTCTACCGCCGCGGTACGCCGCGCGACGGCTCCGCGCCGCTTCTTCTCTATGGTTACGGCAGCTATGGAATCTCCGTGCCGGTCAATTTCAGTTCGAACCGGCTTAGCTTGCTGGACCGCGGCGTGATCTATGCCGTCGCGCACGTCCGCGGCGGCGGCGAGCTAGGAAAGCCATGGCACGACGCGGGGCGCATGAAACAAAAGCACAATACGTTTTGGGACTTCATCGCCTCGGCTGAACACCTGATTGCACAACGCTACACGACGCCGGAAAAACTGGTGATTGAGGGCGGCAGCGCGGGCGGGCTGCTTATGGGTGCGGTGACGAACATGCGGCCCGAACTTTTTCGCATGGTTATCACACACGTGCCTTTTGTCGATGTGCTGAATACCATGCTCGATGCTTCTCTCCCCCTGACGGTCGGCGAATACGAAGAATGGGGCAATCCACAAATCGCGGAAGACTATTTCTATATGAAGTCGTATTGTCCGTACACCAACCTGGAGCGAAAGAATTATCCAGCGATCCTGGCGAAGACCGGGCTGAACGACAGCCAGGTGATGTATTGGGAGCCCGCGAAATACGTCGCGAAAATGCGCACGCTGAAAACAGATGTGAATCCGCTCTTGCTGAAAATCAACATGGGCGCGGGACACGGCGGGGCTTCCGGCCGGTACGATTATTTGCGAGAGATTGCGATGGATTATGCTTTTTTGCTGACGCAGCTCGGCATCAAGGAATGATTCTCTGCTGACGTATTACGAATGAGCGAGCCGACAACACCGTTGATGCAGCAGTATCACGCCATCAAGGCGCGCTACCCGCATGCCCTGCTGCTCTTCCGCCTGGGCGACTTCTACGAGCTTTTCTATGAGGACGCGATGATTGCCTCGCGCGAGCTGCAAATCACGCTTACCTCGCGCAACCGGGAAAAGGGCCAGCCGATTCCGATGTGTGGCGTTCCCTACCACGCCGCGGAGGGCTACGTCGCGCGCCTGATCCGCAGCGGCTTCAAAATCGCGATTTGCGATCAGATGGAGCAGCCTGGACCGGGTAAAAAGCTCGTGCGCCGCGAAGTAGTGCGGGTGATCACCCCGGGCACGGCGACGGACGTCGCACTTCTGGACGCGCGCGAAAATAGCTTTCTTGCTTCGGTTGCAAAACATGCCTCGGGTTCGCCCGTTGGCCTGGCCTTTGTCGATCTTTCGACCGGTGAATTTCAGGTCACGGAATTCTCCGGCGCGCGTGCCGACGATGAACTTCGCGACGAACTGCAGTTGCTGCGCCCTAGGGAAACGCTGCTTCCGCGGCCACAACAGCTTTTCGAGACGGCGAAGACTTCGCTCCTCGAAGGCGTCGGCGGCGTGGAATCTCGCCTGGAAGATTGGATTTTTCAGCGAGACTACGCGGAGCGCATCTTGCGAGAACAGTTTGGCGTCGCCGAACTCACGGGCTTCGGTCTCGACGAGCATCCGCAAGCGCTGGCCGCCGCCGGGGCTATCGTTCACTATCTACGCGAAAACGCCGCGCGCAGGGACCGCTCTGGCGTCACGAATGAAGGCGCGGGCGCATCCGGCGTTGAAGCGTTGCAGCATCTAGACCGCGTCCGCTATTACGAGCAGCACGACACTTTGGTGCTCGATCCCGTATCCGTCCGCAATCTGGAATTGCTCGCGCCTATCTTCACCGAGGAAGTTACGCGAACAAGCGGTCCGACGACGCTTATCGCCGCGCTGGACGCCACTGTAACCGGCATGGGCGCGCGCCTGCTGCGCTCCTGGCTTCTCCGGCCGCTCATCGAGAGTGAGACCATTGAGGGCCGTCTTAATGCCGTCACACACCTCGTCCAACAAACCGTTATTCGCGGTGAAATTCGCAAGGAGCTCAAGGGCATCCTCGATCTCGAACGGCTTACCAGCCGCACCACGCTGGGGCTGGCGACGCCGCGCGAACTGGTGGCGCTGCGGAAGTCGCTCGCGCAGCTTCCGGTGCTGAAAAAGTTTCTCACGCCTCCCCCCGCAGGGGGCAGCGAACTTCTACGTCAACTCCATCAGGAAATCGACGAGTTATCCGATGTTCGCGAACGGCTCGAACGCGCCATCGCCGACGAGCCGCCGGCGCTCGCCACCGATCCCGGGATGATCCGAAGCGGTTACCACGCCGAGCTGGATGAACTTCGCGACCTCAGCCGGCACAGCAAACAGATTATCGCCGCGATGGAAGAGCGCGAGCGTAAGCGCACCAACATCGGCTCGCTGAAGATCCGCTTCAATCAAATCTTTGGCTACTACATTGAGATTTCGAAGCCGAATCTGCATCTGGCTCCCGCGGACTACGAACGCAAACAAACGTTGGTGAATGCCGAGAGGTTCACTTCCACCGAGCTGAAAGAATATGAGCGGAAAATCCTGGCTGCGGACGAACGCATCCTGGAGATCGAACGGCAACTTTTTATCGATGTGCGTGCTTCCGTGGCGAGCAAAGCGGCGCGTCTGCGGCGTACTGCCGCAGCCGTCGCCCAGATGGATGTTCTCACCGCGTTTGCGAAACTGGCTGCGGATCGCGGCTATTCGCGGCCCGAGTTCAACGCGACCGGCGAACTTCTCATCATCGGCGGGCGCCATCCGGTGATCGAAGAATTGCTGCGCCAAAAGGGCGAGCGCTTCGTTCCCAATGATTTATGCTTCGAGCCTGGGCGGCAGCAACTACTTCTCATTACCGGGCCCAACATGGGG
Source organism: Acidobacteria bacterium 13_2_20CM_57_17 (assembly GCA_001914785.1). Taxonomy (GTDB): domain Bacteria; phylum Acidobacteriota; class Terriglobia; order Acidiferrales; family UBA7541; genus Acidiferrum. The sequence goes on along the minus strand of MNDE01000091.1, from coordinate 32,110 downwards.
GGCAAGTCCACGTATCTCCGGCAGTCCGCGCTGATCGTGCTGATGGCGCAGATGGGCTGCTTTGTTCCGGCGCGACAGGCGAAACTGCCCATTACCGACCGCATTTTCACGCGCATCGGCGCGAGCGACAATCTGGCGCGCGGGCGATCCACGTTTCTCGTGGAGATGAGCGAAGTCGCCGCGATTCTGAATCATGCGACTCCGGCGAGTTTGGTGCTACTAGATGAAGTCGGGCGCGGCACGGCGACGTTCGACGGGCTCTCTATCGCCTGGGCAGTCGTCGAACATCTGCAAAAACATACGCGTTCGCGTACGCTCTTCGCCACGCATTACCACGAATTGACAGAGCTTGGCGACCTGCTTCCCGGAGTAAAAAACGTTCATGTGTCGGTGAAAGAGACGCCCAGCGAGATTATTTTTCTGCGCCGTGTCGAGCCCGGCAGCGCGGACAAAAGTTATGGCATCGAAGTGGCGCGGCTTGCCGGGCTTCCGCGCAGCGTGATCGAACGCGCCCGCGAAGTCTTGAAGAGACATGAACAGAGCGAGCACGAACTCAGCGAGACGCTTTCCCCCGGCGCCGCCGAAATGGGGAAGGCGAACGGCAATCAGCACGTGCTCTTCACCGCGCTGGACCGCGAGGTGCTCGACAAGTTGCGCGGCGCCGACCTCGACCAGTTGAAGCCACTCGACGCGCTGAATCTCCTTGCCGAATTGAAAAAACAAATTTCATGAGCCAAAAGCCCATGCTTGTCCTCGGCATGATGTCCGGCACGTCTGCCGACGGTATTGACGTTGCCTTGGCGCGGATTTCCGGCGCGCCGCCAAGTCTGAGCGCTAAGCTGCTCGGCCACACATCAGTCAAATTTCCTGATGCGCTTCGCAAGGAAATTCTGCGGGTTGCCGAACAGCAACCGATCAGCGCAGGGGCGCTGAGCCAGTTGAATTTTCGTTTGGGAGGGCTTTTTGCCGACGCGGCTCTCGCCGCCTGCCGCAAGTTTCGCGTTTCGCCAAAACGCATCTCGCTAATCGGGAGCCACGGCCAGACCATTTTCCATCAAGGACGCCCGGTTCCCTACTTTGGGGCGCCAACTGCATCCACTTTGCAGATTGGAGAGCCCTCCGTTATCGCGGCGCGTACGGGCATTACGAGTGTCGGCGATTTTCGGCCGGCGGATATGGCTCTCGGCGGACAAGGCGCGCCTCTCGTCCCCTACGTCGATTATCTTCTCTACCGCCACGCGAGACTGGGCCGTATTTCGCTGAATCTCGGCGGCATTGCCAACATCACCGTTCTTCCGCGCGCGGCCAAGCCGCAGCAAGTGTTCGCGTTCGACACCGGACCCGCCAACATGCTCATCGACGCCCTGGTCTCGCAATTCACGCGTGGCCGCCTGCGCTTTGACAAAAACGCGCAACTCGCCGCGCAAGGCCACAGCAATCCGGCGCTGCTCGACAAACTCTTGCGGGATCCGTACTTGAAAATCGCGCCGCCCAAATCCACGGGCCGCGAATATTACGGCCATGCTTATGTGAGGAAAATCCTGGCACTTGGTAGGCGGCATCGCGCCAAACCCAATGACCTCATTCGCGCCGTCACCATTTTCACCGCGCTCTCGGTTGTTGACGCCTTGAATCGTTTCGTTCTGCGCGAGACGAAAATCGATCAACTCATTGTTTCCGGCGGTGGCGCGCACAATCCGCTGATCCTTGCCCAACTTTCGGCTGCGCTTCCCGGCATCGAAGTTCTTCCCTCTTCCCGGCTGGGCGTTCCCAAAGACGCCAAGGAAGCTTTCGCATTTGCGCTTCTGGCCTACGAAACGTTTCACCAGCGGTCCGCGAACCTTCCGTCAGCAACCGGCGCGCGCGGGCCCGCGATTCTCGGTAAAATTTCTTATGCCCCGCCGCGCTAACGTTCATTATTCAAGCCGCCGTCAGCATTAGCCGGTTTTTTTCGGGCGGATTTTCTCAAGCATCCCTGGAGGCAGATTGTTGATTCGACGCAGAAACGCGGCCAGCGACCACAATTGCTTTTCGGAATAAAACGGCCCGTACGCCGACATCCCCGTCATACGAATCCCATGTTTCACGATCCAGTAGAGTTCGGGCTCTGCGTATTGCGTTCCGACGTGCGGCAGCTGCGGCGTCGGCGGAAAAAGATCACGATCCTCATGATAAGGTCCACCCAAATCGCCGTGACAACCTTGGCAACCTGCCACGTAGAGTTTTCCCCCGGCCACCAAATCGTCGTCGTTTGCCGGCAGCGAGTTCGGAACACTGGCGGCGGCTCGCCGCACTGAGGCACGTACCGCCGATTGCAGAATTGAGATTTCTAATGCGGAGGGCTTCGTGTCGGCCCGCGTATGTGAAAAACCAAGCGCGAAGTACGCCAAACATCCAATAAGGAGGATTAGGATGGCAACAATAAATCCGAGTACAAACTTTTTCACGCTGCAGACTCTCCTCCAGGCTTACTACTTAGCCGGATGTTGTTGAATCCCTTCCAATACATTTGGCGGCAGGTTCGGGAGCCGGCCGACGAATGTTGCCAGCGACCACAGTTGCAGGTCGGAATAGTACGGCCCCTGCGCCCCCATGCCCGTTCTGCGGATTCCATGCTTCGCGATCCAAAATACCTCTGCTTCCGAATATTTTGTTCCCTCACGAGGAAATTGCGGGGCCGGCGGGTAGAAGGTCGCGCCAAAATCGCTCGGCGGTTTGCCCGGCTCTCCGTGGCACCCGACGCAATTATTCAGATAGAGTTTTCCGCCGGCAATCAGGGTTTCGTCGGTCCGCGGCAGTGGGTTCTGGGCTTTTGGAGCGGTGCGTCGAACAGAAGCATGGATACCGGCGTACAGCAAGCGCGCCATCATATCAGGCAGGGGAGCATCCGACCGGACGTCGAGTAAGCCCAGCCGCAGATAACCGAAGGTTCCAATAACCAGCACCATTGCTCCGGCAAAGAAACCGGCAGCGAATTTTTTCATTTGGGTGCCTTGAGGATGCTGCGCGGTTAGACGGCAGGCAATACATTTCGTGAGAGGCTATTTTTTGCGGTCTTCGCGCCCTCCGGATGTCGGTGATCCGCTAAGAGCAGTGAATCCGACTCCGCCTCGGTCGCAGCGATCTGGTTTTAAGGTGCGTTTATTCCAGAGCCTTGGCGATCTCCATCACCGGAATGGCCCCTTCGCGGCCGATTCGCCAAGTGTCGCCGTTCAGTTCCACGATGGTCGATGGCAGGGTGCCGCCGGTTTCGCCGGTGTCCAGTACGAGCGGCACGCGGGGCCCAAGCTGTTTCATCACCTGCTCCGCATTCGAGCATGACGGAAAGCCGGAAATGTTCGCGCTCGTTCCAGTGACCGGGCCGTCGAATTCGTCGATCAAGCGCCGCACTACCGTGCTATTGGGCCAGCGCAACGCGATGCGCCCCGTGCCCGCGGTCACTTTGAGCGGGATGCGCTGCGCGGCGTTCACTACGAGCGTCAAGCCGCCTGGCCAAAACGCCTGCGCGAGCCGCAAAAATTTCCGCGGCGCTTCGCGGGCGAGCAGAACGGCTTGCTCAATTGAGTTCACGAGGATGGGGAGCGCACGCGTCTCAGGCCGTCCCTTCACGCGGTAAATCTCGTCCACCGCGGCCAAATTGAAGGGATCGGCCGCCAGCCCGTAAAACGTATCCGTGGGAATGGCAATCACACTTCCGCGGGTAATAAAATCTGCCGCATAACGCAGCAGTTCGGGTTCTGGAGATTGTGCATTGACGCGCAGCAGTTCAGCTGGCAATTTTTTGGCCTTTGGCGAAGTCGTGACGCCACCGTGCAGCGCCCCGCCGGTGCTGCCCTTATTCGGGCGACGCTACCATACCCCCTCAACGCGGCGCAATAAGAGCTTATCGTTGTGCTAGTTTCCACGTGGCATCTCTGAACGGACGCCGTTGCGCCTGGAATTGGCTTCCCGCAGTGAAAATTTGCTACGCTCCACGGTAATGGCTGCACCCAGTAAGGTCGCACGAAGCGCTCGCCCCACCGGTGAGCCCGCGCTCCTCACCAGTCGCGACAATCGCTGGCTCAAGGAGTTCCGCATGGCTCTCCGCGGCGGCCTGCCCACGGAAAACGGATTCGTCGGCGTTGAGGGCGTGCGCCTGGTCGAAGAAGCTCTCCGTTCCGGCTGCCGCATTCAGGCGGTGCTCTTCAGCGAATCCGGCGAACGCCATCACGAACGCCTCTCCTCCTTTATCAACAGGCCGGAAATGGCTTTTCCTGTCCTCCGCACCACGGATCGCTTGTTCGAGGGCCTTGCCGATACCGAACACCCGCAAGGAGTCGCCGCGCTGGCGCATCCTCGGGAAACATCATTCGATGACCTCGTGCGCGCCCCGGCTTCCGCCTGCGCTCCTCTGCTCCTGGTCCTCGCCGGCGTTCAGGATCCCGGCAATGTGGGAACGATTCTGCGCACCGCTGCGGCCTTTGGAGCAACGGGAGCCGCCACGGCCGCCTCCGGCATCAGCGGCACTGCGAATCCTTTCTCGCCGAAAGCCCTGCGCGCTTCCGCCGGCGCTGCTCTCCACCTCCCGATTCTTGCCGGCATCTCGCTTGCGATTCTCCTAACGCAACTCAGGGTCGCCGCGGTTCGCACGCTCGCATCCAGCGTTCACGAACCGCGGGACGGTGAGCAGCCGCTGCTCGCTCCGTGGGAAGTCGACTGGTGCCAGCCGGTAGCTCTCCTCGTCGGCAACGAGGGCGCCGGCCTTCCCGAGGAAATCGAGCGTGGGGCCGATGCGCGGATCCGCATCCCCATGACCGCTGGCGTCGAATCGCTGAACGCCGCCGCTGCTGCCGCGGTCGTTTTTTACGAAGCCGCGCGACAAAGAAACTCCGCGCCTGCGTCGGGCATCCAACCGTCTGCTGCTTCGCAGTCGTCCAAGACGGACACCCTGCGGTCGCCAAAAAAAACGTGAGCCTCTTCTCCAAACTCCCGCTATCCGCGGAACCCGACGTGCCCGCCGCGAACCAGCCGCTTGCCGAGCGCATGCGCCCGCGCACCCTCGACGAATTCATCGGCCAGGAAAAACTGCTCGGCCCGGGCAAGCCGCTCCGCGTTCAAATCGAAGGCGACAATCTTGGCTCCATGCTCTTCTGGGGACCTCCCGGCTGCGGAAAAACCACGCTAGCCCGCCTCATCGCTCGGCTGACGCGCTCCGAATTCGTTTCTTTCAGCGCCGTTCTCGCGGGCATCAAGGAAATCAAGGAGGTCATGGCCGTGGCCGAGCATAAATCGCGCTCGGGCCATCGCACCATCGTTTTCGTTGACGAGGTTCATCGCTTCAACAAAGCGCAGCAGGACGCCTTTCTCCCTCACGTCGAAGCCGGCCACATCATCTTCATCGGCGCGACCACCGAAAATCCTTCCTTCGAGGTGATCTCGCCGCTGCTCTCGCGCACCAAGGTCTACGTCCTCGAGCCGCTCGCGACGCCGCAAATCGTCGAGCTTCTCCGCCGCACCCTTAGGGACAAAGAACACGGCTTGGGCAACGAATCCGCGGAAGCGTCTGACGACATCCTCTTCCGCATCGCATCCTTCGCGAATGGCGACGCCCGCGCCGGATACAACACGCTCGAGCTTGCCGTCCGCGGAGCGCAGCCCAATGAGAAAGGCGTGCGCGTCATCACCGCGGAGCTTCTCGAAGACGTGCTGCAACGAAAAATTCTTCGTTACGACAAAGCCGGCGAGGAGCATTACAACCTCATCTCCGCGCTGCACAAATCCGTTCGTAATTCCGATCCTGACGCCGCTCTCTACTGGCTCGCGCGCATGCTCGAATCCGGCGAAGATCCCCTCTATCTCGCGCGCCGCATGGTCCGCATGGCCAGCGAAGACATCGGCCTCGCCGAACCTGGCGCCCTCGCAGTCACTCTTGCCGCCAAGGACGCTTTCGATTTCCTCGGCGCGCCCGAAGGCCATCTCGCTCTCGCGCAAACCGCCGTCTATCTCTCCCTCGCGCCAAAATCCAACGCCGTCTACACTGCCTACGGCGAGGTCATCGAGGACGTCCATAAGACCGAAGCCGAGCCCGTGCCGCTCCACATCCGCAACGCCGTCACCGGACTGATGAAAAATATCGGCTACGGCAAAGACTACAAATACGCTCACAATTTCGATGATAAAGTCACGGACATGACTTGCCTCCCCGACAACCTCGCCGGCCGCACCTACTACAAACCTACTGACCAGGGCTTCGAGCAGCGCCTCCGCCAGCGCCTCGACGAAATCCGGAAAATAAGATCTCGTGCATCAAACCCTTGAGGTGCCCTAATGCGACGCTCGCTAATAGTAATCGGGCTCTGTCTCCTTTGTTCGCGCACCACTTTCGCCCCTCCTGCCCGTCCGGCTGTTTTGAATGTGCTATTTGTCCGTTTTAAGGTTTCAGATTGGGATAAGGCTGAACAGTTTTATGGCCAATCATTGATGCTCCCCCGTTTGAACATTCCAGTTGCTGAAGGTGCGCCCGCGCCGCCGCAGCGCTCGCGCGGTTGCTTCATGCCTGAAGCCGAGTGCTTTCTTATCAATCCTATGCAGTACCTCGAAATAGTAGCGAATGGCTTGCATGACGGAAGCATGATTGACGCCGTTGGTTTTTCAACAGCCGACGCGGATGCACTTCACGCTTACCTCATGGCACATGGACTTAAACCGGAGAGACTGACATCTGATTCTGCATCGAAGCATTTTGATGTGCTTGATCCAGAGGGACATCGGTTGGTCTTCTTCCAATCCATAGGCAATCGGCAGTTTTCAGTATTTGGAACCTCCCTTCCCGTAAGCAATCGCCTCATCCACGCCGGCTTTGTCATTCACGACCGCGCGGCGGAAGATCGCTTTTACAAAGACATCCTCGGCTTCCATGTTTATTGGCATGGCGGAATGAAAGACGGCGAAGACAACTGGGTGGACATGCAAGTCCCTGACGGCACTGACTGGATCGAGTACATGCTCAACGTCTCGCCGGACGCCAGCCACAAAACACTCGGGGTGATGAATCACATCGCTCTGGGCGTCCCTGACATCAAAGCCGCGGAAGCGCAGCTTCGCAAAAACGGTTGGACCGGCGCCGAGCAACCCAAAATCGGCCGCGACGGCAAGTGGCAGCTCAATCTCTACGATCCCGACGATACCCGCGTCGAGTTTATGGAATTCACTCCCACACAAAAGCCCTGCTGCTCGGAATATACTGGCCCGCACCCGAAACCATGACTTGCTCCATCTCTCGCAGCCGCTTCCGGTGGCTTCGCCAATTCTGCTCTCTGTTCTGTCTCGTCGCCGGCTGCTGCTCTCTGCCTGCCGCCCGCGCCCAAAACCTCGACAAGCCGCTCCAATCCATCGACGAAGACATCACTGCCTTCGCCTACGCTCCTGACGGCCGCATCGTTTATTCCGTCTATCGCCGGGTGAAAACAAAAGTCTACGACGCGCTCGAGCACGACGACATCTGGATCCAGGACGCTGGCGGAAAGCGCCGCCGCCTCCTTGAAGGACAAAAATATGCGCGCGGCACGCAGGTCTTCAGCTATCTCGTCGACGGGTTCCGCTGGTCTCCCAACGGCCATTTCCTCCTCGCGGAGCTTCTCACCACCACGGTCCTCGATGATAGCGGCAAGACGGAAGACTCTTTCCAGACCATGGTCTACGATGATTCCGGCCGGGAAGTCCGCATCAACAAAGGCGAGAACATCATCCTGGACGCCGCCGATCCTTTCTTTCTTCCCGACAACGCTACCATCGCCGCTCTCTCCGAAGCCGTGAAGCCCCGCCAGCTTTTCTCCTTGAAGTCCACGCGCATTGATATCGGCCCCGTCAAGTCTCCTCACGATGGCCGCACTTTCCGCGATGTCTCGCCCATTCCAGGAACGATTTCCATCGTGGGTATCGAGCAAGATCGCGCCATGAACGGCCCGCCCCGCCTCCAGCGCCTCGACCTTTTCACCGATAACGACAAAGAGCTTGCCACGCTCGAGAACTACGAAGGCGGCCTCAGCGTATCTCCGAGCGGGAAAAAAGTTGCCTATTTCATCGACAAGGAAGTTCTCGAAGTTCGCGATCTCACTGCGCCCAATCGCGCCGCTCGTCTCCGGATCGGCTTCGGCGTCTTTCGCTGGGCGCCTGACGATTCACGCATCATCCTGAAGCGTGCTGCCGAGAAAAAATCCGGCGATCTCGTGTGGATCGACCTTCCCACGCTCGCGCCCATTCCCGCCAATCACGAAATTCCCGTCGCTCAGCCCACGCCCATTCCCATCCTTCACGGCCTCAGCTTCCGCGATTTCGCCCTCTCCCCCGACGGCCGCTCTATCGCCGTCATCATCCCCGGCAAGCGCAACCTCCTCGTCTTCCCCCTCTCACGCTGACGTTGGGGCATTCCGTCATTCCGAGCGAAGCGAGGAATCTCTCTTGGCCTCTTCTCTGTGCTCTCTGTGTTAAATCTTTCTCTTAAGTCTTTCTCTTTCCTCCCAAAAATAAAAACGCCGCGCAAAAATCCACGCGGGCCGGCCATAAACGCGAATTGTCACTTCCCTACCGTTTCAGTTCGCCAGCTCTCCTCCGATGCTCCACCAAAATGCACGCATCCTCAATCACCACCAGCCCTGCCGCCCGCGCTTTCTCCGCTGCCTCTTCGTTCTCAACCCCCAGTTGCATCCAAATCGCTTTTGCTCCGATTCGAATTGCACTCTCCACTACTGGCGGCACCTCCTCTGCGCGCCGGAACACGTTCACGATGTCAATCTTCTCAGACACATCTTCCAGCCGCGCGTAACTCTTCTCTCCGAGCACTTCCGTCTCGTTCGGGTTCACCGGAATAATCCGGTATCCCGCGCTCTGCATATATTCCGTCACGCCATGGCTCGGCCGCATCGGATTCGAAGACAGCCCGATCACGGCAATCGTCTTGCTTTCTTCCAAGACTTTTGTGATTGCGTCGCCGTCGCGATGCCGGTTGATCTCCGCTCCATCAGGAATGAGTACCCTCATAGCGCGGCCGCCCGTTTTTCCTTTACCTCATTTACTTCCTCTATTTCCTTTATCTGCTGAAGCATCACTCTCATCGCGCGGCGAGTTCGCCTTTGCCCGCGCGTTTCAGAATCACCTGCGCCATGGCCAACAAGCACTTGTCGTTCTCTTCCGTAGTTCCAATCGATATGCGAATCGCTTCCGGAAAGCCCATCCACCCCAGCGGCCGCACGATCACGCCCCTTTGCAGCAAGTCATCGCTCAGCGCCTGCGCGTCCGGCCCCACAGTCATGAACACAAAATTCGCTTCGCTCCGGACCGGTTGGAAACTCAGTTTTGCCAATCCCTCGCTCAGCCGTTTCCGTTCCACGGAATTCGTCTCGATGCACCGCGTCACGTGCTCTTTGTCGTCCAGCGCCGCAAGCGCCGCTGCCTGCGCCACTCCTGACGTATTGAACGGCGTCCGCAATTTATTCATTGCCGCGAGCAGCTCAGGCCGCCCGATGGCGTAACCAATGCGGAGTCCAGCCAATCCATAAACTTTCGAAAACGTCCGCAGGATTAGCAGATTCTTACGTTTGCGATACGCTTCCACGGAATCCCGCAAACCCATGCTCACCGCATAGTGGATGTACGCCTCATCCAGCACTACCAGCACGCCGTCCGGAACCGCCGCAAGAAATTCGTTAAACTCTTCGCGCCCAAACGAGCTACCCGTCGGATTGTTCGGATTCGCCAGATAAATCACGGCCGTTTTCGGCGTGATGGCCCTCGCCATCGCCTTCAAATCAAACGCAAACTCCCGTTGCGGCGCTCGCACCAGTTCCGCGCCGCTCGCGCGAATCGCCACGGAAAACGGTGCGTACGTTCCTTCCGACGTCAGCCCCTGCAATCCCGCGCGCAGCAGCACGCGCGCCGCCAGGTCAATCAGCTCGCTCGATCCCAGTCCAATGAAAATTTCATCCGGCGAAATGCCGTGCCGTTCCGCCAGCGTTTGCCGCAGCGCGTGCGTCCCGCCATCCGGATACCGGTTCGCATCAGCAAGCACCGCCTTCGCGGCCGCAATCCCCTTTGGCGAAGGCCCCAGCGGGTTCTCATTCGAAGCGAGCTTCACCGCATGGATCTTTAGCTCGCGCTCCACTTCTTCAATCGGTTTTCCCGGAACGTAGACGGGCAGCCCGCGCAGGTAATCCGGTATGAGGTCTTCAATCGCTCGCGTCATCCCCTCTAGTCTACTTCCCCAAATGTTTTGCCGCCAATCCGTGGTTCACCTGAGGTGGCTATTCTCGCACTCTCACAGACTCTTCAATTTCGCCACTTCTCGCACCGTCAGCGCGCGAAATTTCCCCGGAGGCACGTCCAACACCAGCGGTCCCAGTTGGACACGCTTGATTTTCTCCACTAGAAACCCCACGCGCTGAAACATCCTCCGAATCTGGCGATTGCGTCCTTCAATCAGAACCACTTCGTACCAGGGATTTGCGCCGTCTTCCACCAGCCGAATTTTGGCCGGCGAAGTCTTCACTCGTTCGCCATCTTCCAGCTCAATCGTGACTCCTGCTCGCAAACGCTCAATCGTCCGCTCGTCCGGCTTCCCGCTGGTTTTCACCAGATAAGTCTTCGGCACATGCGACCCGGCTTTCATCAGCTTCTGCGCCAGCGCGCCGTCGTTGGTCATCAGCAGCAACCCTTCGCTTGTGTAGTCCAGCCGACCCACCGGATATACTCGCTCCGGGCAATTTTTTATCAACTCCATAACTGTCGGCCGCCCCTCAGGATCGCTGACCGTCGTCACGTAACCCTTCGGTTTGTTTAGCAGGAAATACAGCAGCCGCTCCCGGCTTTTCAACGGCTTGCCGTCCACGCAAACCACGTCGCGTTCCGGATCAGCCTTCGTGCCTTGCTCCACCACTACCTTTCCGTTGAGCGTCACCCCTCCCGCCGCAATGATCTCCTCCGCCTTGCGACGCGACGCAATCCCGCTCGCCGCCATGATTTTCTGCAATCGTTCCGCAGCCATCGTACGAGGTCAACTGTAGCTCACCCCTTCAGGGGTGAGGCTTCTCTCTTTCCGTTCGTGCGTTTAGCTCGGTACTTTTTGAAGCCATGCCAGGGGCCAACGCTAACCGGCAGTCTGGGCCGCCTTAGCGATATCCTCACCCGCTACGAGAAAAAACTCATTTCTGGCTCCGGCGATGCGCTTTTGCCGGTAGGGCCGGTACTCTTCACTTTCATAAAAGGCCACCGCGCTTTCCTTGGAAGGCCATTCGACGATCACAAAAATCCCCGCGAGCTTTCGCTCGCCTTCGATTCTCTCCACTTTTGGCGTGCGAGCCAGGTACCGGCCGCCGTGCCGCTCCACCATCCCGGTCACATTCTTGATGTAATCCGCGACCCAGCTTTGGTCCGTTATCTCAAGTTCTGCGATCAAGTAATACTTCATGCGCCCCCCTGCGCTCTTGTAGTAGCCGGTCTTCAGACCGGTGATGGTCTCTTTCTTCTCCGCATCTTCTCCGCATCTTCTCCGCATCTTCTCCGTGTCCTCTGTGCGCTCTGTCCTCTGCGTTAAAGTTTTGTTTTTTCCTTTCCTTCTCGGCCCTTCTCAATCCTTCGCAACTTCTCCGCTTCCTTCTGCTCGATCAAACGATATCTTCCCCGCGGTATTCCCTCCAGCGTCAGCGGCCCCAATCCGATGCGCTTCAATTTTTCCAGCGGGTGCTTTTCCTTGAACAGCACCCGCCGCAACTCTTCCTTCTTCGAATCCCGCATCCGCACTTCATACCAATAATTCGCCGCTCGCCCCCGCGTAGCATCCGGCTGCCGCACCGTTTGCATCTTCACGCCAATTTCTTTTCCCAAACGCTCCAGGTCCACCAGTGTCAACATGCCTTTCACTTTCACCTGATAGACCTGTTCCAGTTGCGCCCACTTGTCCAGCATTTCCGCCGCCAGGTCCCCGTCATTCGTCAGAAATACCAGCCCCGACGCCGCATACTCCAGATTCCCCACCGGAAACACGCGCTCCGGCAAACCGCGCAAACAATTTCGCAGCGTCTTGCGCCCTTCCGGGTCCGCCATCGCAGACACCACTTCCGGCGGCTTGTTCAGCACCATGTAAACGCGCCGTCCTGCGTTCGCTTCGACAACTTTCCCCGCCGCCTCAATCCTGTCCTTTGACGCGTCCGCCTTCGTTCCCAGCTCCTTCACTACGCGCCCATTCACGCGCACCTGTCCGCTGGCGATCAGCAACTCCGCATGCCGCCGCGAAGCAATCCCCGCCCGCGCAATTATCTTCTGCAATCTTTCCTGCATGGTTTCTTTCTTACAATCTCTGGTAGGGGCACGATACATCGTGCCCTTCTTTCGGTTGGACTCTACTTTATATCTGTCTTGCGGCTGCTTCTTCGTCTTTTCCTTACATCCTTACTTTGCCACCGCTTTAGCTCGTCTTTTCATTCCCCTGCCGCCGTTGCCTTCTGCGCTTTGTCGTTCTCCCCCTCCGGCATCCCCTCATTATTCGCCGCCGTCTCCTCCAGCAATTCTTCTCGCGCTTCCATCTCTGCGTGGGTCGCGTTCCCGCTCGCGGCGCTCGGCCCCGGCTCTGCGGTTCCTCCGCTCGCCACTCGCCACTCGTCACTCGCCACTTCCCCCATATCGCTCCCCAGCGCCTCGCGCGCCAGCGCCTCGAATTCCTTCAAGCTCGGCAATTCCTCCAGATCGCTCAATCCAAATCGCATCAAAAATTCTTTCGACGTCTTATACAAAATCGGCCGCCCCATCACTTCCTTCCGCCCCGCCGTGGTAATCAGGTGCTTGTCCAGCAGCGTGCTGATCACTCCCGAAGTATTCACACCGCGAATCTCCGAAATCTCCGGCGAAGTTACCGGCTGCTTGTACGCAATCACCGCCAGCGTCTCCAGCGCCGGCATCGACAGCCGCAGCGGCGGCCGCAAGCTCTTAATAAATCGCCGCACCACGTCATGTTGCTGCGGCTTGGTATACACTTTGTACCCACCCGCCACAGCGCGAATTTCGATCCCGCGTTCTTCGCCAGCGTAGCTCGCCACCAGCTCATCCAGCGAAGCCTGCACCGCCAGCTTTTCTTCGCCGAGCGCTTTCGCCAGTTGCTCGATCGTCGCCGGCTCATCCGCCGCATAAATAACCGCTTCCAACGCCGCTTTTCTCTCTTCATTCATCATAGTGTTCAAGGCCTTTGCGAATCCGTAGGGCTGTAATCCTCGGCTGAGTAATACTCGCGTATTCCGCTGGGGGGACGCTTCATCCTTTACCTCATTTACTTCCTCTATCTCCTGTACCTCCTATTTGTATTCCTCATCGATCATCTTAATCCCGCCGCTCTCATCAAACACCAAATCAAACATCTTGTGCTTCCTCACCAAAATATCCCCAAACTGTTTCTCCTGCACCAGCGCCACCGCTTGTAGCTTTACCATTTCCAGAACCGCCAGGAACGCCACGATCATCGCGTGCCGCGACGGGCACGCCTCAAAAAACTGAATCAGGTTCACCGAATGTTCCGCACTCGCAATAATCTGCGTTCGAAGCGCCGCGATCATTTGCGCCACGCTAAATTGCTCGTGCCGCAACTCGATCCGCGAAACTTCTTTTCGACGTTCCAGCACTTGCTGGAAAACTTTCACCAAATCCACCAGCGAAACCACCAGCTCGCCTTCGGTTCCTTCGTCGTTATAAAGCGATTTGTCCGGCTTCGACCACACGTTTTCTTCGATCTGCTGCTTCTGATACAAAAGTTGCGCTGCGTTTTTGAATTTTTCGTGTTCGACCAGGCGTTGCACGAGTTCCGCGCGCGGATCGGCGGCTTGCTCTTCCTCGCTAGCCAGCGGGTCCGGCGGCAGCAGCATTTTGCTCTTGATGTAAATCAGCGTCGCCGCCATGTAAATAAATTCCGCGGACACATCCACGTCCAATTCTTCCAGCTTGTGCAAATAATCGAGGTATTGCGCGGTGATTTCCGAGATTCGAATGTCGTGGATATTCATCTTTTGCTGTTTGATCAAATCCAATAGCAAGTCCAGCGGCCCCTCGTACATGGGGATATGGATTTTGTAGGCCGTCTTTTGCGCGGTCGTTTCCACTTTTTTCTCCTCGGGCTTTTCCGAGCCGCTCCCCGTCATTTTGTTTCCTGGCGTCGCCATTTTCGTCACTCGTCACTCGCCACTCGCCGCTTGCTTCCCGCCGCCACCTATTTCTTGCCGCTTTTTCTCCCAGCCAAACACGGCTTCGCGAACGCGCGCCATTGTGCCTTGCGCGACTTTCCGCGCCTTGTTCGAACCGTCATCGAGAAGCTCCAACACTTGCTTCGGGTTCTTCTCGTACTTCACGCGGCGCTCGCGCACCGGCGCGATCCACTTGATCAAATTCTCCGCCATCGCCGCTTTGCACTCGATGCAACCGATTCCCGCTGTTGTGCACCCTTGCCGTACCCATTCCAGCCGCCCCGGCTCTTCCGCCGAGAACAGTTTATGCCAGTCATACACCGGACACACGTCCGGATTTCCAGGATCGGTGCGTCTCTTCCGAGCAGGATCCGTCACCATCACTTTCGTTTTGGAACGAATGTCCGCGTCACTCTCGCTCAACGTGATGGTATTGCCATAACTCTTCGACATCTTCCGCCCGTCGAGCCCCGGTATCCTCGGCGTCTTTGTCAGCATCGACTCCGGCTCTTCAAGGATTCGAGTACACGGGAAGAACCTTGCGAGAGAGCCATGTTCTTTATAGAAGTTTTCGAACCCAATCTTCTGTGCGTACAGCTGGACCGCTCTCGCTAGGAAACCTGGCGTGTCGGTAGCAAATTTCTGGTCGGGGAAAGAGAACATTATCTTGCTTGCGGCCTGAAAATACTGCTCATTCTCCGGTTTATACAATGATGGGTCAGTTTGAAAACCCGCGAAGAAGAAATTGAACCGCCGCACAATTTCGCGGCTAGTCTCCACATGCGAAACCTGATCCTCGCCTGTAGGCACAAGCAGCGCGGAAATGTCAGGCGAGCTGTACATCACAATGTCTGCGCACTGCAGCACTGGGTAGCCGAGGAACCCGTAATTGTGCAGGTCTTTGTCCTTGACGTTTTCCAGCGCTTCTTTGTACGTTGGGACGCGCTCCAGCCACCCCAGCGGAGTCACCATGGACAGCAGCAAATGCAACTCCGCATGCTCCGGAATCACCGACTGTTGAAAGAGCACACTTTTTTTCGGATCGAGCCCCGCGGCCAGATAATCAATCATGATCTGCAGCGTGTTCTCCGCGATTGCAGACGTGTCCGCGTAATCGCTGGTTAGCGCGTGCCAATCCGCAATAAAGTAGAAGCATTCGTACGCAGGGTCATTTTGCAGCCGCACCCAATTCTGCAGTGCGCCAAAGTAATGCCCGATGTGCAGCCGGCCCGTCGGTCGCATCCCGCTCAAGACTCTGCTCTTTTTCCCCTTAGCCCCGGTTTCCAATTCCAGGCTCCTCGTCCTCGTCGGTTTTATTTTTATCCTTCATCTCTGCATCAAATCGTTCTTCGAGACTTAGCATGAGCTTGAATCGTTCGATCGCTTGTTCGCCCGTGGACTCAATCGCTCCTCGGTTAAGCATCGCCACTACAGCCTTGCTCCAGTCCGCGCCGGGGTCATCCAGGGCCGCATAGACTGCGCTCCAATCCCGGTCGGCACCACTGATTGGCTGAATCACTGTCTTCAAAGCCACTTCGACAGCTTCCAGTAATCGGGCATATTCCTGCGAGTCTCGCTTCGCGAGGACGTAGGCCATCGCGCCCGCCTGCGCGGCTATCGATTCAAACCGTTTTACTAGCTCCCGCACAGCGTGCCGAGCTTCTGCATCGCCGACCATTACGATTCTCTTCCCGCTCCCCTCTTTCTCTGTGTTCTCTTCTGCGTCCTGCATTAAGATTCTTGGTAGCACAGCCACTCCTGGCTGTGCTCTTCATGTGACCAAACACAGAACAGGCAGGAATGCCTGTTCTACTCAACCCCCGTCATCAGCTCGTTGCGACCTTTTGTTTCTCCCCCGCGCCCAGCAGTTCGCGGGCGATGATCATTCGCTGCACCTCGCTGGTTCCTTCGTAAATCGTGATCACGCGCGCGTCGCGGTACATGCGCTCGACATCCGTCTCTCGCGAATATCCCACGGCCCCATGCGCTTGCACCGCCTTGTACACCACGCGGTTCACCATCTCGCTGGCGTAAAGCTTGGCCTTGGAAGCGCTTGCGCCCGTTTTCGTGGGATGCGCGTCCTTCAACCACGCGGCATAGTGCGTCAATCCGCGCGCAGCCTCGATCTCCGTCTGCATATCCGCAATCATCCACTGAATGGCCTGAAACTCGCTAATGTTTTTCCCAAACGCCTTGCGCTGCTTCGCGTACTTGACGGTTTCTTCGAGAGCCCCTTGCGCCAGGCCGACGGCCTGCGCGGCGATCCCGATGCGTCCGCCGTCCAGCGCGCTCAGGGCAATTTTCAACCCCTGCCCTTCCTCCCCCAGACGATTTTCCACCGGCACCATGCAATCGTTCAGCAAAATCTCCACCGATGGCGACGACCACTGCCCCATTTTGTCTTCATGCCGTCCCACGCGAAAGCCGGGAAAGCTTGGCTCAACGAGAAACGCGCTGATGCCTTTGCCGCCCGCGGCGGGATCGGTCTTCGCAAACACAATCAGCACGCCTGCGGCGCTTCCGTTGGTCACCCAGGTTTTGGTGCCGTTGAGTTTGTAGCAATCGCCAACGAACACGGCACGCGCTTGAATTCCGGCGGCATCGGAACCCGCAGCCGGCTCCGTCAGGCAAAATGCGCCGAGCGTTTCTCCCGTGGCCATGCGCCGCAAATATTTTTTTTTCTGCGCTTCCGTGCCAAACAGCAGCAGCGGCGCTTGCACCGCGGAATTCGTCACGCCCAGCGCGGTAGACATCGCCGTAAACACGCGCGCGACTTCTTCCAGCATCAACGCATACGAGACAGTGTCGAGTCCCGGCCCACCCCATTCTTCCGGCACCAGCATGCCGCAGCAGCCCATTTCGCCGAGTTTCTTGATGGCCTCGGCCGGAAATTTCTCAGCTTTCTCCCATTCCTTCACGAACGGGCGCACTTCCGCGTCCATGAATTGGCGGACGGTATCGCGAATCAGTTTTTGGTGGTCGTTGAGCGAAAAATCCATCAGTCCATTGTACGCGTCAAGCGCTTCACGCTGGCCATGGGGAAGGTACGAATGATGCTACCACACGAAGTCAGTGAGGACGTAGTGTCCGAAGGCGTGGTGCTGCTGGAGAGGTTCAAGAGTTCAAAGAAACAGAGCAAACATAACGCGGAGACGCAGAGCACACAGTGAAAGCGCGCGCAACCTTATTTCTTTCGCGGAGCCTTGCGCCGTTCCGCAATCAATTCGTCAACCAAGGAAGTGCCTGGCTTCACATACTTGCGGACGAGCCGCTGAGCCCGCGCAAGGTTGCGTTTCAAGGTGACGATGCGTAGTTCGTCGTTCTCGTTCGGCAAGCTTGTTTTCTCGGCAATATTCTCCGCCGCACGGTCCTCGACTTTTTTTCGCTCGGCCGGGCTCAGTTTCCGAATTATTTCATTCACCTTCACTGGCATAGCTGCGGTCTCTTTGGAGTCGAAAGTATGGCATGCAATCCATGTGATGTCAGCTCGATGTTGATCGGCGCGCGCAATAGTGGTTTTCCTACCGTGCCACTAGTTCTCGGGGTGAAGTGGGGGCCGGCCCATGCGGCGGGGATTGACAATGGGGGCGATCGCAGGACGGAGCTTGCCGGAGGCGAGGGCGTCGAGAGCGCGAAGGCGGTCGGCGAGTTCGGAGTCGCTCAGCCGACGCTCGCGGTAAAGCCGACGCAGAAAATCGAGGGCGGAGCGTTCTCCTTTTTGGGAATTGCATTTCAGACAGCAGGAGACCAGGTTGCGGGAGGAATTGCCGCCGAACTGGGAGAGAGGCACGACGTGGTCAAGGCACCGGGCCTGGGGCGTAAGCTGACGCAGACAATAAAAGCAACGGCCATGTTCTCGAGCATGGATGGACCTTCGGAGGGCCGCGGTCTTCAGGAAATCCTCCCCCTCGGAGTAGATGGCGGGGAGAAAGGTGGGCGAGACAGGGCCACCAGTTCTATCGCTTCTATCGGGTCTTCCGGTGTCTGCAGCGAGGATCTCTTCCGGCAGGAGAACCTCAACCACATGTCCGGCTTTGCTACACTGCACAAGACGCAAGAGGCCGCGCGAGATGAGACGACGGACGGCCCAGCGCGTCGAGTTGCCGCAGAGGCGGATACCGCGCGAAAGCCAAGGGATCGAAAACCGGAGGCGGGGTTTGCCTTCCAGACGGCTATGGCGCACGAGATTTGAATAAACTACACGGTCGGTGATGGAGAGGCGCAGCCGCGGGACGAGCAGGTCCTCGAATTGTTTCCAGATTTGTTCGGCGTTGGTTTTTTTGTTTTTCATGTTTAGGTCCAGAGGAGAGTTGAAAGTTGAAAGAAAAGGCAAAGACTTAACACAGAGAGCACAGAGGCCGGAGCACAAAGATCACTGAGCAGACAACGGAAACCCCGACGGAACAGATTCACTGTCGTTGTGGATGCGAGCTTTAGTGCGCCCCGGCCTTAGCTAAATGGAGTAGGGGGCACGATATTCCGGCTGCTGCCCGGAATCTGCGATATTGTGCCCCTACAGGCGGGACTAACTGCCTCGCGTATTCTTGGGAGAAAGCCCTACTGAAGGAGAGCCCGAGACAAGCGACCGGAAAAGAAAAAGGGCAAGATGCATGAGTCGCAACTTGCCCTACGAAGTATCATAGCAGACTAGGAACGTGTATCAAGGGCTATTTTGCCTTGCCACGCAGTCAATAGGTGAGAAGAAAAAGAAGGATGCCGAGCGAGGCCATGACAGTTCCCCAGAATCTGATGAAGAGCAAAAAGTTCTGGTAGACCAGATGTGGGGCTCGGGCTGTCGCAAACGTGCCCCAAACTCTGCGCTTTCTGAATAATCCTCCCACTTGTGCGGAATACAAACTCATAGCGCGGGCGATCAAGCGATCGGATCTCAGTGCCAGCGCACCCATGACAAGTGGAATCATCGTCGAAAATACGCCTTCGTTCATCCACGCTCCGGTTTCGTGGGCCCCAGTTTGAAGAGTTCGCGCATGCGCTTGACTTGGGAGCGGCCTACGGGAATCTGAGTTTGCTTTTTGTCGTCCATTTTCAGCATGTAGGTGGCGTTGAACCAGGGCACCACTTCTTTGATGTAATGAATGTTTACGAGGAAGGAGCGGTGCGGCTTCCAAAACGATTCGGAGTCGAGCGCCTCCGCCAGCTCTTCGAGCGTGCGGTAATTCGACGTTCCTTCCACTTCCCGGCCCATCACGGAAATCATGCCGCCATCAATGGAAGCCCAGATCAAATCCTCGGCGCTCACCAGCAACAAGCGCTGCTGTGACTTGATCAAGACTTTGACCGGCGGCGAGGAATTCTGTTTCGCCGCCCCGAGTTGGCTGACGAGCTGCTCGAGCCGCTCGGTGGCGGAAGTCTGCGTCTCCAGCATTTTGCGGGCCCGCGCAATGGCCTTGGCGATGCGCGCCTTGTCGAACGGCTTCAGCACGTAGTCCACGGCATTTACATCGAATGCCTGGACGGCGTATTGGTCAAACGCAGTGGCAAAAACCACGTGCGGCATTTTCATTTTGCGCTCGACGATTTTTTTTAGAACGCCAAAACCGTCCAGACCGGGCATTTTCACGTCCAGAAAGACCAGGTCGGGCGTGTGCTCCTTGATCAACGAAACGGCTTCGACGCCGTTTTTGCCCTGGCCGATCACATTGATCTCGGGAAAGCCTTTGAGGAGGAAGGCCAGCTCGTCGCGCGCGGGCTTTTCGTCATCCACGATGATGGTGTTGATTGACATTCCGTTGGCCAGGCCTCAGCCTGTTTGCCTTTGACGGCGACCCTGTTGCCGAGTATAGGCGTACCGTGTCTCGGCAAGCAAACCGGAGGGATGGGTCAGTTTGAATTTTGACCCGTTGTCACGATTAAGGAAATTCAAACCGACCCAATGCCAAACCGGAGGGCCGTGGCTGGTGAGCACAGTAAATTCTGGTTTCCCAAGCATTACTGGCGGAGACGGAGAAAAAATGGCCGTAAGGAACGAAAATATGAAGAAATCCGCAGATGCCAGAGCCCCAAAGACGGCACAAGTCCTTAGCAGCACAATGATTTATAACGGGCCGGTCTTTGGGCTTCGGCGCGACGAGGTGATCGAACCGAGCGGCGTCCGGGCGACCCGCGAAGTCATCACCCATCCCGGTTCGGTCGTGGTTCTTCCGGTCCTTCCGGACGGCAGAATCCTGCTTATACGGCAGTACCGGCACGCTACACGACAGTATCTATGGGAGTTAGTGGCTGGGCGGATGGATCCCGGCGAAACTCCCGAAGAGGCCGCAGCTCGCGAACTGATCGAGGAAACCGGCTACCGCGCAAAGCGATTCCGAGTTTTCCTGGACGTTTTCCCGACTCCCGGCTTCCTGGAAGAACGCATGCTCATCCTGCTGGCGGAAGGGTTGACCGCCGGCGAAGCGGAGCCGGAGGAGGATGAGAAAATAATTCCCCGGGCTTACAGCCGCAAGCAATTGGATGAGATGATCGGCGATGGGAAGCTCCGTGACGCCAAATCCATTGCGGGCATTCTCTACTACTTTCGGTATCTGGCCCCGCAAGGCCGCGTTAAGAAGTCCTAAGAATCGAATGAGCTTAAACCGATTTTATAGCGGGTCATAAGGCTATTTATTTTCAGCAGAGAAAACGATTGTCCTCTTGACTCCGCTTCCCGTTTTGATACACTCCGCGCAATTCGTATCTTTAACAGCGTTAGGATTATTCGACTGGCGCTGCGGAGCGAAATCTCGAAGTCCCTGTCAGGAGGGTAATCGAAGTGCAAGGCACCGTGAAGTGGTTTAATAATTCCAAAGGATACGGCTTCATCGGGCGCGATGACGGCCCAGACGTTTTTGTACATTACTCCGCGATTACCGGCGACGGCTATCGCACCTTGCAAGAAGGAGACCCCGTCGACTTCGAAATTGTGCAGGGACCGAAAGGCCCACAGGCGGCCAACGTCTCAAAGGCTGCGCTATGAAGGGGTAGGCAATGATTCGGCCGGCAGGGAGCGCCCTCCTGCCGGCCTTTTTTATTGGGGGAGCTAAAGAAGGTTAAGGAGATAAATGAGGTAAAGGAAAAAACCTTGTGTCGCAGTGAATCTGAGGTTGCGTAGTGAGCCGCATGCCAAGCGACTTGCGCTGCCGCAGGTCCTGATAGCTTCCTTTACGGCCTTTACTCCGCCCGTTCGGGCTTATAATTCTTGTCGCCATGGACAACAAACAGATCGCACGAATCCTGCGGGATACGGCGCAACTTCTAGAGATCGATGGGGCGATTATCGGGCGATACCGCAGCTACGAGAAGGCTGCCGAACTCATCGATAGTTTGCCCGAGTCCATCGAGCAGCTCGTCAAAGAGCCGGAAAAGCTCGAAGAGTTGCCGGGAATTGGCGAACGCATGGTGGAGCACCTTCAGGAAATCGTAAAGACCGGCGATTACTCGCTGCGCAAAAAGCTGCTGAAGAAATATCCGGCGACGATTCTGGATTTACTGCAACTGCAGTCGCTGGGCCCGAAGAAGGTAGCTTTCCTGTGGTCGAACTTCAAGGCCGGCACCGTGGCGGACGTGGAAAAACTGGCGAAAGAAGGAAACCTTCGCGACTTGGCAGGCTTTGGCGAGAAAAGCGAACAAAATATTTTGAAAGCCGTGGAAGTCTTCAAGAAATCCAGCGGACGATTTCACATCAATACCGCAGAAGACGCTGCAAACGCAATCGTTGCGCACATCGAAAAAGCGGGAAAGGCCGCCGAGTCGGTTACGCCCGCTGGATCATTACGGAGAGGCAAGGAGACCGTGGGCGATCTGGATCTGCTGGTTACGCTGGCCGACGGGCATACATCGCAGAAGCACGTCGACGCGCTCGCCAAGCATATTCTTACATTTCCCGGGATCGATCAGACGCTGGCGCATGGAGAGAACAAGGTCAGCTTCACGCTGGAGAATGGGTTGCAGGTCGACGTTCGACTGCTCGAAAAAGAAAATTTCGGCGCTGCCCTGCTCTATTTTACGGGCTCGAAAGAGCACAACGTGGCGTTGCGCGGGCGCGCCAACGACATGGGGTTGACGCTCAATGAATATGTGCTGGCGACTTTGAAGGGGGAAAAGCGCGTCGCCGGGCGCACCGAAGAAGAGATTTACTCGAAGCTGAAGCTGGACTTCATTCCGCCGGAGTTGCGCGAGAACACCGGCGAGATTGCCGCCGCCGAACACCACAAGCTGCCGCATCTGGTGACCTTGAAAGACATGAAGGGCGACTTGCAGATGCACAGCACGGCCAGCGACGGGAAGAACTCGATCGAAGAAATGGCGGAAGCCGCGCGAGAACTTGGCCACCAGTACATTGCGATTACAGACCATTCGAAGGCCGTCACAGTCGCCAACGGGCTGGACGAAAAGCGCATGGCGGCGCACATCAAAAAAATCCACGCCGCCAACGAAAAGGATCTGGGCATCCGCGTCCTGGCCGGTGCTGAAGTGGACATCCTCAAAGACGGATCGCTCGACTACTCCGACGAAATCCTTGCGCAATTGGACGTGGTGGTTTGCTCGATCCACTCCTACTTCAATGTCGACCGCGCGGCGATGACTGAGCGCATGCTTGCGGCGATCGAGAATCCGTATACGCAGATCATCGCGCACCCCACGGGGCGTTTGCTGCTGCGCCGCGATTCGCTCGATTACGACATGGAAAAGGTGCTGGAAGCGTGTGCTAAACACGGAGTAGCCATGGAGTGCAACTCCTACCCCGACCGCCTGGACCTAAAGGACGTTTATCTTCGAATGTGCAAGGAGCGGGGCGTCAAAGTGGTCATCTCGACGGACTCGCACAACACCGGCAACCTGGCCTTCATCCGCTACGGCGTCACCATGGCCCGCCGCGGTTGGCTGGAGAAGAAGGACGTGATCAATACGCTGCCGGTCAGCGAATTCCTGGCTGCCCTGCGCGCCAAACCGGGAGCTGGCCGCTCAGGGGGCCAAAAGAAGCGGGCGGCAAAGGGGGACTGAGATGTGCCAGGACGCGGGACAGGTGTTGTCCCAGGGAACATTTTTGAGCCGGTTGTCGTACCTTATGGGCAGAACGGCATATTACGGAGGATATTGGAAATGAAACTGTTTCTCCACCGCCCGGTTGCAATCCGGATAGGAATGGCTTGCGGAACCCTGTTGGCTGTTTCCGCGGTCGCGGCTAGTGCCGAGGATTTCACCAAGTCGTTTGCCGTGACTGGGCGCGCTAACGTGCGCGTGGAAACCAATGATGGCGGCGTGCGGGTCACGTCGGGAGACGCGAAACAGGTCGAATTTCGCGTTGAATATCAGGGTTACGAGTTGGGCAAGACGCTGCGCGTCGACGCCCACCAGGACGGCGACAAAGTCCAGTTGACGGCGCGCGTCACAGGACATTGGGGATTTTCGTGGGGCGGCAATTCGCGGCGGCTGCACATTGAAGTTCGCATGCCTCGCGAGGCTGACCTGCAGGTGGAAACGGGCGATGGGTCCGTACAGGCCGAATCCATCAATGGCACGGTGAACGTGCACACGGGCGATGGGTCAGTGAAGGCCAATTCGCTAAGCGGCACGATCGATCTTCATACCAACGACGGCAGCATTACCGTAGAGAACCTCAAGGGCGACGTGAAGCTGCGCACAGGAGACGGCTCGATTGAGGCGCATGACTTGGACGGCAAGGTGGAAGCGGACTCGGGCGATGGGCACATTCGCATTGCGGGGCGATTCGACGCGCTCAACGTAAAAACCGGCGACGGCAGCGTGGATACGCGGGTTCTACCGGGATCCAAGATGGCGACGAGTTGGACGATTCGCACTGGTGATGGAAGCGTGGACCTAGTGTTACCGGCCGACTTCCAGACGAATATTGACGCCAGCACGGGCGACGGCCACATCAGCCTGGGCATCCCTGTTACCATCGAGGGGACATTCAAGAACTCGGAAATGCACGGAAAAATGAACGGCGGCGGACAGCCTTTGACTATCCACACGGGTGATGGCTCAATCCGGCTGAGTAAGAGTTAAGGCGCGTCGAGTCCCCTTGAAACGAGAGCGTGTGCCTCGCTAGTGCCAGTACTTGGCCCATGCAAACTTGCGCCATCAGTTGTCCTTTTTTGACGACTTCCCTGCACATTTATTCGACTGCAACCTATTGAAAACACTGGGAGTGTGCTTGGTATCTAACTTGCTCTTTTTTCATCTAAGTCGTAGGGAGACCACTCGTGATCATCTTCGCCCTCGTCGCTGCCCTCATTCTTTTGGTAGCCGTCACGCTGATCAGCTCGATCGATTCTTCCCGTACCCGCCGCCACTGACCCCGTGGTTTCTGCCGGAACTAGTCTTTGTTCGGCCTTGATCCTCGTTCTCCCAGGCCTTTTCGCTTTGCCGCAATCGGCGCATAATCTTTCCGCTGAGTTCTGTGAATGGCCACCACCCAGACCATGTCAGGCGCGTCTCGAGCACCCCGATTTAGAGCACCCCGATTTAGCTGGGGGCTATTCTTTCTCCTTTTCACTGCGCTCGGCTTTTTGTCCTTCAGTTACAGATACCTGGACGACCTAGCGCGCGGCCACGTAGGCACGTTTCCGCGCCGGTTGCTTGAGGAGGCGACGGGAGTGTACTCGGTGCTCCTCCTGCTGCCGCTCGTCCTTCGTTTTGCGCGAGTTTATCTATTTGAAAAGAGGGGCTGGCTATTGCTCGTTTCGAAGCATCTTGTCGGAGCTGTAGCCTTTTCTGCTGCACATACCACCATCATGGCCTTCAGCCGCCACTTTCTTTTTCCGCTCGTCGGACAGGGGCCCTACGACTACGGCATTATGTTCTTTCGCTACCCGATGGAGCTTTCGAATGATTTGGTCAGCTATACCGTTTTCGTGACCGTCTTCTATTATCTCGAACGATTGCGGATCGCGCAGGCGCAGCAACTGGCCGCCGCCGAACTCCGAACGGAGCTGGTGCGGGCGCAACTAGAGAATCTGCGGCTGCAATTGCAACCGCACTTTCTCTTCAACACGCTGAACACGATTTCTTCGGTCATGTATGAAGACGTCCGGGCCGCGGACGCGATGATCACGCAACTGAGCGACCTGTTGCGGCTCACACTGCAGGCTTCGCGAGCGCATGAAATTCCGCTCGCGGAAGAACTGCAAATCACGCGGCTGTACCTTGACCTGATGCAGAAGCGATTCGAGAACAAATTGCGCGTGTCCTATGCGATAGACCCATCCCTGAACGAGACCCTCGTGCCGCAGCTTATTTTGCAGCCGCTACTGGAGAATTCGCTTCGTCACGGAATGAACTCCGGAAACGGAGCGATGGAACTCTCCATTACAGCGCATCGCGAGAACGGCAGCTTGATCCTGCAGGTTTGCGATACCGGCTGCGGGATCGGAGACCTTGAAGCTTCCGGTGTATTCGGGCGCGGGCTAGGGCTTTCGAATATTCGAGACCGTTTGGCGCATCTGTACGGCGAGGGTCAGGAGTTTTCGATTGCGAACCGGTCCAGTGGAGGCGCGGAAGTGACGCTCCGCGTCCCCCTGCACGCGTCAGCACAAACTCGCCGAACTTCCGAATGAGCTTGCCGTCTCCACTTCGCGTCCTCATCGTCGATGATGAAGCGCCGGCACGGCGCAAGATACTACGGCTGCTGCGCCAAGAGCGCGCCGTAGAGATTGCCGCCGAGGCTGACGGGGGTGAGTCGGCCGTCGCGGCGATCAAGAAACATCGGCCTGATCTGATTTTTCTTGACGTGCAGATGCCGGGGCTGGACGGCTTTGGAGTCATTCAGTCGCTCAACACGGCAAAAATTCCGCTGCCGCGCGTGATTTTCATCACGGCGCATGACAAGTTTGCGCTGCGGGCCTTTGAGGTGCACGCTTTCGACTATTTGCTCAAACCCGTCAGCGAAGAGCGCTTTCGCGAAGCGCTCCGGCGGGCAAGAATTCAGCATGAGCAATCGGCGGATGGATTCGCTTCCCGCTTGGGCGCGATGCTGGAACAACTGCAGCGCGAGAAGTCGCTGCCTGATCGCTTGCTCGTCGAGGAAGACTCGCGAGGGGTGTTCGTCCCGATAAAGGAAATCGCGTGGGTGGAAGCGGACCGGAACTACGTGCTGCTGCATTGTGGAAAGAAAACGCACACGCTGCGGAGCACGCTCGACGCACTGCAAAATTCGCTCGACCCCAAGCTATTCGTGCGCATCAACCGGGGGACGCTGGTGCGGCTCGACGCCATTCGCGAGCTTCTGCCATGGTTCCACGGTGAATACAAGGTGATGCTCCATGACAACACGGAGCTCCGCTGGTCACGGCGCTACGTGACACAGCGGCCGGAACTTTTGAAACTCACCTGAAACGCAATTGCGGGACTGCAAAGTCGTTCCTGAGTGATTTGAGTGATTCATTCATAGCGCAGAGCGACCAGAGGATCAATCCGCGTAGCTCGGCGCGCGGGCAAGACCGCCGCCAAGGCAGTGACCGCGAGAACAAGGAAGCAGACCGATGCGAGTGTGACTGGATCGGTTGGAGTGACCTCAAAGAGAAGGCTCTGCAGAACGCGGCTTAGGGCTATAGAACCCGCCAGGCCGAGGAGCAACGCGATTGCGGCAAGGACGAATGCTTCGCGAAGAACCAGACGAACAACGTCCGCCGCGCGAGCGCCCAGAGCGATACGAATCCCGAGTTCGTTGGTGCGCTGGCTGATGGAATAGGAAACGATGCCGTAGACGCCGATCATCGCCAGAGCAACCGCAAGTCCCGCGAATACTAGCAATAAAATGGCCTGAAAACGAGGACTGGAAACGGAATCGGAGAATACGGTTTCCATAGTCTGAATGTCTGAAACTGCCTGATCGGGATCGACACGATGGATGGCTTCCTCGGTGGACCGCGCAATCTGGATTGGATCGCCGGAGGCTCGTACGACGAGCGTGGCAAAATACATCGGCGCCTGCGAGTTAGAGAGAAAGATGGTGGGTTTTGGAGCGTCCTGCAATTGCGCCTGGCGGGCATCAGCGACGACGCCGACGATTTCGACAGGTTTCTCAATGTCCCAGCAGACACGGAGCTGCTTGCCGAGAGCATTTTGTCCGGAATAGTAGCGGTCCACAAAAGCATGGTTGACGATTGCGACGGGCAGGGAGTTGAAACGGTCGCGGTGATCGAAGTCGCGCCCACGGATTAGCGCGATACCCATGGTTTGGAAATAGCCAGAGCTAATGATGAGGAATTGGGCCGATGGCGAGTCGGCAGGCGAAGGAGCGGGTTGGTCTGCAAAAGAAAAACAGGAGCCAGAGATCCTTTCCGTGAGCGGAAGAAAGTGAGTCGATCCGGCGGCCTGAACGCCAGGTGTGCCGCGGATTTCAGCAAGGACTCGATCGAAGTACTGGGAGCGCTTGAGATTATCGTGATAACGCGCGGGCGAGGTCCAGATGTGCATGGTTAGAAGATGTTCAGGGCTGAAACCGGGATCGACGGAGATGAGACGCGCGAAGCTGCGAAGCATGAGGCCCGCACCGACGGAGAGAAGAAGCGCAAGGGCAACTTCAGCGACAACGAAAGAGCGGCGGAGAGTTTGGTGGCCGCCAACGCCGCCCCGGAGAGTGCCCTGCTTGAGCGCGTTTTGGAGATCCACACGAGAAAGCCGGAGCGCGGGGACGAGTCCGAAGACGACGGCGGTGAAAAGAGAAGCGAGAAAGGTGAAAAGCAGAACACGCGCGTCAATCGCGATGGGTTCGCTGCGAGGCAAGGGCGCGTTTTGAGGAATGAGCGCGAGGAGGCTGCGCAATCCAACCTGAGCGAAGACCAGCCCCGCGGCCATGCCCGCGAGCGTCAGAAGCAGACTTTCCACGAAGAGCTGCCGAACGATGCGGGAGCGCGGAGCACCTAATGCAGAACGAACAGCCAGCTCGCGAAGGCGACCAGTTCCGCGCATGAGAAGAAGATTTGCCACATTGGCGCACGCAATAAGAAGAAGAAACCCAACAGACGCGAGCAACACCCAAAGCGGACGGCGGACGCCTCGCGTGACATCTTCGAGCATCGGAAAGACATTGGCGCTCCAGCCCTTGTTGTTGTCGGGGCGGGCTTGGACCGTAAAGTTGGCGACGCGAAGCATGTCTTGCTGGGCTTTGCTGAGCGAAACACCCGGCTTGAGGCGCGCAACCACGGTCAGGAAACGCCCTCCCTTCCATTCCTCGGAGCGGGTCAAGGGTAACGGGGTCCACACTTCAGACTTGAATTTCGGGTAAGAAAAATCGCGGGGCATTACACCAATCAGTGTGTACGGCACGGAGTCGACGTCTATCTTTGCACCGATGATTTTTGGTTCCGCGCCGTACTGCCGCTGCCACAGATCGTAGCTGAGGATGACTACACGTTCGTGGCCCGGAATGCCATCTTCTGCAATGAAGGTACGGCCAAGCAGGGGAGGAACGCGAAGCGTGGAGAAGAACTCCGGAGTG
The DNA here is from genome assembly GCA_001914785.1 of Acidobacteria bacterium 13_2_20CM_57_17. Classification (GTDB taxonomy): domain Bacteria; phylum Acidobacteriota; class Terriglobia; order Acidiferrales; family UBA7541; genus Acidiferrum. Next base: position 3,454 of record MNDE01000091.1, on the reverse strand, counting down.
ACTTGCATGCCCTGAACGGCAATCGGCCGACCCTGGGAGCTGAGATTGGTCATCAATCCCGAAATGGCAGCCATAGACTCGAAAGATTGAGCGTGGTCGTGCCAATCGAGAAAATTGAGAGGATTCACGACGTTGCGGGGACTGTCATGCTTGATGGAAGACTCCCACACGCGGACCAGCCGCTCGGGCTCCGGATAAGGCAGCGGACGCAGAAGAATGGCGTCCACCACGCTGAAAATGGCGGTGTTGGCGCCGATGCCGAGAGCGAGCGTGAGTACGGCGACAGCGGTGAAGCCTGGGCTGCGTTGCAGCATGCGGAGCGCATAGCGGAAATCGCGGGCGCACTCGTCGAGCCAGCCAATGATGTCCACGGCGCGAGTGTCTTCCTTGAGGAGCGTCGTATTGCCGAAGCGCTTTTGTGCATCGATGCGGGCGGCCTCGGACGACATGCCCACGGCGAGATTGTCCGCAGCGCGCATCTCGAGGTGGGAGCGCAACTCGTCGTCGAGTTCGCGGTCCAATTGTTCCTTCCGCAACAGGCCCTTCAATCGTGCAATGAAAGACACGATACACCTCCCTTTCAAGCGAATCGGAGAACCTGGGCTACGGCCTGCGTGAGGCGTTCCCAATTCTTTTCTTCTTCGGCAAGCTGCTTTTGACCGGTGGATGTGAGGCGATAGTAGCGAGCGCGACGATTGTTTTCTGTTGTTCCCCAGTCCGCGCTGATCCATCCGTCCTGCTCCATGCGGTGAAGCGCGGGATAAAGCGAGCCTTCCTCAACGCGAAGGAAGTCCTTTGAAACCATCTGGATATGAAGGGTGATGCCGTATCCGTGGAGGGGACCGCGAGCCAGGGTCTTGAGGACGAGCAGGGCGAGGGTGCCTTGGAGAAGGTCGTTCTTGGGCTTGTTCAAGACCACTCCTATAGATAGCTATAGGTAGAGACGGTCCATTTTGCAAAATGTTTCACTACAAGCCCTCATAAAAACGGCGTGCGGCAACGGATCGGCCCATTCGTCCCTGGAGGCGGCCCTGCTGTCCCAAGCCTCTTGTGCGCCGCGTCTCGTTGCATTATGAACTGGGCCATGAAAGCCCTTCGACCGTTTTGCATTCTTTGCTGGCTCCTGCTGTTTGTGCTGCCGATGTGGCGGGTGTGTACGGCCAGGGCGCAGTCAAAGAGCGACGTGGGTTGGCCGACTTACTCGAACGATCCGGGCGGCACTCGCTATTCTCCGGCCGCGCAGATTGACCGCGGCAACCTTGGGCAACTTAAGGTGGCGTGGACGTTTCGAACCGGGGCGCTGCCTCATGATGAGGAGCTCGATAAGAAAGCGGCGTTTGAAGCCACGCCCATTCTGGTGGATGGAAAACTCTTCCTGAGCACTCCTTACGATCACGTGATCGCCTTAAACGCGGAGACTGGCGTTAAACTGCGGGAATTTGACCCCAAGCTGGAGCTGCCTTACGGCTCTTCGGAGGTGACTTCGCGCGGAGTCTCCGCGTGGCGCGACGCGCGCGCCAAAGCGGGCAAACCGTGCACTCTTCGAATCTTCATCGGCACGCTCGATGCGCGCTTGATCGCGCTGGATGGAGACACGGGAAAACCGTGCAAAGACTTCGGGATGGACGGTGAAGTTGACCTTACCACCGGCGTGAGACTGCGCGATCCGGGCGACTACCAAGTCACATCCGCTCCCGCGATTTTCAAAGACCTGATCATCACTGGCTCATCGCTTGGAGACAACCGGGCGGTGACCGTGGAACGCGGCATTGTTCGCGCGTTCGATGTCCGCACGGGCAATCTTCGCTGGACTTGGGATCCCATCGCACCCTGGGCTTATCAAACCACGCCTCGCACCGGTGCGGGCAACGCCTGGTCCACGATATCAGTGGACGCGGAACATGATCTCGCCTTCATCCCCACGGGAAGCGCCAGCCCCGACTATTTTGGAGGCTTCCGGAAAGGCGACAACAAGTGGGCGAATTCAGTGGTTGCACTACGCGCCAGCACAGGCGAATTCGTGTGGGGGTTCCAGGTTGTGCATCACGATCTATGGGATTACGACGTGGCGTCGCAGCCGACGTTGTTTGCATGGAAAGACGGGACGCCGGCGATGGCGATCACGACGAAAATGGGTCGGGTGTTCGTCCTGAACCGGCTGACAGGCGCGCCACTCTTGCCCATCCAAGAGCGCGCCGTGCCGAGGAGCGACATTCCCGGCGAAGAGGCTTGGCCGACGCAACCAGCGTCGACGATCTCTCTGGTACCGGAGAAATTATCGCCCGAAGATGCCTGGGGAAAAGACGCGCAAGAAAAACAATGGTGCACGGAGAAAATCAAGGCTGCGCGAAGCGGGGATATTTTTACGCCACCGAGTCTGCAAGGCACGCTGGTCTTCCCGAGCAACGTGGGAGGCGTGAACTGGGGCAGCGCTGCGTACGACCCGCAGAGGCATCTGCTGTTCGTGGACGCCAATCGTTTGCCGATTCTCGTGAAGCTGATTCCGAGGGATGAGCTTGCGGAAGCGCGGAAGAACGCGAGCGATCTCGACCGTTTGCACGGTGAATTCGCGCGGCAGACGGGTGCACCTTTCGCTATGTTTCGGACGCCACTGTTGGCGCCGAGCGGGCTTCCCTGCAATGCGCCACCTTGGGGGACGGTTGCGGCGGTGGATCTCTTCGAGGGAAAGAAAGTTTGGGACGTGCCGTTGGGAAGCTTCATTCCGGGCATGAACACGGGAACGATCACGCTCGGTGGACCCATGGCAACGGCGGGCGGGCTGGTGTTCACGGCGGCGACGATGGACAACGGCTTGCGCGCGTTTGACTCGGAAACCGGCAAGGAGCTTTGGAAATACGATCTTCCGGCGGGCGGACAGGCTACGCCGATGACCTACACTCTGAAGGGCAAACAGTACCTGGTGATCGCCACCGGGGGCCACGGAAAACTGGGGACCAAGCAAGGCGACTATGTGATCGCCTTCACGCTGCCATGAGCAAATCGGAGGAATGGAACGTTTTCAGAGCGCCGGCGTATCTACGGATGCCCAAATGAATATCACTGCTGAATCGGCTCCCGCTCTTGAAAACGAAAGGGCATCCTTTCTCGCGGATGGAATGTTGATTGTTGTGCTCTTTGCAGTCGCGAATTTTCTATCGCATCTCTACTTCAACAATCGCTACGGCTACTTCCGCGACGAATTCGATTACATTTCCTGCGGTGATCACCTTGCGTGGGGATACGTCGACCAGCCCCCGCTGATCCCTTTCCTGATCCACATCTGCCGCGCCCTGCTGGGTGACTCCCTGCGCAGCATTCGCTTTATCCCGGCACTCGCCTCCTCCCTGTTGATCGTGCAGACTGCTGCAATCGCGCGCGAACTGGGAGGACGCCGTTACGCCCTCCTCCTCAGCGCTGTCTGCGCGCTCATTGCGCCGCAATACCTCTCCAACGG
>MNDE01000025.1 GCA_001914785.1 Acidobacteria bacterium 13_2_20CM_57_17 | reverse complement strand
TGACTGTGTACGGCCCTCCTGCTGTCGCGTTCGCCGTGAACGGTGTCGAAGCCACACCCGACGCATCCGTGGCCACGGTGATCGTCGCTGTGCTGTTGCTAAACACTCCCGAAGCTCCTGCTCCGGGAGCGGTAAACGTCACATTTACTCCAGAAACTGGGTTGCTCCCGGCGTCCTTCACCGTCACTGCCAGCGCATTCGCAAGAGCTGTGCTGATAGCCGCTGATTGCGGCGTCGTCCCCGCATTCGCCGTCATCGTCGAAGGTGCCCCCGTCGTGTTCGTTAGCGAGAAGTTGGCTGGGGTGGCAACGCCCACTACCGTGGCCGTCACGTTGTAAGGGCCACCTGCTACGCTGTTGGCTGTGAAGATTGCTGCTGTTGCTACACCTTGCGGATTCGTCGTTGCGCTGTTCGCTCCACCGGCAAACGTGCCACTGGCTCCGCTCCCGGGCGCCGCAAACGTCACCGTGACGCCACTCACCGGGTTGCTCAGGGAATCCTTAACCGTAGCTTGCAGTTGGGTCGCAAACGCGGTGCCGACCGTCGTGCTCTGAGGCGTTCCCGCTGTGGTGGTAATGGTCGTCGCCACGCCCACGCCTCCAGCAGCGGCACGGAAGGCCACCATCTGCATTATCCACTGGCCCGAAGGGCTAACAGGAGCGGTAGCGGTGTAGCTGCCGGTTGTGGTTACTACACGATCCTCCAAAATGTCTCCATCAGGGCTGGTGATTACGCGGTTTGTGTATCCGCTGCCCGGGCCGGTGGTTAACGTCTGGACTAGGTTTGCCCCTACCAGGAGATCGTTTGCATTGGTAGTGGTCACCGCGCCGCTACTGCTGGTGGCGGCACTCCCTAGTGCTCCGGCGGCAACGTCCAGCGGATTGACAGGATCCAGCCCACTGTATTCCGCTATACGAATGTCAGGAAAATTCGCCGCAGGGGCAAACGTCACAGTTACCGAATTTACGCCAGCCGCGGCGCCAGCAATATTTTTCGCGTAGTAAATTACCAATGAGGCGGTGCCTGATTGAACCGTCGGGATCAGGGCAGGAGAATAGATGTTTCCGCTAGTATCGTTGACGGAGGCGACTGTGGCAGTAGAATCGTTCCACCCCACAACAACAATATTAAGGTTACCCGAGGTTTGCGCGAGCGGAAAGGGAACGGTTACTGTAGTCTGTGGCGTTTGGGGATTCGACGAATTCTGCTGCACGAACGAAATGGAAGCTTGAGCCTGCCCTGTGAATCCGATCAAGACAAGGAAGCAAGCTCCGAGGGTTCGACCAAAGAAAATTAGATAGGTCGAGAGCTTGCAGCGGCGCAGGCACGAGGGCATAGAATCTCCGTTGTAAGACTGCTGTTTTTTAAGGTTCAATCTGTTCGCGTGCGATGAACAGGCTTTTCCTGTGGACTTGGCAGCACTGCGGGTTCCAAAATGATTTTATGGGTAATTCGCTGATTGCTTTAGACTTAGGCGACTTGGATGCCGAAGCATCCAGAGGACATGTGCACTATTACGGCGCATTTGGGTAAGGTTGTTCCACAGGCCAGCATAAACTACGGCTCGGGAACATGACGTTCGGCATTCCCGCGACGGCCTGGACTAGCCCGGCGATAAAGGGATCCATGCATAGGGTCAGGTTATCCTCCAAACGAATAGCCAGGGACTGCTTATTCTGCTCTGCGGAGCCAAGCTTCACGCCAATAGTGATAAATGGCACGAGGACACAGGCGGTGGTATTCGGAAACGCAGGCCACGCCCTCAAGGATGATGCACGAGGACTTCATCTTCATTATCTTTCCAGTGCGCTCGTCCACAATCTGGTTTACGCGTTTGAGGACGCGAAAGGTCCCGCCGCAATAGCGGACCATCTCTGAATCGAACAAGAGCCCACGGTTTTTGTTATTGTGATCCAAAGTAGCGAGAATCTCGTCCTTGGTTCGGACCAGAACAAATTCTCCAGGCTGCAGATTCAGGTCACAGGTCGGTGTGGTGTCAAGCAAGCCCTCGATGTGTGGATAGTGGACACCGCTTCGAAGCTCTTGCAACTTGTTGAACGCGGTTATGATTAGCGAGCGGACGACTTCCAGAATGCCGAGAACAACTTCAAGAAGCCTCTCTGATTTTGAATCGCCGCCAACGCCGCGTCGCAAATTTCCGGACCGAATATCCCGGAAATACTGACGAATGTCCCACCAATAGAGATGAGAAGTGAATTCGCGGAGCTCCGTGGCTTGGCACGTGTAAAGAGTGTTCCCTGGGACCAAGGGGTCAGGGCGAAGGGCGGATTCCCGAAGGCGCTGCTCAGTACAAGTTAAGTCAGTGCGCGGATCCGGAGAAGACGCTAGAGCCGGCTGAGCTACCTGCGAGGCGCTCACGAAGTCAGGGGCGACCTTCTTGAGCCATGCCTCATTCCAAAAGAGCAGACAACCGGCATCGCAATTGCCGTGAGAAGTGCCATCGCACCTAACCCCCGTCAGGTGCACGGCATTTTTGGCGCGGCGCAGGCTCCATTGCTTGATGTTGTCGCAAGTCTTGTCGGCGCGCATGAACACGCGAAAACGCTTGCCGCAATACTGCAGCATTTCGGGCATGAAAGGCATGGAGTCAAGCTTGCCGTTCTGGTCGAGAGTGGAAAGAATCTCCTCGCGGCTAGCGACTTCAACCAATTCGCCGGCTACAAGGTCGAGACTCTCCGTGGAATTCCTATGTGTCATCTCTGATTTCACCTTTGGTTGTGTACGCAATTTGGAGCGGCGAAGTTATAGGAGTAAGGACTGGGCGATGACGTGGATCGCATCGACGAAACTATTGTCCCTGACAGACAGCTTACGCTAGTGCCGAGAAACGATCGATCATTCGAACACGGGCTCAGGTTTGTCCATCTATTGCGCTCGCCCTGTTCCTCGCCAGCTGCATAGGTCGACACCGAAAGCATGAATCTGGTCACTGGCATGTTTCAGGCTCACAGACCCCTTAAGGAAGTCGCACCTCTGACGATCGAGGGTGGACGAGCCGCAAGGCAGCCTCTCGCCACGATCGCCTCAAGTCCATCAGGCTACTGGCCGGCCGCTGCAACATACTAAACAGCTCACTCGGTAGCGATGCTGCCACTCGCAACGGCTCGATCTTCCAGCCAACAGCGTGCAGCGCCTCGCTGTGGAAGCGCCAGAATGCCATGGAGCGACACCGGAGCACGTTCTTTGCCAGGATGCGGTAGTAATCCTTCAATCTTTCTTTGAGGTAGTTATCGTATGCATCGTGGTCTAGATAAATGAGGCCGTATTTCAAAAATGTTACAAGCATGCCCAAAATATGTGTGTCGAACCCTTTAGCGAAAGAGTCATTGGAATTCGGTCGAGCTCTGGAATAACTCAATATCTGGTGAACAAAGCCGAAGTCGGATTCCTGCAACACATCCAGGCAAGCCTCCGTATCCGCATGAAGATTTCGCTCGTTGTAGAATGAGGCGCGTTTCCTAACCAAATCAGCCCTGATTAGCTGGGCTGTGGGAGTGCCAAACACATCCTTGCCGCAGGTCAGCTTGCGCCGACAAATCTCTCTACCTTCTACCACATGACTGGAGTACGGCAAACCGGTCCACAAGACCCGCTCCTCAGCCAGAGCATACGACGAGACGATACCCACAGAGGGATGCAGTTCCGCATTGGCGACCATACTCTCCAGGCAATTGGAGAATAGCCAGTCATCGGCGAACAGAACCTTGCAATATTTTGCCTCCGGAGAAATGCAACGCAGAGCACGGTTGTGGTTCTCGAGGATCCTCAAGAAGTTTGTATTAGTGACGACCTTTATGCGAGGGTCGGTTGCAGCATATTTCAGTGAAATCGCCAGCGACCCGTCCGTGCTGCAGTTATTTACAATTGTGAAATCCCAGTTTCGATAGGTCTGGGCCATGACACTCTCGATGCACTGCGGCAAGAACTCCTCGCCGTTATAGACGGGAGTGACTACGCTGACCAAAGGCTCGTTGGTCATTTTTCCTCCGCCTTGGGGCCCACCGCAGCCATGAGCTGTTCATCTACTTTCCAGCGCTGCGGGAAGAACACGATACCGGAGCGGTTGTCGAGCATTCTTCCGGAGGAATAGACATTAGCCAACCCCACATCGAGTTGACCACAGTGTTCGACATTATCGTGGACGGGAGAGGCCGCACCCGTAATCCAGAGCGAAAAATAATAGCGGGCGGGGAGGAGATTGAGGAACTCGATATGCAAGTCCACATAGCCATCGCCCGGGGGAACGAGCGGGATATCAATGCCGTGATGCCATGTGCTGGTGTCCGTGACGAGCGTGCCGAACTCGGTGTAAAGTCGGAAACCGAAGCTGGGATACACGATTGGCTTCTGGGCGTGGTAGTGAAAACGAACAACAAGGCTATCCCCACTGCGGACGACACGGAGAGGCTCGCCTGTGGGTGTTAAGTATTCCATCGCTGTATAACGGATTTCGCCTGACCCGCGGCGATTCTGTACGGATCGCAAGTCCGCCATGGTTTCGCGCGCGTTCGCGAAGGTATTCATGTAGGCTTCGATTACTTCGCGAGGAGCGCCATCCATGACCACCTTTCCGGCGTCAATCCAGATGCAACGAGAGCACAGATTCTCAACGGCGGCCATGTTGTGAGAAACAAAAAGGACCGTCCGGCCGCCGCTACGGAGCCCATCCATGGCGTTGAGGCATTTGCGCTGAAAGCCCGCGTCGCCGACAGCCAGAACCTCATCAACGATGAGGACATCAGGATCGAGATGGGCGGCCACGGCAAAGCCCAGGCGCAGGCGCATGCCGGTCGAGTAGCGCTTGATCGGTGTATCCAGGAACTGTGCCACGCCGGCAAATTCAACCATCGAGTCCAGCTTGGCGGCGACCTCGCCGTGTTTCATGCCCAATATGGAGCCGTTCAAATAGATGTTCTCCCGGCCGGTGAGTTCCTCGTGAAAACCGGTGCCCACTTCGAGAAGAGAAGCGATGCGGCCCGACACGTGGACTTCACCGGAAGTGGGATAGGTGATTTTGGACAGCACTTTGAGAAGCGTGCTCTTTCCGGCGCCATTGCGCCCGATGATGCCCACGACTTCCCCGGCATCGACACCAAATGAGACATCGCGCAGAGCCCAGAGGACATTGGGGGCAGCCGAGCGCCGGCGAAAAGGTGCGCTCAGCATGCTGATCAGCCGTTCACGCAACATCGTGTCGCGCTGAAGCGCGCCCAGAACAAACTTTTTGGAGACTTTTTCAACCGCGATGGCTTGGCTCATATTCTCATCGAAACGAGACGGCAATGCTCCCCTCTGAACTTAGACGATGTCCGCAAAAGATCGCTCCGTCCTGCGGAAGTACGTGGCACCAATAACCAGAAGAATCGTCGTAATAATGACGGCGGTGCCCACTAAGCTCCAGTCCATATGACCTGTATTAAATAGAGAAGAGCGGAATCCTTCGAGAAACCCTGCCATGGGATTGAAGGCGAGAAAGCGCTTCATTTTGGGGGTCAGAAACGCTATCGGGTAAATGATAGGTGTCACGAACAGCCAGATCTGAACCAGAAACGGCAAGGCATACTTGACGTCGCGATACCGCACGTTCATGGCGGCCAGTATCATGCTAACGCTAAACGCCAGCAGGATCATGCCGCCAAGGAAAAATGGCACCAAGAAAAACGACCATCCAGGCTTCACACGGTAATAAATCATCATAAGAGCGAGAAATGTCGAGCCCATTGCAAAATCCACGAGGCCGCTGAGCACAGTCGCGGCAGGCAACAAGGCGCGCGGGAAATAAACCTTTGTGATGAGTGAAGAATTGCTGACGAGGCTGTTGCCCGCTTGGCTCAGAGTGGTGGAGAAATAGGTCCAGGGAACCAAGGCACAAAATGAAAAAAGAGGATAGGGAATACCATCGCTCGGAACACGGGCTAACCGGCCAAAAAAGAGGGTGAAAATGACCATAGTAAGCAAGGGCTGAATCACAGCCCAGGAGGCGCCAAGCGCGGCCTGTTTGTAGCGGACCTTAACGTCACGCCAAGCCAGAAAATAAAGCAACTCGCGATAACGCCAAAAGTCTGTAAACCACTCCGAATTCATTCTTCAACCTCAGGTAATCCCAAAGTCCATTTCATTGTAGTTGCAGAGTGACCTTTCTTCCGTAAAAAGCCTCAGCAAAACCTGTTGGAGAGTTCCCCTCTACTCCACGCAGCCGCATGAGAGCCAAAAAAGTTTCATTGGAAAACCATGGCTTTGAGGCCTGCGTGCGGAAAGCCTCCTGAAGAAAGGCGGCCTTCTTTTGGCACGTGGATGCCTTCAAAGGAGAGAACACATTGGGCGATCCCAAATCTCCGTCGTATTTGGGAATTTCATATTCCAGGATGAGGTGATCGCGGAAAGTGTTCCACGTAAGTTCGTTGAGCAGGCGATGATCCTGGTGCAAATCATGACGATAGTGGGTGAAGACCAAGCCAGGATTGATGCGCCTCTTCAAGCGTTCGAATTCCTCCTTGATTTTCATGCCCACATAAGGGAAAAAACCGTCGCGATAGGAACGAACGGTAATGTTTCTTGACTTCGTACCCTTCAAAAAAAGACCGGCGCTCCGGAGCGCCTCGCGGCGACGTGGCGTGCTGGAGCTAAAAACGACCCAGTCGACGTGCGTCGAGGGCTGCGATTCAATGAGGTGCAGAATAGTTCCTCCACAGCCGATCTCGATGTCGTCGGAGTGTGCGCCAAGGCAAAGGATTTGAAGGGGCCGCTTGCCGAGATCTGTCAGGCGAAGATTCATCATGGCGAACGGTCGATCCTAAGTCGCATCGGCAGCAGCATCCAGGATCGAAACGGCCGCCTCCTCGCGTGGACGCGCATTCTTCCAGACTTCCCACGGAGCGTCACCATGAGCGTACATGTCGTCCAATTGCTGCTTGTCCTTAAAAGTGTCCATGGATGCGTAAAAGCCATCATGGCGATATGCCATCAACTGCTTTTGTCTCATAAGGCGTTCAAAAGGCTCAAGGACGAGCTCCTCGCCATTGCGCATGTATTGGAAGATTTCTTTCTTGAAGACGAAATAGCCGCAATTGATGCGAAGCTCGGTATCCCGTATGGACTTGACGTCATTGACGTACCCATCGGCGTCGGCCGAAACGGCGTGGTAGGTAAGATTCGGTTTGGCCGAAACGAAGGTCGCAGCTTTACCGTGATGCCTGGAGAACTCAATGAGGCTCGGAAGGGGCATATCCGTAAGGCCGTCAGCGTAATTTGCGAGAAACATCTCCTCGCCTGCGAGGTAGCGCTCAACAGCCTTCAGGCGCTGACCGATATTTGAATGTGTCCCCGTCTCGGCGAAAGTGATGTTCCAGTCGTGGATGTCACTGTTAAACAGCTGGAGGTCTTTGCCACCGTTGGAGAGCGAAAAGTCGTTGGAGACACATTCGTCGTAGTGCAAAAAATATTGTTTAATGGCGTCCGCGCGGTATCCGAGACACAAGATGAAGTCTTTGTGGCCGTAGTGCGCGTAGTACTTCATGACATGCCATAGGACAGGCCGGTAGCCAATCGGGACCATAGGCTTGGGGACATTGTCCGCATATTCGCGCAGGCGCATCCCGAGTCCGCCACAGAAGATGACCACTTTCATGGAAGCGTTCTCCTTGTGGTCCGTCCACAGGACGAACCAGTCTCGAACCGCGAGATCACGAGTAAACCTTCACTTCCGGGATAGGCAGAACGAACTTGCCCCCCCAATCCCGAATGAATGCATTCTGCTGCATGATTTCCTGCTTGAGATTCCATGGCAAAATCAGCAGATAATCCGGTCTTGTACGCTGGATCTGATCCGGCGGATAAATAGGGATGTGCGTTCCGGGCAAGAACTTGCCGTGCTTATGGGGATTGCGGTCGACGGTATAGTCGATGAAGTCGGTGCGAATGGAACAATAGTTCAGCAGGGTGTTGCCCTTGCCCGGCGCACCATATCCGGCAATTTTCTTTCCACTGCGCTTGGCCTCGATAAGGAATTCGAGCAGTTTGCGCTTGGTTTCCTTTACCTGATCGGCAAAGCGCGAGTACGTCTCTACTTGTGCGTACCCCAATTTTTCCTCTCGTTCGCGAAGATCTCGGACTCGTGAGGTTACAGCGTGCGAGGAGTCCTCGGCATGCCGGGCAAAAATGCGCAGCGAGCCGCCGTGGGTGGTCAATTCCTCGACATCAAAGAGCGTCAGGCCATGCGCAGCAAAGATCTTTCCGGCAGCGAGAAAGGAGAAATAGGAGAAGTGTTCATGGTAAATTGTGTCGAACTGATTTTCTTCCATCAGCCGCTGAAGGTGGGGAAATTCCATGGTGATTACGCCGTGAGGCTTCAGCAAGATCTTCATTCCCGCAACAAAATCGTTCAAATCGGGCACCTGCGCGAGCACGTTGTTGCCAAGGAGCAGATCTGCCTGCTTGCCGGCGGCCACTAGTTCCCGGGCCGTTTCGGTTCCAAAGAACCTCACCAACGTCGCGACGCCCTTCTTCTCGGCCTCGGGGGCAACATTCCCCGCAGGCTCAATGCCCAAAACCGGGATGCCTTTCTGGACGAAATACTGAAGCAGGTAGCCGTCGTTGCTGGCTACTTCGACAACTAGGCTGGCGTTATCGAGAGAGAAGTGGTCCGTCATCTGACTTGCATACGCCTTTGCATGAGCAAGCCAGGAATCCGAATAAGAGGAGAAATAGGCGTAATCGCTGAAAATGTGCTCCGGGCTCACGTAGGCTTCGAGTTGCACCAGAAAACAGTTCGAGCACACGTACACATGGAGCGGATAAAAAGGCTCCATCTGGTTCAGATGGGCCGAATCAAGATAGCTCTCGCACAGCGGTGACATACCGAGGTCCACGAAGGTGTGCTGGAGCTTGGTTTTGCAGAACCGGCACAGCGGCTGCACAGAATCCGGAGGCATTTTGGCGAGGGATTCCGAGTCGTTCACAAGTTGATCTAGTGTGGGCATATGGTCGTCAGACCTTTCAAACGGCAGCGGCTGCCTGCAATTCGCCAGGACGCACCAGAGGCGGCTGCGTCTCGTACAGCGCATAAAGCTCTTCCGGCACGTGCGTGAAATCTGTACCGCGCAGATAGTCATGCATGCACGTGCCAGTGCACTCAGAATCCACGTTGGCTGCGCCGCGTCGCGCAACAACGTCATCAACATGCACAGTGCGGAAATCGATGCTGAGTCGAGTGCGGCCGGAGGTGTTGGGCACGCTCGAGTGCATTTGCGCACCGGAAAAAAGCAGCAGGCCTCCTGGGGGCGTAACGACACGGACCTGAGGATCGAGCTCCATAGGTTCCTCGGGACGAGGTTGCTTGCGGGTGTCCTCTTTCAGAAATTGTGCGGCGTTGTGGCGGCTGGTGCGGTTCCACTCGTCATAGTTGTAAGTGGCGGAGCCGTTGCGCACCGGCTGGTTCCAGTAGCGCGGGTGAAAGGCCATGGCATTTTCGGAGACGATCGGATAGATGGGCATCCACCAGTTGACTTGGCACATAGGAGCCGAATACCAAGTGTCCCGATGAGGATGGAAAGCGTAGGCGATCCCGGTAGTGAGGTACTGATCGCTGGTTGAAGTACGCATGCGGGGCACGTCGAAATAGGTCTTGCTGAGATCACATCCGGTTTCCCGCAGAATGCCCTGGAGACATTCCTTGGACTTGGGATGGTGTATGAACTTCGGTTTGAGCTCGGCGAGTATCGCTGCATAGCGCTCGACAGGCAAATGAAACTGCGCCGTCTGGGGATCCGCACCTTCAAATACATCGGTGAGCAATTGGCGCGCAAATTCGACGAGGGCGAGGGAACTGGGAGTAGGCGAGTGAACAATCAATTGGCCGCCGTACAACAAATCTCGGCGTTGTTCGTCGCTATTTGCTGTGTCGATATAAACTGCATTCATGATTTTGTCCTTTCGAATGACTCCGCGGGCTCAGGCGTCTCAAACGCGCAGCACTCGCGCAACAGACCCTTCTGCTGCAAGGCTTCAGCAGCTGCACAAATGGAATCGAACGCCATGTTCGAGCGCTCAGTAATATCCAATAGCGAATGATTGCCGTCGGAGAGGTTCAGAACCCAAAGCATGGCCAATTCTCTAACGCCTGCATCAGAACCACCGCCAACCATTCCGTACAGACCGCGCCTTCCGAGCTGCGGTTCACATTTAGAGTTCAAATTCAAGAAAGTCCCATTTCTCTCAAGCAGACTCATGATCTGAAGGCAGGCGTCGAATGATTCCTCAAGTTTCTCTGGATGGACGAAGCCAAGATTGTCAGCTGAAGTGTGATACTCCGGAAAAGTGCCGTGAGGAGTGCGCGAAAGGCGTCCCACGGGCAGATTGATTCCCGGGGAGCAGAATTGCCTTTCGTCGTAACCGTAAGGCGAGAAATCCAGAAGATGATGGTCGTAGGAAGCGTGGCGAAGCAAGTGAGCGGCAGCTCGGTCGATTTCGGCATTGCCGCGCCGGCTCCTTTTGTAGTGTAGTTTGCCGCTATCACCGAGTCCGGTAAGCACCAACCCGTGGCGGATGCGAGGAACCTTCTCTTCGTTCAATGCCAGCCAGGTGATGGCGCCGATGGTTCCGGGAATGAACAAGAACCTGTAGGAGTATCTATGCGGACGTGAGGACAAATGCTTCGCAAGGAATGCGGCGACCGCGATGCCAGAAAGATTGTCGTTGCACATTGAAGGATGGCAACAATGTGCGGAAACAATGATTTCATCGGGCAGTTCACCTGGGAGGAAGCATTCGCCATAGGTTAAATGGCCTGGCTGCAACGTCGAATCGATGACGACTTCGTATTCATCGTCGGGCAGAAACTCAAGTTGACGCTGGCTCAAACAGAAGCCCCAGTCTTCTTTGTAGTAGGAGGTGCGGTAGGGAATCCAATCAGGACGATCCGGCAAGGTGAACAGATGAGTTTTCAATTCCGCAAGCCGCATCTTGCGGTGTACCGGAACGCTGTAGTTGACAACATGTAGATTCGAGGTTTGAAAATCGATGACGCGTTCGCCGCGGGAATTCATCACGTAGGCGTCGCGGATATTCCATTCTTGAGGGACAGTCCAATCAAACACTTGCGTGCCAGTCGGCACTTCATGAAGCGTTAAGGGGGCGACCCTCCCGACCGCGCGCAGGGTTTCACGCAGGCCTTTCCCGGTGATGCTACGGCAAATCGGATAGAGATCCGTGATTAAACGGTGCATTTCAGCACCTGTTCCTGTGCGAACTGCCGCGGATTGGCTGGCTGAAGAATTCATTGATTTAGACCACTTTGTTTCGTCAAGAAGTCTGGGTAATTGCGGTCACGCTCCAGGATCGTCCGCTCCGCCGACGGCCATTCGATACCAAAGGAAGGATCATCCCAGCGTATTCCGCGAGCACATTCCGGGGCGTACGGCTGGGACATTTGGTAGAAAACTTCCGTGTCATCCAGAAGCGTTTGAAAACCGTGAGCGAATCCTTCCGGTATGTACAACATCTTCCCTTTTGACGCGCAAAGCTCGACCGCGAAGTGCTGCTGAAAAGTCGAGGAAGACTCGCGCAGATCGATGATGACATCAAAAATCGCTCCGGCAGTGCAGCGGATGAGCTTGGCCTCGGCGAACGGCGGTACTTGGTAATGCATCCCTCGCAGCGTTCCCTTTCGTTTGTTGAACGAGACATTGCACTGCGCGACTTCGGGGTTCAGGCCGCGGGCCACGAATTCCTCACGGCAAAAAGTTCGGGCGAAAAAGCCGCGTTCGTCTTCACGCTTTTCCGGCTCAATCAAGAAAGCTCCGGCCAATCTAGTCTCCCAAAAAATCACGAAAGCACCTGGATCCTCGTAAGCGAATCAACTAGTTGCGGCCTGGAGTTCGCTTGTGACATCCGCCGACTGCCAGCGCAGCGTCGAATCCAGGCGCCGGGAAGCCAGCAAACCTTGAAGGTGATCGATTCGCTTGTAGCGTGCGCCCTCAAAATCCTCGTGGCGCAAATCCACTTTCTGGTAAGCCTCGTAGAGTTCGCGGGCGCCTTTGCGGGCATCCCATTGAGGTTGGAAGCCGGGAAGGGCACGAGATATCCGGCTGAAGTCAACGCGGTAGCATCGCTTGTCGGGACCAGCATCCGCAGCGTACTCGATCTTGCAGCCTGGTACTGTTTCCTTGACGATTTCTGCCAAATCGCGAACCTGATAGTTCTCTTGACTGCGGCCGACGTTAAACGCCTCGTTGTGGACAACTTCACGAGGCGCTTCTATAGCAGCAAGGAATGCTCGAGAGATATCCTCGATATGAACGATCGGCCGCCACGGGGTACCGTCACTCTTGATGTACACGCGCCCGGTCGTGAAGGCCCAAGCGACCAAGTTATTGAGAACGAGATCGAATCGCAGGCGAGGGGATACTCCGTACGCAGTTGCGTTTCGGAGAAAAGTGGGGCTGAATCTAGAGTCCGCGAGTTTGGCAACATCCCGTTCGACCAAGACCTTTGATGTGCCATAGGGAGTGACAGGATTGAATTCGGCGGATTCATCAAGGATCTTGTCGCCAGCAGAGCCATAAGTGCTGCACGAGGAGGAGAACACAAAGCGCTGTACGCCCGCTTGCTTCGCGCTTTGAGCCAGATGAACCGAAGCCAGGTGATTAATCTCGTAGGTGAGCTGGGGGTTGAGATTTCCGAGGGGATCGTTGGAGAGTCCGGCAAGGTGAAATACCGCATGGAAACCCTCAAGGTCGGCAGGCGTAATGTCCCGGATGTCTTTGCGAATGGAAGGGAACTGCCGAGGGGGCTCGCCGAACGTGCATTGCTCGAACAGGCCGCTGTCTAAACCGACGACTTCATGCCCTGCTTCGGCCAAAAGCGGAGCCATCACGGTTCCGATGTACCCTAGGTGACCTGTCAGCAACACACGCATGGTCTGCACTCTCCAACGTACGAAATGACAAACTTTGGCCGCATGTTTCTGCCGCTAGGAGAAGCAAACAGGGGGCCACTTGAAAGGGGGTCTATGGCAGGGTACATAATCTAAGTTATATAAAACAAAGTACTTACTAGGAGAGCGCCCAGGAATTGCCGTCGAATTGTCCCGATGATTTCCCTTCCAAGGCATTGTTTTTCACGTTCAACCGGGAACTCAAGAAGCCCCGAGACCGCAGAGTCCCACACCCGTAACTCCTATACTTGGCAAAGCGTTACTTCCATCACTTCTTTCCAAGGGAATTTAACCTATTTGTTTTCAGCATGGGGGCTTAGCCTTGTGGCGGCATCGGATGGGAGCGCTGAGGTCGTTGGAGAAGCCAAATTGTGTAGGCGGCCAGGAACAGTGGCAAAAGAATGCCGAGTAGTGCGAAAAGACCTTCCGGCCGACCCGCGTGCGCGTGCCTAGGATTTGTAACTCAGTGAAAATAAGTAGCTTAATAAATCAGCAAAGGCAGGACACTTGCGTACAAACAGTATAGCTTGGTGTCCTTCGGTTCTCCCAGGCGACTCGATAATGAGGGCCTCAAGAGTTTTCCCCCATGACTGGAATGGCTGGGACCTGATGAATTCCATGTTGAGCAAATACAACAAGAAGGGGGAAAGTTGCGGGGCAGTCTTGCCACCGACACACATAATGAGTGTCGACGTCGAAGACTATTTCATGGTGGAGGCATTTGCCGGTCTAGTCTCGCGCGATAGTTGGGGGAGTCGCCCGTCGCGGGTGGTGATGAGCACCCAGCGCATTCTCGATCTATTTGATGAATACAACGTCAAGGGGACGTTCTTCTTTGTCGGATGGGTGGCGAAGCAGTTTCCAGAATTAGTTCGGGAGGTACACTTGCGCGGCCACGAGCTCGCCTGCCACAGTTACTGGCATCGAACGGTTTATTCGATGACGCCGGGCGAATTTCGCGAGGACACCAGAGCGGCTGCTCGGGCGATTGAAGATGCGGCCGGTGTCAAGGTCTTTGGCTATCGCGCGCCGAGCTGGTCCGTCACAAAGGACTGTCTTTGGGCCCTGGATGTTCTCGCTGAAGAAGGGTTCACATACGATTCCAGCATCTATCCGATCCACCATGACCTGTACGGTGTTCCAGGCGCCGAGCGGTTCCCATACAAACTGAATTGCCAAAACGGAAGCAGCCTCAAGGAATACCCGCCGACAACTGTTCGAGTGGTTGGCCAAAATCTTCCGGCAGCCGGCGGCGGTTACTTGCGCATTTTTCCGCTCACCTACACACATTGGGTGTTCCGAAAGTTCGAAACGCAATACCACGAGCGCGTCATTGTCTACCTGCATCCGTGGGAGCTCGATCCGGAGCAACCCCGAATCCCCGGTGGGCTAAAGTCCAGAATCAGACACTACACAAACCTGGGGAGCATGGAAGACCGGCTCGAGAGTTTGCTGGCAAGATACGCGTTCGGATCTTTTAACCGGCTTTTTGCAGAGGGCAATGCAGATTATTGCGCTTCCGTGCTCACCCCAAGAGAGGTCCTGTATTCGTGATGACCGCTATCGAACTTAGCCGAGCTTCCGCTAAATTGCAGCGAAACTGCCGGACGTCACCTTATTTGACCTACCACGAAATTACGGAGGGGGAGTCAAAATATCTTTATGGAATTTCGAGACGTCAGTTTAAGGAGCATCTTCGCTGTGTGCAACGACTTGCAACCGTGAACTGCTCGGGACCAAACTTGCTTCACATCACCTTTGATGATGGACACGTTTCCCAGTACGATCAGGCGTTTTCAGCACTTCAAGAACTCTCGATGAAGGCCACTTTCTTCGTAACTGCAGGCTGGACAGGGAAACGCCCCGGGTACATGACCTGGGAACAACTTGCCGAGCTAGCGCGGTGCGGACATGAGGTCCAATCGCATGGGTGGTCTCACACTCTGCTGACCCGGTGTTCGGTCAAGGAATTACAAATTGAGCTGTCGCGCTCAAAAAGTGACCTAGAGGATCACCTCGGGGCTAAAGTGAACGCTATTTCTCTACCAGGAGGACGCTGGAATACACGCGTTCTTGAAGCCTGTCGGGAGTCGGGTTATGAGCAAGTGTTTACATCCGATCCTTGGATGGTCTCCGAGGATGTAATGGGCTTGCAGATTGCCGGACGCTGGATGGTTACTCGTAATATGAACGCGCAGAGAATCCACTTCCTGCTGGAGGGAAAGGGAGCAACGCTGTACCTCCTGCGTGCCAGACACTTTGCAAAGGAAACTGCGAAATTAGTGTTCGGAGATAGCGCCTATCGATCACTGTGGAGGATGCTGGCTAACAAAGACAAAAGCCAGGAGGATGCAAGAATAGCCTCCGATTCTGCCAGGAGGCCGCAAGCGTGAGGAAATCACTCAGAGTTCTGCATCTGGTCAGCAGCGGCGGTTTCTACGGTGCCGAGAACGTAGTAATTCAGCTGGCGCTCGCTCTGAAACGGCTGAATTGCGAAGTCGTAATAGGCGTGTTTCACAATAGGCATCGCCCGAACACTGAAATTGCGGAGGCCGCACGCCTGAATGGATTGGAAGTCGCACTATTTGAATGCCGAGGAAAACTTGATTTTGGTACGGTCAGGGCGATTCGCAATTTCATTTCCGAACGCGAATTCGATATTCTCCACACCCATGGGTATAAGGCCAACATTTATGGATATCGAGCAGCGAAGAGTACGCGCGCGAGTCTTGTCGCCACAGCACACAGTTGGCCTGGCAAATCACCGATTCTCCGTCTGTATGCGTTACTTGATCGTGTGATGCTGAGATGGTTTGACCATATCTGTGCAGTGTCCAGCAAAGTTGCGGATGATCTGCGCCGATTCCACGTATCCAATGAAATAATCACGGTGGTAGAGAATGGAATTGATATCGGACAGCTTTCCGGAGGACGACCGGTCCTCAGAGAAGAACTCGGTTTGCGAGAGAATCCGCTGGTTGGATTCGTTGGACGGCTAGCTCCAGAGAAGGGGTTGGAATACCTGCTGCGCGCGGCTGCGGGAATGCTTAATACTTTACCGACGGCAAAGGTCATCCTGGCAGGAGATGGACCAAAACGCTCGGCACTGGAGAAACTCGCCCGGCAATTGGGCATCGAAAAGAGTGTCATATTCTTAGGCCGGCGATCGGATCTTGAGAGCATCTACGCCTCCTTTGATGTATTCGTTTTACCTTCACTGAACGAAGGAATGCCGCTGGCTGTTCTGGAAGCGATGGCCGCGAAAAAGCCCGTGGTCGCGACTCGAGTTGGGGCGATCCCGAAGATGGTGAAAGACCAACAGACGGGCCTGCTGGTGGATGCTGGAGACATTACTGGACTTCAATCGGCTATCTCTTTGTTGTTAGGTCGCCGTGATCTGTGCCGCACCTTTGGGCAAAGTGGTCATGAGGTCGCAAAGACCCTCTTTTCCTCGGACTCGATGGCGAAAAATTACTTAAGCATTTACCGCCGCGTAATTCCTCTGCCTTCCAATACAGCCAACCTGGCTCACACAGTCGCCGATCGAACCTGAGGATCGTACAATGTCGTCAGACAGCATAAATGATACAGTAGAAGCAGCGAAGGGAATACGCATCTCTGTGATCATCCCTGCGCTAAACGAGAAAGCCGTCATCGGGCGGTGCCTCGAAGCCCTTTCACGCAATCGGCTTGCGAAGGCTGATTTTGAAGTCATCGTCGTAGACAACGGTTCGACCGATGGAACAGTCGAAACCGTGCGTCAATTCGAAGCGCCCTACTGCTTGAAAATAATCAGCATAGAAGGAATACGCATCTCTGCCTTGCGCAACCGCGGAGCCGTAGAGGCCAGAGGTGAGATTCTGGCATTTTTGGACGCTGATTGCCTGGCTCCCCCCGAGTGGCTTACGAATTCGTTGCGGTTATTTGAAAATCGCCGTGAAGGGATCATCGGCGCTCACTACCAGATCCCTGGCGATGCGACTTGGGTGGGCAGGGTTTGGTGCCAGGATAGATTGACTGAAAAAGTTGGAAATGTTTCCTACGTGCCGTCTGGAGATCTTTTGATTCACAAGGATCTATTTTTTCAAGTGGGAGGATTTGACGAATCAATTCAGACTAATGAAGATTACGAATTCTGTCAGCGTGCTCTCCTTTTGGGGCTGACGGTAAAGTCCTATCCTGAGTTGCGCGTCGTGCACCTGGGTACACCCCGCACGCTGCTCGGCTTCTACAAAAAACAGCGCTGGCACGGCACACACGTCTTGGCTGTTTTTCTGCGCGACCCGAGGAAACGCAAGAATCTGCGACCGGTGCTGCTCTCTGTCTACACTTTCGGATGTCTGATGGGACTCATTGCGGGAGCCGCCTGGGGAGTTTTCAGCGGGAGGTTGTGGATATCTTGTGCCTTCGCGGTGATGCTCGTTCTACCGCTTATGGCGATTGCTATCGGCAGGTCTATACCGCGCGGAAAATGGAACGACGTCCTGCCTCTCACGATCCTATATTTAGCGTTCGGGATGGCGCGAGCGAACTGCCTCTTGAAGTATAAGACCTGGACGCGAGACAACAGGTGGGGTAGGTGGACTGCTGGAAGCGGGAGCACAGCATAATGTACAACCAAAGCTCAGCTACGATTTCTAGGCCCCTGCCGTCGGGAAGTCCGACCCCTCTGTGCGTGGATCTGGACGGAACTCTCGTCGCGACCGATACTCTATGGGAATCGCTGCTCAGGATATGCCGGCACCGCCCAGCCGCGCTTCTATCAGTTCTTCTTGCGATTTGTAGAGGCAAAGCACATTTCAAGTCAGTCGTGGCACGCAACGTTTCACTGGACGCGGATCGTCTGCCCTACCGCCTGGACCTTTTGCGCTACTTGCGTGAACAAAAGACAGCGGGACGAAGCTTGGTTCTTGTCACCGCGGCGCATCATTCCATCGCCAAAGCCGCGGCCGCGCACCTGTCGGGGCTGTTTGACGAAGTCCTCGCGACGACTGAGAGTTGCAATTTACACGGGCCTGTGAAAGGACAGGTGCTAACCGAGAAGTTCGGCGATGGGGGATTCACCTATGTCGGCAATTGTGCAAGCGATCTTGCCGTCTGGCGACATGCTGCCGCAGCAATACCAGTCAGTGCGCGGCCGAGCGTGATTGCCAGCATCCCAACGCCAATAGAAGCCACTTTCCCCGCTCCACGCCATTGGCTGCACACATTGTCACGTGCTGTACGGCTCCACCAATGGGTCAAGAACCTATTGGTGCTCGTGCCTTTATTCACCTCACGCGACCTTCTGAATCTCGTCGCTCTTGATAACCTCCTTGTGGTCGCGTTGGCGCTCAGCCTCGTGGCATCAGCCCAGTATCTGCTGAACGATCTGATCGACCTCGATTCAGATCGAGAGCATTTCGAGAAAAGACTCCGGCCCTTGGCTTCGGGGGACCTGCCTATTCCCCTGGGGCTGTTACTGGTGCCGTGCCTGCTCTCCCTGGGAGGCTGGCTTGGCTTCGTTGTGGGCTCCTGGACGGTGTTGATGCTCTTGGGCACGTACTTCATTTCCTGTTTACTGTACTCGACAGTCTTGAAGACTAAGCCGCTGGTCGATGTTTTCGCGTTGGCTGGCCTTTATGTCTTTCGAATCGTGATCGGGGGATTCGTCAGCAACCACTTCGTCACGGTCTGGCTGTTCACTTTTTCCTTCCTGTGTTTCCTGAGTCTGGGATTCCTGAAGCGCTGCATCGAGTTGGCCCGCTCCACCCAAGCTGCTCCAAAACACTTTGGACGTCGCGGGTACTATCCTGCCGATACCGCCATTCTTACGGCCATGGGTGTGGCCGGTAGCTTCGCCTCGGTCGTGGTGCTGGCGCTATACGTTTATTCGGAGTCCGCCAACAAACTCTACAAGCACCCCTTTGCACTTTGGGGATTCGTGCCGGTTTGTCTGCTGGTACAGTGCCGGTGGTGGCTATCGGGCTCGCGAAACTATATCAAAGAGGATCCTGTACGGTACGCGATCTCGGACCGTGTGTTGTGGGCAGGCGCGGCGATCGGTGCGGCTTGTTACTGGGTGGCAATCGGAGGCGTATGAGCCCGGTTCTCGGTAAACGGTTGCAATCGGGAGGCTCGGTGTGGGGTCTGGATGCGCGGATCGCGCTGGCGCTCAGTTGTGTCTCGTTGCTGCTGTACGGGTGGTTGATGCTTCTCTGGAAATCGCATCACGTTTTCGCTCAGGACAACATTGTGTTTGATGCGGACCCGCCCTCCCGGCTTTCTCAACTGGCACACGGATGGGGGGATCATACTCTTGCCCACCCGATTCTGCCCTACATTTTTTCAGTCCCATTTCGAATTATCGCTGCGGTCTTTTTAAAAGTTCACCTCACAGACAATCCCGTCCAACTGCGCGAGGGGATGGCGGTTTGGGTTGCGCCGGTCTGCAGCGCCATCAAGGTCGGAATCGCGTATGCTACTGGCCAAATGATAGGCGCATCGCGCCGCGGAAGTCTCGGGCTTGCTCTGCTTGCTGGCTTCTCGCTTGCACCCGCCGTTTTCGGCTCAGTGCCAGAACACCACGCGCTCTCGGCTCTCGTGCTGACCGCGACGTTTGGCTGGGCCACAGCAGTTCGGTTCGGCTTGATTCGGGACCGCTACGCCGTATGGTTCGTCCTGGCGTTCCTGGCCACTGGACTGACTGTCACCAATGTTGTGGTAGTGCTGATCATCTATCTCGCCTCTCGGTTATCAGGGGGCCACGAGTGGAGGCGTGCTCTTGCTGCGGCGGCTCTTCTCGGCATACTCTCCACCGCAACGGCGATTGGGCTGTCTATTGCGGGGGCCCGCGTGTTGAAGGAGCCTGCTCCGATGGAGACAACGGCGACACTGGCTAATTCGTATACGCGGCATCCAAATGTAGAGCGAGGCGTGCGATACGCGGCAGCCCTGGCGACGTCTCTCATTGGCCCATATCCGGCAACCATGCCGAACGAATCGGCTCTGACGCCGAGAGCTAAAAGTGCGAACCAACTAAATGTGCAGTTTAGCTACGACATCTTGCCTGTGACGGCATGGACTTGGACTCGGATAGCGTTAATCCTAGGTGTTGCAGGTTTTGGCGCATGGCATGGCTGGCGCGGTGATGTCCGATTCCGCGGTCTTGTCGTCGCCGCACTGCTTGTGCTTGCCTATAATGGCGTTTTTCACTCGCTCTGGGGAACGGAGTGGCTGCTGTACTCCATTCACTGGCATTCGGCGCTGTTGCTGCTACTTGCTGGGTGGCTGGTCGGCTCCTCTAAGTCAAACGGCAGCATCTTGCTGATGCTCGGCATTATATCGGCAGCGGATGCCGCCCTAGTTATCCGAGAGATGCTCGTGGCCCTCGAACGCGTGGCGCGATAGGCGCCTCCTGACCGCTTCCGCGAGGGCGTCAATCCGACTCACGAGAGCCCGTCGCACCTTTGACTATGTCGGGACCTCCATGAGTTTCTCCTGGCGCGCGGTACAACGACGAACGAAAACGAGTCAGGTCCGGTATGGTGAGGAAAGGCGCTGCGGACGGCGTCGTGACTGCAGAGGGAAGTTGAGAGCGGCGGTTCATGGTTATTCTACGCCATCACTTGCCGGGTGGTTGGCTGCGTTCCATCGAGGACCGCTTTGAAACCCACGGGTCTCGGTAGCCCATGATCCCGCGGAACGACTGTTCGATTTCAAAGAACGCGGCCTACAGTGTGCTCTTCTTGACTGTTTTTGTGGTCCCAGCGCTCTACTTTGACCCTTCGGTTGGCAACCCGCTGAAAAAGTTTCGGTCACGCTTTGGCCGTTAGGCCCGGACTATGTCCCGGCGGCCAGCCTTGCCTGATGAAGTACGTATGTCGATCCGTCTTTCGCTACGACCTTAAAGCCGCTGTTGCCCAACTTATCCATCATCAGAGTGACAGCCTCCTCGCCCCTGATTGCGGGATGGGTTTCCATGATAATGCATGCGACCCTGGTTTTCAGGATCTCCAGTTCATTCTCCACGAGGTCGCATTCGGCCCCCTCTATATCGCAAACGAGATTGCATACATCGAAACCGGCTTGGTCGAGCACTGCGAGCAAAGTTGTAGTTTGAACGCTGATTCTCTTGTTACCCGGCAAGTCCATTCGTCCCATCAGGAAATTATCATCCACCGTGAACTCCACAGTGCTTCGATCATACGCCAAGGCCTTGTTGAGAATCTCGAACTCGCATTTGTTCCTGTGCCGGTGAGACTCCAGCAAAGCAAGCAGCGTGTTGTTTGCCTCTACCACTACGTGGCGGGCGGGCCATTTGAGAATCTTATTGGTTAGACACGAAACGACGCCGATGCCTCCTCCGAACTCTACTGTGGGCAGCTCGGAGATGAGCGCGGTTTTCAACGCCCCCCGCTCGGCGGATTCGTATTTCCCTGATATCAACAGATACCTGACGTAGTCGGGACTCCGCGCCAGCGAAAATGTGCACCCATCGAGAGTTACGGATTGGCGCATCCACCGATACCAAACTCCCAGTTTATAGGCCATGAGTGACTGGAGTCCGGTGAGTCCGCCCGATTGAAAACGGTCATGCACCGTTGCACACTTGTGTTGTAGCGAACGCAAAAAAGATTGCACTGTGTCCGTATTGTGTGCCGATTCCGGCCGGGTTGGCAAGTCACCTTTCTGTACGCGGATGATGCATGACAGATGTTGGCCGCCCTCAAGTAGCGGATGGCGAAGTTTCAGCTGTTGCCCTTGTGGACAAAGCTCGCAGTGGTCTCCTCAACTATAATCCGTTCGATTGATTGACAGTAGTGCTCCATTGAAAACTCCCTTGCTGCCCGCTGCCGCCCGGCCTCACCGAGCGCTCGCCGCAGCCCGGGCGACGGTAGCAGGGAAACCATCTTCGCAGCAAGCATCCGGTGGTCCCCGGCGGCGAAGAGGCTCCCGGTCACCTGGTCCGTGACAGCCTCGGGAATCCCGTCAACAGAGGCGGCAAGGTTCGGCAGACCGCAAGCGGACGCCTCCAGAAGGGAGAGCGGAAAAGCATCACTCCGGGACGCGAGAACGTTTACGTCAAACACATGCTGATAAAAAGGGAGTGGGTCGATCTGATTTCCCGTGAAAACCACGCGTCCTTGAATCCCAAGCTTGTTTGCCAGCAGTTCGTATTCCCGGCGTTGCGGACCATCTCCGACAATCACCAACCGTGCTGCTGGTTCCTGCCTGCTGATCAACTCAAATCCGCGAAGCAGAATATCGATGCCTTTCCTTTCGATCAACGAAGAAACCTGGCCGAACACAACTGCGCCACCAGGTAGCCCCAGGCGTTCTCGCCACTGATGGTCCCTTTCCCGAAGCGGACGGAAACGATGGATGTCCACACCGTTGTAGATCACCTCACAACGGCCTGCGAAGCACTGCTTTTGCGAAGTGCTTTTTTCGATGGCGCGGCTTACAAAGATGACTTTGGCTGCTCGGTGGAGCCGGTACAGTAGAACGTAGCGCCGGTTGTAGGGTGCATGCAGGTGACAAATCAGTGGAACCCGTGCCAGTTTGGCCGCATAGTATCCAACCTGGCAGGTGCTGCCGCCATTGCAGTACAGCAGTTGAATATTCCGGCGCCCGATCAACTTCCAAATGCGCCGAATCGTGGCGACCCAGGAGAAAAACTGAAGCCGGACATGCTTACCGTCAATCATGATCTCCGGCATAGAGCTCCGTATCGTCTCGATACCCTCGCGATGCGCGGCTGCCAGGAGTTCAGTATTGCTTGACCACAGCAGGGGCATGATGCCCGCCCGCCTTACACCGCGGAGGGCTACCAGAAGAGCGTTCTCACTACCCCGCAACCACTCGCCGCCGCTATGGAGGAATAGGACGTTCATCGTCACCCGAGACACGCCGCCCGGTCGACAGCTCTCGTCGTGAGATGCCGCAATGCTACACCAGCGGTAGCGCGGGCAAATCGTTTAGCTGGTTGCGGCAGACCCCGCCATCCAGATTGAACAAATCGTCTAACTTTCCCCATGTGCTTCCAGCCTTTCCCGTTTCATTGCAGTAGGCGTTTAAAGAGTCTGAGATGCTCCTGTGCGACAGCCTCCCACGTTCGCACGGGATGAGAGGCGGCCGACCTTCTTGGGGCGGCATGCCGCTGCACCGCAAGAGCCATCGCGTCGATGTCGCCCTGTTTAGCGTAATACACGTTCTCATCCGCAATGTACCCTTTGGGCGGATCGCTGGTCGTGACGATGAAAATACCTTGGTCCAACGCGGCCAGAAAGCTGCCTCTCTTGGGGTGCACACCATCAACAAATGGCAGCACACAGGCATCTGAGACTGCTAAGTGATCCGCAATTGCGTCTGAGTCCAAATACCCTAGGACCTTAACGGCGCTTCGGAGCACCGGGTCGTTCGAAATCCTATCCAGCAGGTCCTTCTGATAAGGATCGCGACCGAGCAATTCGCCAAGAACCAATATGACAGCGGCAACTTTACGCTGTTCCAGTATCTTAATGAGATCAAGAACCTGATCGAAGCCTTTGCGCGCGTGAACGAACCCAAAATACGTGAGGACCAACGTCCCTCGTGGTATGCCGAGTTGGCGGCGGACCTCGCGAACGGCTTCCGTCGAAAGCTGAGAGACTGGAATATTAGAAGCGATGGGAATCAGCTCGCACGGGATCCGTCGCATGCGCTCAGAAACGCCATGGAGGAACTCAGCATATGACTGGGCCACGACGATAATCGCGTCTGCCGATGCAATGGACAGCCAATTGCGAATCGGGCGGAACACCCAAGGCAATCGTGACGGTTTAACGCTCAGCGGCTCGTGCATGGTGACTACAACTTTCGGCCCCTTCGGCAGGACTCCGAGTATTGGCACGAGCACATCGAAGTATCCGTTCGTGGGGAACTGGAAATGAACAATATCCGGCTTACACTTCAGAATTGCCCGTATCACTCGCGCGACGTTTAGCAGGGACCAGTTGTGTACAACTGGTAGAACCGTCGGATTACCATCGCGGCATACGGTTCCCTGATGGCCGGACGTGACCACAGATATGTGCGTACCATTGCTCGCTAAGGCCGTACTCAGTAGAGCGGTATAGTCGCCTACTCCACATCGTGCCGGTGGATAGCTGGCGGTCACAATGCAAACGCGCAAGAAACAATTTGGCATGGAAACTTTTCAGGACGTCATTTTCAGAATTGTGCCATCCCCATTCTACCTCGCGCTCTTGCAAGCCGCCACAGTACTGAAGTTACAAAAGTGTCGTATGGACTACTGTCTTGAGGTTCTTGATCCGGAGAGCTTGCGACGGCAACAAATCGCTTGACTCAGGACCCCCGCAGAGGTGAAAAGGGAGAGAACACTTGCCATGCTTTCCCGCCGGACTTTCCTGAAAAGCGTCCCGCTCATTCCGGCGCTCTGCGGTGCCCTTGGAGCGCCTCCCGTCACGGGGCTTGACCCGCGCGGCCGCATCCACATCCCCATCGGGATCCCGGATACGCTCGATACCCTCAAAACGTTCGTCGAAGCGGAAGGCAACTTCTCTCCCGGCTTCGGCACTTACGGAATTTACTTCTGGCTGCTGGATATAGAAACGGGGAAGCTGGTCGCTCCGACGATGGAGGGCGTAGCGGTGAGGCACGGCCTTGCTCCTGGCGGTCTCCTGATTCCATGGTCGGAATGGGAGGTCGGCGGCTGCCAGGTGAGGACCGAGGTGTGTGAGGTCCTGATCGAGAAAGTGTTCGTGACGGCGGCGCGTGTACGGGTGTGGAACGCGGGCCGTCAAAGACGGCGTGTCGCGCTGTATGCCGCGCTGCGCCCCTTTGGCCCTGCGGGCGGGAATGTCAACTCGTTGGAGGTTGACCGATCAGGCAGGCTTCTACTGGTCGATGGCCACGTGGCGCTGGCGGCTGACCAGAAGCCTTCGGGCGCGGGCGTGCTCCCTACGGATACAATCGGCGAACTCGCCACGGCGGGGCGGCTCCCCAGCGCCAGAGTAGCTAATTCGCTGGCGGGCGACTGTTCCGGCGCCCTGCGCTTCGACTGGACATTGGCTGCGGGCATTTCCGGCCAGGCTGGTTTCATCTGTCCCGTTCTTCCCGGCCGGAACGCCGCGCGGCATCGCTGGGTGGATATGAAACAGAACGCCCTGGTGGACGCGGCGGAGCTGAATCCTAAAGAGGGCGGCGTGCCGCAGCCCGACCCCGGTCCCGCTTGGTTCCGCAGCCTACGTCCTGACGCGTTGTTCGAGAAGGCGGCCGCGTTCTGGAGGCGGTTTCTGGAGGGCATTGAGATCCGTATGCCCGATCCGCGCTGGGGAGAGGGTATGAGGGCAATCTTGGGGCACGCTAGCCTGTGCATGAACGAGGGCGCCCCCGATGTCGCCGTCGTTAACTACAGCGTGTTCAACCGCGACGGCATGTACATCGCTAACATCATGCAAAAAGCAGGCCAGTTCGATTATTCCGCGCGAGTGGTGGAGTACTTCATCGCACACCCGTTCAACGGCCGCGCGTATCCGGAGGCCGATAATCCGGGCCAGATCCTGTGGGCGATTCACGAGCACTGGCTGCTGACGCGCGACCAGGCGTGGCTTGCCCGTACCTACCCGGCCGTCCGCAAAATTGCGCAGATGATCCGCTACTACCGGACAACTCGCGGGCCGCACTGGGTGGGCACGCAAGGATTGAATTTCGGCGCCGCCGCGCCGGATCGCATGGAGCTGAGGCCCGGTAGTTGCGACGGCTTCCATCCTGAGTACACCGAGGCGTTTGATATTGCGGGGCTGCGAGGCGCGGCGGAGCTGGCGGAAGTCTCGAACAATCGGGAAGAGGCTCGCGAGTGGCGCGCACTAGCAGACTCGCTATCTGCTGCTTACGACAAGAAATTCGGCGCGCAGCTTCCGCGTGGATATGGAAGCTATGCGGTGCTGTGGCCCTGCCGGCTGTACCCTACCGCTGGCGGGAGTGGCTGGGAGCAGTTCCGCAGCCTTGGCGCGCAAAAACCGGAGAGCTGGAGGTATTTCCCGCTGGCCAAATCGCACCAGGGCCTGCTGGCGGGGAACCGCGCCTGCGGTCACGGCACGCTAGCACTTCACCTGGACCACGAACAGATGCGCGGTTGGTACGCCCTCGATGAGGGCGGTGGCAGCGGCAGCGGCGGCTGGTACCGTGCGCGCACCGCGTGGACGCACAGTAAGCAGAAGCCGGGCGATAATCTCTCGGTCGCCATGCCGCACGGCTGGGCCATTGCCGAGTACTGGCTGCTGATCCGCGATTCGATCGTGTTCGAGGATGACGGGCGGCTGGTGCTGCTGGCGGGCGTCCCCGAGGAGTGGTTCCGAGACCCGAAGGGGATGCGCGTGCGCGGGCTGGCCACTTACTTCGGGCGGTTGGATCTTTCCTACACTGTGGCCGGCACGAGTACGGAATTGGAACTCGCTGGCACAGCGGCGCCGCCCGATGGCTTCATTTTGCGGCTGCCGCCCGGCGCCGGAGCCTCAGTCTGGCACGGCAACGAACGCCTGCCGGTAGCGCACGGTGGAGACTGCGCGCTCCCTGGGGGTGTAGCGAAAGTGCGAATTCGTTTTTCATAGAAAGCGCCACACGATAGAGATAGAGCGTCTTCTCGACTAGAAATGAGGCAGGTCAGAAGCGAAGAGGGACCCGAATATTGGCCTTGTTCGCGATCCCTGGCAGCTTGGCTTTCAAGAGCAAGCAGGAAAACTAATTGACTATTACCGTCAGGTTGGTCGGAGGATTGGGCCTCTGGGCCGACGCAGCCGCAGAAAATTCATACGCCCCAATCGAAGGGGGATTGGGCCTCGGGCCGCCGTTTGCATCCCAGGAAGACTGCTGCGAGCCTGTTCCTGCGCCAATCGCCGGACTGGTAGACTGTAGAGCGAAGTCGGAGCCAGGGAGGACGAGCAATGGGTCAGCTGTGATGTTTCCGGTGGTCTGAGATGGTGCATTGGAAAGGCCGAACCAAATATTGTTTGATCCTGAGAGTATGGAGGGATTGCCATTCGGGTTGATATAAGATTCGCCCGAAAGTTGATAAAAGATGTTATTGGTTGCGATTATTCCCGGTGTAGTCGGGTCAAGTGCTCCGGCGTCGTTGGTTTTCCTGCCTCCACAATCGTAGAAGGTGTTGTTGTAAACGAGTGTATTGCCTGTTCCTCCGCCACCAGAGACTACACAGGAATAGTTGGAGCTTCCGTTAGCTGGGTCCGGTCCGGTTCCGACGTGATATACGACGTTGTTGTATGCTTCTACCGTACCCTGCCCCGGATTAACCGTTGAAAAATTGATACCATCGCAGATGGAGTTGTGAATCCAGTTGTCGTGAACGTGCAAATCGAACTGATTCGCCCCACCAGTTGAATAGAACTGAATCGCCCGACAGCCACCAGAAGTTGTGCTTCCTGTGGGGTTATTGTTGCTCTCATTCCAAGCCGCCCAGATGTGATTCGAGTTCGTTGTAAAGTAGATGCCATGGAAATACTTGTCGACGGTCCCGAGCTGGTCTCCGACATTGTGGACGTAGTTGCCATAGAAACGATATTGCGTCGTCGTGTCGGTGTGCATACACGCAGATTGGCCGCCTCCCTTTGGACAATTGAAGTCGTTGTTGATGACCCGCCATCCAGTCACGTTAAGCAGGTCCAGGCCAGTCCCCCCGACAATGTTGAATCCTGAAAGTGTCCAATAATCTTTCACGCCCCCTACGGCCGGAGTCCTCATCCCGTAGGTCGACGACGTCGTTCCGATGGTCGCCGTCGCGCCGGGATAGACAACTAGAGAACAGGGATTCGCCGAAGTGCAGCTGTTTCCGGTGACCGCAAGGGCCGCGTTGTAATTGTCCACGGCAGTCTGGCTCACACCATTCTCGACATAAGCAATATCGCCTGGAAAAAGCGAACCCCTTGCCTTCGGGATAGTCGCCCAACAACTAGACGGAAAATTGCCGTTGTTTGAATCACTGCCAGAAGTTGAGACACATCTGATGTTTCCGGAACGAACGGTGAACTGGCAACCGTCTAACGTATCTTCGCAGTTGGATACACCCAGGCTCGTCGTCACTGCGACTGTACCCGATTTGGCACTTGGGCCAATTGCGACGCTTATGGTCTCCAGCTGGGCCTCACCCGTCGCCGCTTTGCTCTTTCCGCCCCACTTCAAGTAAGCGGCAACTGCACCGCCCCCTACGGTGACTGTCGAGGTGCCCTGCGTCACGCCAAAGTTTCGCCCGTAAATGGTCAAGATAGTCCCATTGTTGTTCTCGCCGCCAGTATTGGGCCCACTGGTCAAGTCAGTGAACAAAACGCGCGGCGGAGCTGTCTGAGCGCTGGCCGCAAGACCACCGACAGTTACTGCGAGGATTAGGATCACTGCCCCGCTGACAAAAATCCTTATCATCAAACGACTCCTTGCTTTCATCTTCAGTTAATTAGTTCCTATGTGGCAGTGAGATATGAAATGAAACCCAAATCGCCAAAACGTATCGAGAATCAAACCCCGTATTCCCTACTGCCATTTGTCCATGCTGTATTTACAGCTGACATTATCTTTGTCCATATGCATTGTAACAAGCTACCCTGGGGCGTCCACTGACTGGGCGGACAAATTTTGGACAGGTAGTAACCCTGTACCTTAGTGTGGCATGCCAAGTGGTCTCGACCCGGAGGAAATTCTAGAGGGCTCTTCGCGCCGCGCGGAAGGAGCGCCAGAAAGCAATATACTGGAAGACGATTGGTGAGAACTTTCCGCAAATCCCTACTAGGGATCCCTCCCAAAGGTTTACGCGAGGAATTAGCCAAGGATCTGTGTCCGCAGTCCAGACTCCAGCAGAATTGACAAAGGCTTGCGAATAGCCTTGGGCAATTACTTGTTCTCGCACGCTAGGAGACCAGGACCCGTTTGGGTAGGCAAAAAGAAGACAGCGACTTCCCAGCCGATCCTCGATGGCTCGCTTCGATTCAGCGAGTTCGCATTGCACTTTTTCGGGTGCGAGCGCGGGCAGGATCTCATGATGCTGTGTGTGCGAACCGATCTCCGCTCCCTCTCGGACTAGTCGTGCCGCGTCCTCCCAATTCATCGTCGCTTCGAAAGCTGGGGACGTCCCGGCCACTTCGTCTACGTTTCTAAGTCGGGACAGAGCCTGTACTATTTCATCGCGGTCACTCGCCGGAAGGGATTTCAGGGAAATCGTTAATTCTTCGAGAGATGCATGCCCACAAGAAATGGGTAAGAAAGATTTGCGCAAGAGGGAGCCACGGCAAATTTTTGCGAACTGATTGCTCGCCTCATGCGTCCGAGAGGCAGCGCGCCAGGCTCTGGTTACTTGCTCGGGCCAAAAAGGAGATGACTTACCGGCCAAACCTGGGCATACAAAGACCGTAATGGGGATTCCATACTCTCTGGCGAGTGGTTGTGCAATTTCTGAAGTATCTCTCCATCCATCGTCGAAGGTGATGATAACCCGCGGGCGCGATGAGCTGTGGCACCGACTCGGCGAGTTTGCAGCCAAAGGCAGGATTTCATGGTGAGCTTGAAGGTATTCCAGAAGACCCTTGTAGGTTTCGCTAGAAACCATCATGCCTTCTGGCGAGTTCG
The DNA here is from genome assembly GCA_001914785.1 of Acidobacteria bacterium 13_2_20CM_57_17. Lineage (GTDB taxonomy): Bacteria > Acidobacteriota > Terriglobia > Acidiferrales > UBA7541 > Acidiferrum. The sequence goes on along the minus strand of MNDE01000025.1, from coordinate 11,007 downwards.
CGAAAGGAAGATCACTAGGATGCAGAACGCGATGAAAAGTCAGCACAACGATACCTGACGACCTCGCGATGCTCTTTGATGCCCACCTGAGCAGTCCCGTAAGATGAAGGAAGTAAATCCAAGCCCAGCTTAGCAGCCGGCGGCTTCTTCGTTGATTTCCGTGTAGATTCAAAACTTCCTCATTTCACCAAACTGGCAAAGTATCCAGGCTCAAAGAGGTATTCAAATAGATCGAAGGCCCCGGATGTGAAACTCCTTGATCTCGGCGGAAGTGGGAAATGTGAAATAGCTGCTCTTCGAATGGTCCAGAGCGACAGGCTTAACGGTGCCCTCTTGAATTTGGCGCAACACCCTGGCCATGCAATGGGCTCCATGACGCTTGGAACGTTGAATCAGATGATCGAGAGACTCGCCAGGTTCAATGGCTTGTTCATCCTGAAGAAGCGCTTCGCCCTCGTCGATTCTTGGAGACATGTAGTGGATGGTCAGTCCCACGCTCTTTTCTCCATGAAACATCTGCCAAAACGTGGGCATCATGCCCTTGTATCTCGGCAGCGGCGCATGATGAATGTTGATCGCCCCCTTCGGAGCAATCGTGAGGAGAGGCACCTTCAGTATGTACGGACAGGCGACCGAAACCAATAGATCCGCGCCGCGGCGGCGAACTGACTCCACGAATTCTGATGCATTGGGGTTCCCTATCTTTTCATGAGGAATTTCATAGGCGTGGCAAAGTTGAGACAGGGTTGAGTAGCGGGACGCGCCGGCCCTTTTCGGCAATTTCCCTAGGATTCTTGCTCCCGCGAGTCTGGCCGTCAGGCGGGCCATTCCTGCGGGCCCGTAAAGCTTGGTCAATTCCTTAATCATTTGACTTCGCGAGCGCTTTCCCATGACCGGGGAACTGGCGATCTGGAGAATCCGGAATTCTGATACGTAATGGCGAACGAATTCGTCGAAAAAGGGCAGAATGTAGAGAGGGTCATCCTGGGTCAGAAATTCAACTCGCATGATCGGTCAGGTTCGCACGGTTTCCCAAACGACATACCTTTTGCCTCGCAAGACTTCGATGACACTGAAAAAAGCGGCGGCGTTCAATGTGCAAAAGTAAAGAGGGATGCCTAACGGCGTCCACAAACGCTGGACGGGAAGCAAAAGTCCAAGAAGTGTAATGGCATAGAAGACGCCTTGGGCCTGGAGGAACAATCGATGAAATGAATGCTGCCAGAGAAAGAGATTGCTACCTAGAAGAATCATCAAGAAAAAGGGCACAAGCCAACGAAGGAGCTTGTGCGACCAAAGTTGAAAGCTAACCCATCCAAGTCTCCAAGGCATCAAAAGTGTAGGCACGCTGAGCAAACCCCTGATGCCTCGCGTCACCACGCGCACGCGCATCCAGAATTCTTCTGCGGTAGATTGCGTAGTCTCCTCATAAGCCAACGCTCTGTCCTCGAACACCACACGATATCCCTGGCGGATTACGTGCAACGGCTGCACGAGATCGCTGATCACGTCCGGAGCCAAAGGTGTATATGCTTCCCGGCGCACGGAATAGATGCAGCCACAGCAACCGCTTATCGTCCGGATCCGTGACTGCATAACCTTAGTGAAATTTTCATAATTCCAGAACGCGATTGTTCCCAAACCCATGGGCGACCGCCCCGCGGAATCAAAGTATTGATAACGTCCGCTCACGGCACCCACTTTGGCGTCGGCATAATTTGAAGCGAGATACCGCAGCGCTTGAGGATGATAAACCGTGGTGGCGTCGGAAAAAATCAACACGTCGCCGTGGGCTATTTTCACCCCTTCGTTCTGTGCGTTCGTCTTGCCTTTGCGGCCTGAAACTTGAAGCAACCGTACCCGGGGATCTCTAAAAGATTCAACGATGGCGTCTGTTTGATCTGTGCAGCCATCCGAGAGAACGAGAATCTCGATTAAGTCGGCCGGGTAATCTAGGGCAAGAGTTTGCTCAATCTTCCTTCGGATACCGGTTTGCTCGTTATATGCAGCAATCAAAATGGACAGACGAGGTGTAAAGTCAGCTTGCGGAGGTCGACGGGGGACGAACATTGCGATAGCAGCAAGGAGCAAGGGATAGCCCGCGTAAACATAGAAGAGCACCGCGAGGGAACCCCAGAACAAGATCTCGGCAAGGGTCATTGGACTAGTTCCGATCCTCCGCAAGAAGACGATCGTAAGACTGCGTCAGCTGTTGGATCATGACCTCCGCCGTGAACTTCCTCTCGACAATCTCCCGACCTGCCGCCCCCATGCGCGCTGCTGCCATCGGATTGCGCAAGAGCTTCAAGATTCTATCGGCTGATGCATCAGCATCCTCATTTTCCACCAAGTAACCGTTCCGGCCATCTTCGAGAGCTTCGGCATTACCCCCAACGCGGGTTGCGACACAAGGCAAGCCGCAAGCCATCGCCTCGATAAGTGCATTCGAGAATCCTTCACTGCGCGAAGGCAAGAAGAAAACGTCTGACATCTTCAGGAGAGGGAAGATATTCTCAGATTCCCCGAGGAAGCGGACTCTTTCCTTAATCCCGAGAGCCGCAATCCGTTCCTCAATTTCCTGAAAGTGCAGGGGCTCCGAGTTTCGTCCAATGACGAGGAAGACTGCCTTCGGAAACCGACACAATACCTTCGCCGCTGTTTCTACGAGGATGTCGATTCCTTTGACCCTTCGAATGTTTCCCACCGTCGTGACGACTGGCGCTGTCGGTTCCAAGCTGAGAGAAGCTCGAAGCTGGCCGGCTCCATTGGCGCGCAAAATCTTGTCCAACTCCAATCCATTGTATAGTGTCTGAACCTTTTGGGGAGCCAGATGGTCCTTGTTAATGCAAAATCGTCGAACTGCTTCAGAAACTGTGAGCACCAGATCGAAGCAAGGATTCACAAAGCGATAGGCCAGGTCATGCTTATTGGATCGCAGTATGCCCATATCTCGCCGGCTGGAAACGAGCCCCGGAACACCAGCCATCTTGGATATGAGCCCTCCCCAGAGATCAGCCGTTTCAAAGAATGTGTGCACGATCTTGACGTCTTCTGATCTAATGAAACTTCGCAATTTCTTGGCTGTTTGTAAGCCCTCAAAGTGTAGAGTCCGCCGCATCGGAAAGACATAAAAGGGACAGGGCATACTCTCAAAGATGTTTAGTCTCGAATCAATTTTAAATGTAATCAACGAACACCGATAACGCTCCTTGGGCAGCAAGCGGATAGTGTTGAGAAGAACGCGCTCCGCTCCACCCATTTCGCACAATTGGTCAATCACGAAGAGGACATGTGTACGGCCGTCTGTCCTGAGGGTGGATACATGCAAGGGAACGCTCATGCGCGAGAACCCTCATGTGCCACGGAGGGATCGACCTGGAATTCTTCTGACTCCATTGCCGGCGCCTCCTGTTCGTGACTCTCCTTCTCTTGACTCACGACACGGAGCCCCCGAGCCGCGAGTCCCAGAAGGATCCATAAGAATCCGTTCACTTGCAGGAACGTCCATCGGTCGCCGAAGAAGTTCACGACCATAGTACAAATCAACATCGCAAACAGGCCGCAGCCGAGTGCCCTCATGAGCGGGTCCTTGGCCATACGAAAAAGGCGCCACGACACTTTGCACGCCACGCCTAATAGCCATAAAAAAATTAGGAGTCCAACAAGGCCCGTCTCAATCAAGATTTTTAGGTAATAGTTGTGAGTATCCGTGTACCCGCCGACGCGGCCCATATACGCGTACGTGTTGAATCCGGTACCAAGAATTGGATCTTCATTGAACACGTGCACAGCGTCCTCCCAAATGGTAACGCGCTCCTCGGCAGATGAATCCAGTCCCTCACCTTCCTGGTAAGTCATTGTCACACGCTCTTTGACCGCATTGGGAACGAGGCTCTGCCAGCTCATAAGGATGACAACCGTCAGGATAAGAAATTTTCGCTCCTTGATCAGCCCCAAAACAAAGAGTCCGAATAGGAATCCCGTGTACGCACCACGAGAGAAAGTCAACTCAAGGCAATAGATACTCGTTAGTGCGATCGCCCAGAGTCCCAATTTGAGCAGCGGCTTCTTGGCGAAGGCTGCAAGACCAATTAGAAAAATGGCGAATTCGGCCTGGAAGGCACCCATGCCATTCTCCCCTGCGTAGCCCAACGGGCCGGCATCGCGAAGCCCATAGGAAAAGTGGGAGAAATTTCTACTTCCAACCGTGCTTAGGTAATCTCGGTTGACGATCAGAACAGAGACGCACATCAATCCAATCACAATCGCCATTTGCTTTGTCGTGCGAATCGAAGCTGCGGCAACAAAAAAGAGAAAAAACATCTCGACGTAATTCTTCCAGTTAGAGAACCTAGGGTCGTCGAAAGAAATGGGCAGCGGCGCGCCCAGATAGAAAGCACCTTGCCAGAGAGACAGATAGGTCAGAACGAATATAACCAATAAAATCTTATTAAGCGGTGAGGAATCAAATATCTGCCGCTCAGCACGATGTAGGAACAGGCCTACCAAGACCCCTAGCAGCAAAATGTCAACAAGTTTCTCACCCAGCGGATAGCTGTGAAGCCAATATCGAGCCGTTTGCAAAGGGAGCAGGGGAACCAGGTAATAAAGACCAATCCGTGGCTTCCAAACGATTGACAACACGAAGGCAACGATGGCCCCGATGTACATGACCAAGGGTGCGAATTCGCGGAGTCCTACATGCATTTCATTCGTCTCTCTATCTGAATTCTTCCACTCATTCCACTTCCGCGTCTGCCAAGCCGCCTACCCGCGAGTCTTCCCCCGTAGAGTACCGACAAACCCATCGAAATAACGGTTTCTCTCATCGTCTTATGTGACTGCAACCTCTCCCGAATATGTTCCGACACTAGCGCAGGACGAATCCACTTATTCGATCTTACTTCTTCATGACAGACGACACCGCGCACCGAGATAACGCAACAGGCTCGACATTCGCCTCCTATGGCTGCCCAGGCGCAGCTTTCTTGGTGATGAAGGGATTTACTCGGGGTTCGCCAAGATTGCGGTTCGTTTTTCCCTGCTCCATGCTTTGCAAATCTCCACGCTTACATCGTGAAGCTTCCGGGCCCGGTCTCGCCACTGAAACTCGCGCTGCACACGGTCTTTTCCCGCATTTCCAAGTTGACGCCGTAAGTTAGTATCAGTGAGTAACTTTCTAAGCGTTGCCGTCAATTCATCGAGTTGGCCGGCGTCAACTTGAAATCCTGTCTTGCCATCCACAATGGCGTCTGCCGTTCCTCCCGAGCGCCCCCCGATCACTGGTTTCCCCGTTGCATTTGCTTCTAAGAACACCATACCGAATCCCTCTATGTCCCCGTTTGTTTCTTCACGATTCGGCATGGCAAAAACATCGCATAAGTTGTAACAGTCCGGAAGCAGTTCTCCCGGAATGAGCCCAGCAAATCGAACGGAATTCATAATTCCCAATTCTGCAGCGAGTTTCTGGAGCCTTTGCTCCTCTGGCCCGCGTCCAATGACCAGATACACCGCGTCCGGCAATTCCCGCGTGAGGCGGGCGATTGCACGCAGCACGAGATCGTGCCCTTTTCGCGGAATCAAGCGCGCCACCGTAAGCACGATTTTCTTTCCTCTGAGATTCCACCTGTCGATCAATTCCTCGCAGGCGGGCCTTGGTGAAAAACGATCGAGATCCACTCCCGGAGTAATCTTGACTATCCGGGATTCTGGCACGCCTATTCGGAGCAGACTCTTTCTTGCGAACTCGGCGTTCGCCACGACCACATCTGCTCCCCGGTAGATCTTGTCGCGTACGTGTGGCTGGTATTTGTACCGATCGGTGAGAGCGATTTCCTCACCATGACAATAGGCAATATACGGAAGACGCGTCATCTTCTTCAAAATCAGGGCGCTCACTCCCTGTGGGTACAAGTCGCCTGCGTGGAGAATCGCTGGGTTCTCCTTGTGCACGTGCCATGCGGCGTGCAGGAACGGGCCAATTCCCTTGGGTAATTCATGCAGTCGCCAAGTGGAAAGCGGCTTAAGCCATCGAACAATTTCGAAGGAATCGGATGACGCTCTTCGATCAAACTCTTCCCAACCAGGAACTTTTTTCGTCGCGATTGTCACTCGGGTGTCCTCGAATTTCGCGAGGTGATGGTAGAGGTTGTAGTAATACTCGCGAGAGCCTCCGGCATGAGGCAAGAACGAGTCCGTCAGCATCAGAACCTTCATACCGATATCAGGAGTTAAACAAGAATCGCTCAAGTGCCAGTTCTCCGAGCCGCGGCAAGAAAACAATGCTGCCGAACACTCCTTAAGCTATTAGTTGGACAGGCCAAATTTGACCAAACTATTAGAGAATTGGGTGAATCTTCCATAGGAGTCCTGCTACAGCACCGATCGCGAGAATCGAAAAGCTCACAGCGAAAGCGACGAACCGCAGATGCCTTCGACGTTCTATAGTAGATTGAATATGAGGAATGGCCGCTAGCAAAGGAATGGGCTCGGGATACACAACACGAATCTCCCTCTCTGTTTTGACGCGGGGATCGAGGTATGTTCTTATGATCACCACGCCGACGGAACAAAAAAACGACATAAAGAATGAGAATGCCATGAGCTTGCGACGGTTCGGTTTGAAGGGTTTCTCGGGAACACGAGCCGGATCCAAGATAACAAATCTTTCCCCTTTTTCTTGGGAATCGAGCTCATTCGACATGTCTGCGGCATAGCTCTTGCCCAGCAAAGACTCATAACGGGTCTTCGAAATATCGTAGTTGCGTGTAAGATCGACCATTTCCTGCTCGCGCCGTGGGATTGCCTCGACCTTAGCCTGATAGGTCGCGATTTGTCCCTGGATTCGTCTTTGCTCTTCTTTCAAACGCTGCATTTCCCTGCTGATAACTTCGAGCCGCAGTGCCGTTGCGGTGGGCTTGGTCGAAGTCGAAGCAGCAGTCTCAGAAGATCTGTCGGCCGGAAGCGCAGTTAAACTCTCATTGACATGATTCAGTCGTCTCACCAGATCCTGCACTTCAGGGAACTTGTCGGTGTAGCGTCGGCGAAGTTCACCAAGCCTCGTTTCGAGCTGGTTCTTCTCCATTTCCAATTGCGCCCGTTCGGACACCGGTTGAGGATTGCCTCCTGACATCGGCACAAAGTCCGGTAGCCGCGTGAGAGTCAATCGTTCCTCATCGAGCCGATTCAAATTCGCCGCATTCACCTGCAACTCTGCCTGCAAGCTCGACAGAGTATGGAGAAGAGCTTCTTGTTGCTGCGGCAATTCCCCAAGATGCGACATCTTGTATTGACGCAAATTATTTTCCTGCTCTTCGAGCGCCTTCTTTGCCTCTTGCAATTGCGAATTCAAAAATTCCGTTGTTCCGACTGCATGTTGCTCCCGGCTCTTGAGATTCCATTCGATAAAGTCCGAAGCCAGCTGATTTGTCACCCTGGCAACGATGTCAGGATCCTTTCCCTGATAAGTAATCGAGAAAAGAGCCAAGCCGCCTCCAGACTGCCTGACGTCGATCACGACGTCGTTCCTCATCTGCTCAATAACTGCCTCACGCGTGAACGTTCGCAATTGGGGGTAGAGGTGCCACTGATCAATGACCTTCTGCAAGCGAGTCTCGCTCAATACCTCTTGGCTGATGGTTTGCAGCCGATCCAAAGGGCTTACCCGCACGAGTTCCGAGACAAATTGTTCTGGCACCCTTTGAGGATCCACCTCGACGGTCGTCGTAGCCTTATATTTGTTAGGCAAGAGCGCGATCCCAACGAACGCGGTAAGGGTAAAACCAACTGTCATTAAATAAACCCACCATTTATCGCGTCGGACAGCTTGCAAGTACTCTTGTACCTGGGCCAGAGACAGTTCCGTCGTTGGAGAATCCATCTATTTCTTCCTTTGCCGCGCCAGTTAGGCAATCAATAGCATCTCAATCGGTCACAACCTTGTCAGTCTCAGCCGTTCGCTCACTTAACGATTCGCGTTGGAAGCGGGTTCCATTCCAGCGAGATCAATGCTGCATTCTGCCCTTGCATCGGCCCACCGGAAACTTGTTCGAAGCGCCTATATGATGTTCCGAGGGCGATGGTACGCGACAGCTTCCAGGAAAGATCAGCCCCGGCGAAATAGCCAACATAGGTTCCCAAACCAGCGAGCGTGCGAACGCTCCGTGCGCAGCCTGAGTTCACGTTAATCTGGAAAGATTCCGAAAGTTGTCTGCCGTACGTAGCCGCAACAGTGTCGCTCCATTGCGTATTCGCCAAATAGTTGGTCATGTAGGAGCGGTTAGCCGTAAGTCCCATCCGGGATCTTCGGCTCAAGGTATAAGAGATAGTAATTAAGTAATTCCCACTAACTCCTTGGCCGCATCCAGCAGTTACAAACTCGGGGCCCGCGGCAGCAGATAGATTGATATTGCGACCAACTTGACGCGAAACTCCGACGCTAAAGCCATAGCCGTCACAACTTACCAGGGACAATGCTTGGTGGTAGTAGTTGCCCCCGACATTGAATGACGTGCGCAGCGATGCCGCTGCGGAGAAGGACACTTGAGCGGAAGTCGAGCTGCTACTTGGGCCCGCACCCAATGATGAAAAATAGGATTCCCCGGCGGAGAAACTCATCACTTGCGAAGCGCTTCTCTGCCAGGTGAAGCCAACATTATTCGCTGTTGCAAACACTTTGCCTCGATTGAGCTGGAAAACCGCCGAACTGGGATCTACGACCAGAACCCCTTTATTGACCTCAAACGCCAGTGGACTCAGCAATCGAGATGAATCCGTTCCGTAGGAGTTCGAGCTGCTCAACTGCAGCACCCAATTCGGTGCTATCGGCTGGCCAAATGAAATGGTTCCGGCATGAAACACTTGGCGACTCGACACACCTGAGGTGCTCTGCAGGACGGAGGGCGCATATTGGAGGCTAAACGAGGAGTGATTACTTGCGTTAATGATGGCAACATGCGGACTTAGGAGGAATTGGCTGTTGTCCTGACCTCCGGAATTCTCCTGAAAACTGTTGACGTATGATTCCGAAACTCCCATGCCATACATGAAGAATGTACGCCGCCTCGTTTGCAATGTCTCAAGATCCACGTACCGCTGATCCGTGCCGAGCAGTGCGATATTTTGGGAATAGTTAGGCATCACCAAAGCAGCTGGCTTGACATCATGGGACTCCGTCGAAGGAGCTGGCTTGTCGGGGTTTTCCTGTGCAACAAGGACGGTACTGCAGCTGCTCAGAACGAAGAGGCAGACCGCCATCCGCATCCATGAACCGAAAAGGTTACTATCACTGTTCTGTCTCATGGCACCACGACCGTGTCACCAGGGTACAGCAGTATGTTCTGCTCCGGTTTCTCGCCCTTGATGACACGCGAATAATTAAACGGAATCCTCTGTTGTTTCCCATCCACCGTTCTCAATACGAAGATGCCCTTCTTGTTCGCAAATTGCCCGAGCCCCCCGGCGTTCGTGATCAACTGCAGTATGGTGGTTGGGACTAGCAGCGGATATGCCCCTGGCTTGACCACCTCGCCGGTAATGGACACCATTCTGCTCCGGATCTCCGTCACTGTCACTGTAACTTGGGGGTTCGTTAGAATAGATTGCAACTTGTTGGCCAGCAAAGTCTGGGCTTGCACAGGAGTCAGCCCGCTAACGAGTAGCTCTCCAATTAGTGGAAGCGAAATCTTCCCGTCCGGTCGCACGACGACGCTCTGCGATATTTCGGGCTCTTTCCAAACATTGACGTTCAGGACATCGGATGCGCCGATGACGAAGTCGCTCGGTGTCGCAATCTGTCCAGGGGCCGTTTGAGACCCCTTCGAATCGACGTTTTTCTCTTGAACAGGCGGCTTCTTCTGGTTGGCTTGGGCTCCCGTCCCTGCATCTTGACCGAAGCCGACTTGAACGTATCCAAGGACCGCTACCAGAAGAGTTCTGATCACACAGCTCTTAACTCTCTCAATCATACTTCTACGGTCCCTTCAGTCGGTTTTTGTTAGAGGCTCTGCAGGTGTAATTTGAGCATGTGGCCTGCCATGTGAGGAATGGGAGCACTGATTAAGTGCCTTGTTTTCAATGAATCGAGAAGCGAACTCCAGGTTTGGTCCCTGTAAAGAAGAAAATTGTTTCCCAGAGCAGGCTAGGATATTCCCCATCTTAAAAGCAGGCCGGCGGCGGGAGATTCCGCGACCGAATCAGAAGTACATATTTACTGCTTACTGCGCGCCCCGTCCAAGGATCACAACCTTGGCAGTCTCAAATAGAATTGCACAATCAACGAGCAGCGACATGTTTTTCAAATAAAACAAGTCAAATTCGAGTTTCCCTTTGGCGTCATCGAGGCTGGCGCCGTAGCGAAACCTCACCTGTGCCCATCCCGTTAGACCAGGCCGGATCGAGTGCCGAAGGTTGTAGAAGGGGATCTCCTTCTCAAGTTGGTCACAGAAGTAAGGCCGTTCTGGACGCGGTCCCACGAGGCTCATCTCGCCGCGAAGCACATTGAATAGCTGTGGGATTTCATCCAGTCGAGTTTTCCGTAGGATTCGACCGATCCGAGTGATTCGGCTGTCACTCTGTTCCGCCCAGCGTGGCCCATCCTTCTCTGCGTCTTGGATCATAGATCTGAATTTAAGCAGTTCAAATTCATGTCCTTTATGCCCGGCGCGCATTTGGCGGAAGAAGATCGGGCCGCCACTGTCCAAATAGATCGCCAATGCAATCAACGGTATAAGGGGCGAGACGATCATGAGAATGGTCAACGAAACAAGGATATCCATGGATCTTTTTGCAGCCAGCAAGAGTCGGGATTTCTTGAATCCATCAGATAGGATCAGCCAACTGGGAGACAGTCGTTCGAGCAGAATCCGGCCGTGAAGTCGCTCGAAGCAACTGTGCACATCTTCTATTCGCACACCCCCAAATTTGACATTGAGTAGCTCTTTGATCGGAGTGCTGCCCCTTCTTTCCTTCAAAGACAGTATGATCCGATCGATTCTTTCCTGGGCTATG